>NZ_JBIBZU010000003.1:0-488159 GCF_043088245.1 Streptomyces sp. NPDC014623 | reverse complement strand
CCGCCCAGGAACCCTTCGCCGCCCCCGTCCGCCGGCCCGAATTCATCGGAGCCCGCGACTTCACCCCCGTGAAGTAGGGGCATACGCAGGCCAGGTGGGGCGGGACGCAACAGGCGTCCCGCCCCGCCGGCGTTCTCCACCCACGGGCACTGCCTGCTCGTCACGGCCTGCACCTCCCTGACGGGCCGCCGTGCGCGGCTTCCAGGTGCCTGCGGAGCCTCACCCGCTCGTCCGCCGGCCTGCTTGCCCGCAAGCTTCTCGGCACACACGAGACGGTCGCACTCGGGACACCCGGGCACGGACTCCGCAGCTCTCAGAGGGAACGACATGAACGGGTCGTCGTCCTGGCGAGCAGGGCGTCGGTCAACTCCGCTCACAGAAAACGCCCTTCGCTCCGGGCGTTATATCGCGCGTTCTCCGCGCGGAGGCGCTCCAGGAGTGTCGCGAGCCGCGCATACGCCGGGTCCACCTCCCGTTCGGCCCCGCCCCTGCTGGGTCGCGCAAGCACCACTCACCGGCGTCTTCCTCCCGTCGTCCACCCCCGGAGGGCAAGCGGCAACCTGAAGCGGCCTGTGGTCGCAGAAGAAGGTAGCTGTCCTCAACGACTACGAGGTCAAACTGGCCAAAATGAGGGGCGAGTTCGTCTGGCACACGCACGGGGACACCGATGAACTGTTCCTGGTCATCAGCGGTCGGCTCACGATCCGGCTCAGGGACGCCGATGTGGTGCTGGAACCCGGCGAGTTGTTCGTGGTTCCCCGAGGTGTCGAACACTGCCCCGTAGCTGATGCGGAGACCGCGATCCTGCTGTTCGAACCGGCGGGAACAATGAACACCGGTGATGCGGGGGGCCGACGACCAAGGCGCCCGAGGCCCTCATCTGATATCAGGCCATGGTGTGCCCGTAAGGGCGTCCGCCCCGGCGGACGCCCTTACGGGCCGGGGGGCCGGCCGAAGGCCGGGGCAGGCGCTCGGCCGGAGCGTCGGGGCGGGAGCGCGGGCACGCATCGGAAGCGCCATGATCAGGACCACGAACCGGACAGGCCCGTGACGGCACCGATCAGGCTGACCACGACGACCAGAACCAGGCGCTCCACTCCTCTGCGGCAGACGACGAACGACGGCACGCAGAGGAAGAGGAGCGCCATCGGCACCAGGACGAGCAGCTCCAGGGGACTGGTGGTCGAGTTCATCGGCCACCCCTCAGGTTCCGCCGCCTACGCGTGCGCGGGGAGATCCGCGACGCCATCCACCAGGCCTTCATCACACTCGGTTGTGCGTCGTCTGCCGGCGGCGGCTGAGGACCCCGCTCTGATTCCGGTGCGCAGTAAGGTGGAATCCCGTGTCTCGAGCTCTCGTCAAGCACAAGGAGGCAGAATGCTCGCCGAGCCGTCGGCGCTGGCGGCCGGAAGGCGTCATTCGGTCGGGCGGCGCTGGGATGGGACCGTTCTCTCCGTGGGCGATGCCGCAGCCGCTGGATGTCGTGTCGAGCGATGGGAAGACGTCGTCGCGGTGGCAGCCGGCAACGTCCATACCGCGACGAACACGGGCAGGTCTCACACGGTGGGGCTCCGGTCGGACGGCACGGTGCTGGCGACGGGGTGGAATGGCGATGGGCAGTGTGATGTCGCCGGATGGCAAGGCATCACAGCTGTGGCCGCAGGCTGGCGCCGCACGCTCGGGCTCCTCGCGAATGGCCGCGTGCTGGCAGTCGGCCGTAGTTCGGAAGGACAGTGCGACGTGCAGTCCTGGCGCGAGATGGTCGCCCTCTCGTGTGGTGACTGGCACTCGGCAGGCGTCCGGTCGGACGGTTCTGCACTGGCCACGGGGAACAATCGACGACGGCAGTGTGCCGTTGAAGGGTGGCGTGACCTGGCCTCCGTTTCGGCCGGGTATCTCCATACCGTCGGCCTCAGGGCCGACGGGCGGGCGGTGGCGACCGGAGAACGGGCAGCCGGGGCATGCGAAGTCGACGAGTGGGAAGACGTGGTGGCACTCGACGCGGGTAGCCACCATACCGTCGGGGTCACTGCGTCCGGACGTGTCCTCGCAGCGGGAGACAACACCTACGGACAGTGCGAAGTCGGCGATTGGCGCGACATTGTCGCCGTGGCGGCCGGTTCGACGCACACCCTTGGTCTGCGTGCCAACGGCACAGTCGTGACTACAGGGAACAATGCCGACGGACAATGCGAAGTCGGCTCCTGGTCCGGAGTCCGGCTTCCGAAGGCTTCCGGGCCGCGCCGAAGCGACGCGAACTGACAAGCCGTCATTTCCGAGCCGCGGAGACCCCGTTCTGATCGCCGAGCACTCAGGGGTGACCAAGCGGACCCTGTACAACCAGTTCGGCTCGAAGGACCATCTGGTGGCGGCTTACCTCACGGAACGCGACCAGCGCTGGCGCTCACTGGTCCGCGCCGCCGTCGACGCCTGCGAGGGCACCGCCGAGGCCGTCACCGGCCCCTTCGAGGCACTGCGGATCTGGAGCGGGACCAACACCCGTGGATGCGCGTTCATCAACGCACTGGCCGAACTCCCCGACCCGTCGCACCCCGCCCACCGCATCGCCTCGGACCAGAAGCTCTGGCTGCTGGACCTGTTCGAGGAACTCGCCACCGCGGCGGGCTGCTCGGGCCCCTCCACCCTCGCCACCCAGCTCCTCGTGCTGCACGAGGGCGCTCTGGCCACACAGCCGCTCCCGGTCGAGACCCTCCGGGAGAGCACTGCTCTGGCACGAGCCGCAGTCCGATCCGCACTGCCCGCCTCCGAGGGTGACTCCGCGCCGGGCGCCTGAGCCCGCCCGGCCGTGCAACTCGCTGGACCTCGGCCCGGTTCAGCGGAGACAGTGGCGCCCATGACCTCACTCGTACAGCACATCACCGTCGACTGCGCCGATGCCTACGAACTGGCCCTCTTCTGGGCCGAGGTGCTCGATTCCGCCCTGTCCGAAGACGACGAGCCCGGTGACCCCGAGGCGCTCGTCGAGGCGCCTGGTGCCGCTCTGCTCTTCATCACGGTGCCCGAGCCCAAGAGCACCAAGAACCGGATCCACCTGGACCTGCGCCCCGACGACCGCACCCGCGACGAGGAGGTCGAACGGCTGCTGGCCCTCGGCGCCACACTGGTCGCCGACCACCGCAAGCCGGACGGCCGGGGCTGGGCCACCCTGGCCGATCCGGAGGGCAACGAGTTCTGCGTGGAGTGCGGTGCGCGGGAACGCGCCGCGCTGACCGGCACCCGGCTGCCCGTCACCGCCGACGACGTGGCGCTGGCGGTGCGCCTCGCGGTCGACACCCTCGCGGAGTCCCCAACGGACAACTGGCGGGTCCCGGCAGGGTCGTTGGCGTGGGACTGCTGGGAGACGGTGGAGCACCTGAGTGACGATCTCTTCGCCTACGCCGTCCAGCTGGGTGGGCGCAGGCCCCCGCAGGACCGTGAGGTGCCCTACCGGTACGCGCCCGACCGCGAGGGCGGCCCCGGGAACTCGGTCTTCGCGGACCCGGAGGCGGGAACGTCCGGGCTGCTCCAGACGCTGGAGTCGAGCGGCGCCCTCCTGACGGCGATGGTGCGTACGACCCCTTCGGACGTCCGCTCCCACCACGTGTCCGGGCTCTCCGACCCGGAGGGCTTCGCCGCGATGGGCGTCGTCGAGACCCTCGTGCACACCTACGACGTCGCCGCCGGGCTGTCGCTCTCCTGGACCCCGCCCCGGGACCTCTGCGACCGGGTGCTGGCCCGGCTCTTCCCCGGTGCCCCGGACGACGAGGACCGGTGGGCCGTGCTGCTCTGGTGCACCGGCCGCGCGGACCTGCCGGGCCGTGACCGTGTCACGTCGTGGAGGTGGCACGGTGCGCCGCTGGACGGCCGGTGACCGGTACGGGGCCCCCGAGCTGCGCGGCAGCGGCGGATACCGGCCACATCGCAGCCGGTCGCTGCGGTCCGCAGGAGCCTGACCGGGACCCGCCGGCAGCGTCGCGGCCATGGAACAGCCGACCAGCACCGCCCTCACCGGCCAGGCGCCGGCAGACCCGGCGGCCACCGACGACGCGCTGGCCACACAGCCCATCGGGTACTGGAGCGGCCTGGCCCGTACGGCCGTCACCCGCCGTCTGCGGGACGCCATGGCCAGGATCGACGTCACGCAGCCGCAGTACCGGGTGCTCAACCGGGTGCGCGGCGGGCCCGCCGCGCCCACCCGCGAGGAGGTCGTCGACCAGCTCACGCCCCTCGCCGACGGACCGCAGGACATCTCCCGGGTCGTCGACCAGCTGCTTCACCGCGGCTGGCTCAGCGAGGAAGGGCGGCGGCTGGGCCTCACCGCCGAAGGAAAGGCCGCGCGGGCGCGGTTGCGTGAGCTGGTGACCGGGCTCCGCGCCGAGGTCCACCGGGGGATCAGCGACGCGGAGTACGTGGCCGCGCTCAAGGTGTTCCGCACGATGGTGGCCAACATCGAGGGTCCGCGCACCGTGTGAATCCGTCCCCGCCACGGGCAGGTGCCGCCGGCCCGGTCTGCCGTGCGCGTACCGGACCGGCGGGGCGCCTACCTGTGTGAGAACCAGGCTGCCGCAGGCAGCAGCCTGCCGCTGTGGCCGAACACCGCCTGGTTCTCCCACGCGTTGCCCGAGGACGGGTCGGCCGGGTCCCAGCCGCTGCCCTTCGCCGCGGTCCAGGCGGGCTCCCAGTACACCGCGCCCAGTCCCCGGTCGTCCGGGACGGCTTCGACGACGTTCATGACGTCCCGGAGGTTCGCCGCCTGGCCGGCCGGGGTCGCCGGGTAACCGGTGACCAGCTGGTCGGCGGTGGCCACGTTGTTCTCCAGGCCGTCGGCGTCGGCCAGCGTATGGGCGTAGGCGGTCTCGGCGACCAGTACCGGCTTCCCGTAGCGGGAGGCGGCGTCGTCGAGGTTGGTCTGGAGTCCGGACAGCGAGCCGTGCCAGTAGCCGTAGTACGAGAGCGCGATGACGTCGAACGGCACTTTCCGCGCCACGGCGTTGTCGAACCACCAGCGGGTGCCCTCGTTGTCGCCGCCCTCGGCGAGGTGCAGTGCCACCTTCGTGCCGGAGGAGACCGCCTTGGCGGCGTTCGCTCCTGAGGTGAGGAGGCCGGCGAGCTGTGACCAGTTGCCGGTGGAGCCCTCGGGCCAGAGCATTCCGCCGTTGATCTCGTTGCCGATCTGCACCATGTCGGCCGTGGTCCCCTGGGCCTTCAGGGCGTTCAGCACGTCGTAGGTGTGGTGGTAGACGTCGGTGCGCAGTCGGCTGTAGCCGTGTCCGGCCCAGGCGGCGGGCTTGTTCTGCTTGCCGGGGTCGGCCCAGGCGTCCGAGTAGTGGAAGTCGATCAGGGTCTTCATGCCGAGGGCCTCGGCGCGCTTGGCCATGGCGAGGACGTGGGCCTTGTCGTTGTAGCCGTCGACCGGGTCCACCCACACCTTGAGGCGTACGTAGTTCATGCCGGAGCTCTTGAGGATGCTCATGGCGTCCCCGGCCCTGCCGCTCGCGTCGCTGTACCCCGCGCCGTACGCCTCGTTCTTCGGGAGGGTCGAGAGGTCACCGCCCCTGACGCTCAGCCCGGTGCTTCCACGGGTGAAGGTGATGTCGTCGAAGTTGGCCCACTGGCCCGCGTGCGCGTCGGAGTTGAGGCTGATGGTGCAGGCCCCGCCCGTCACCCTGACGGAGGTGACGAGGCGGATCCAGGCTCCGTCCGCGGTGGGCGGCAGGTCGGTGCGCTGTTCGGCGGTGCCGCAGTTGCGCAGGGCGATGTAGGCGGAGTCCTGGCCGCCCCCTGAGCGGACCCAGGCGCTGAGGGTGTACGTGCCGTCGGTGAGGCCGCTCAGGTACTGATAGGTCTCGACCTTGTACGCCGAGGCCGACCAGTGGCTGAGCCGGGTGCTGCCGCCGTGGCCGCCCGCCTCGGTGAAGGAGGCGGCGTTCTGCCCGCCGGCCGAGTACGTCGACCAGCCGGTCGTGCCCGACTCGAAGCCGGTGTTGACGGGGGTGGTGGCCGCGTGTGCGGCCGTTGCGGGGAGCGCGGCGAACACGAGGCCGGAGAGCGCGGCCACCGCCCCGGCCGCTTTCGCGCGGGTGTGTGTCGTTCCGTACATCGTCGATGTCCCTTCGACCGTTGTGCGGGGTGGGCTGGGCGCCTCAGCCGCCGAGGCGTACGACGCGGACCGCGCCCGCCGGAACGGCGAGCCTGTCCACGGCGGGCTCGCCGGTGAGGAGTTCGGTGCCGGGGGTGTCCAGCGCCACCGCGGCGTCGGTGTCGCTGTGGTTGATCACGAAGAGGTAGGTGCCGCCCGCACCGGTGCGGCGTACGACCTCGACGTCGTACGGCAGGCTCGTGCGGGGCTCGATGCCGGCGTCGGCGGCGGCGCGGTCCAGGACGGCGTCCAGGTCCGGGCCGGAGAGCCGGGTGGAGATGTACCAGGCGGTGCCTTCCCCGAGCCGGTTGCGGGTGACGGCGGGCCGGCCGGCCGGGATGCCGCCGGCGTACGACCAGACGGTCTCGGCGCCGCGCGGGATCACCACGTCCGACCAGAGGTCGCCGGTCAGCTCCGGGCCTTCGGGGGCGCCCTCGGGGGTGATCAGGCGAACGGTCCCGCCCACCGGGAGCGGGGCGAACTCCTCGACGGTCAGGCCGAGTACGTCCCGGAACGCGCCGGGGTAGGCCCCGGGGTGCACCGCGTCGTCGGTGTCGACGATGCCGGAGAAGTACGAGACGACGAGGGTGCCGCCGTTCTCGACGTACCGGCGCAGGTTGCGGCCGGTCCCCCCGGTGGCCAGGTAGAGGGCGGGGACGACGACCAGGGGGTAGCCGGACAGGTCGGCGTCGGGGTGGGCGAAGTCGACGGTGAGGTGGCGGTCGTAGAGCGAGGCGTAGAAGGTGTCGGCGCGCTCGCGGGCGTCGTGCTCCTCGCTCGGGCGCCACTCCAGGCCCTGCGCCCACCAGGACTGCCAGTCCCAGAGCATCGCCACGTCGGCGACGGTCCGGGTGCCCCGGATGCCCTCCAGCAGGCCGAGCCCCGCTCCGAGCGCGCTCACCTCGCGCCAGATCCGCGAGTCGGTGCCGGCGTGCGGGACCATCGCGGAGTGGAACTTCTCGGCGCCGCGCCGGGACTGGCGCCACTGGAAGAACATCGCGCCCTCCGAGCCCCGGGCGACATGGGCGAGGCTGTTGCGGGCCATCTCGCCGGGGCGCTTGGCGGGGTTGCGGGGCTGCCAGTTGACGCCGCCGGTGGAGTGCTCCAGCAGCAGCCAGGGCGCGCCGCCCGCCACCGAACGGGTCAGGTCGGCGGCCATGGCGAGGTTGACGTGGGTGCGGCGGCCGTCGGTGATCAGGTAGTGGTCGTTGGAGACGATGTCGACCTCGCGGCCCCAGGCCCAGTAGTCGACGGACTCGCACTGGCTGAGCGCGGTCATGAAGTTGGTGGTGACCGGGATGCCGGGGGCGAGCCGGTGCAGGATGTCGCGTTCGGCGGTGAAGTTCTCCCGCATGGTGGCGTCGGCGAAGCGGGCGTAGTCCAGCCGCTGGGCGGGGTTGCCGACGGTCGGGGTGGTGCGGGGCGGGTCGATGTCGTCGAGGGAGCGGTAGCGCTGGCCCCAGAAGGCGGTGCCCCAGGCCTCGTTGACCGCCTCGGCCGAACCGTGCCGGGCGGCGAGCCAGCGGCGGAAGTGGGCGGCGCAGCTGTCGCAGTAGCAGGCGCTGACGGGGACGCCGTACTCGTTGTGGACGTGCCACATCGCGAGGGCGGGGTGTTTCGCGTAGCGGCGGGCGAGCTGCTCGGTGATGTTCGCGGCGGCCGCGCGGTAGGGGGCCGAACTGTGGCAGATCGCGCCGCGTGATCCGAAGGCGAGGCGTACCCCGTCCCGGCTGACCGGCAGGGCGTCGGGGTGGGCGCGGTAGAACCAGGCCGGCGGGACGACGGTGGGGGTGCCGAGGTCGGCTCGGATGCCGTTGACGTGCAGCAGGTCCAGGAGGCGGTCGAGCCAGCCGAAGTCATAGGTGCCCGGCTCGGGTTCCAGCAGCGCCCAGGAGAAGATCCCGACGCTGACCATGGTCACGCCGGCCTCGCGCATCAGGCGGACGTCCTCGTGCCAGACCTCCTCGGGCCACTGCTCGGGGTTGTAGTCGCCGCCGAAGGCCAGCTTGTGCAGGCCGACCGGGCAGGGAGCGGATTCTGAGTGCGGCATGGACAGCTCCTGGCTCTTCGGAACAATTTCTGGGAACGTGCACACACACTCTCGGCGGCGCAGAGCCAACATAACCGCACAGCAACAACCATTGACAAGTGTCGGTTTGCTTTCTCTACTGTGAACGCTCACAGCGCTTTCCGGCCGGTCCCGCCGATGCGCCTGTTCATCTCGTCAGGGGAGAAACCATGAAATACCGCACCGTCGCGGTGTCCACAGCCGCCGCACTCGCCGCCACCGCCCTGCTCTCCGGATGCGGCTCGGACGACGGCGACGAGGCGGCTCCCTCCGGGCCCGCCTCGCTGACCTACTGGGCGTGGGCGCCCGGCATGGACAAGGTCGCGGACATCTGGAACAAGGGCCCGGGCAAGGAGGCCGGC
Organism: Streptomyces sp. NPDC014623; assembly: GCF_043088245.1. NCBI lineage: Bacteria > Bacillati > Actinomycetota > Actinomycetes > Kitasatosporales > Streptomycetaceae > Streptomyces > Streptomyces sp. NPDC014623. The sequence goes on along the minus strand of NZ_JBIBZU010000003.1, from coordinate 479,590 downwards.
ATCACCGTCACGGTGAAGAAGCAGGCGTCCGGCGACGACCTGGTCACCAAGATCATCACGGCGGCGAAGGCCGGCAAGGCGCCCGACCTGGTCCAGGCCGAGTACCAGGCCCTCCCCACCCTGGTCTCCAACGACGTCCTCGCCGACATATCCGAGGAGGCGGGCGACACGAAGGGTGAGTTCGCCGACGGGATCTGGCAGCAGACGACACTCGGCTCGGACGCCCTGTACGCCCTGCCGCAGGACTCCGGCCCGCTGATGTTCTACTACCGCAAGGACCTCTTCGAGCAGTACGGCCTGACCGTGCCCACCACCTGGGACGAGTTCGCCGGGACCGCCCGCGCGCTGAAGAAGAAGGCGCCGGACAAGGACCTCACCACCTTCTCGTCCAACGACTCGGGCCTCTTCGCGGGCCTCGCCCAGCAGGCGGGCGCGAAGTGGTGGACCACGGGCGGCGACACGTGGAAGGTCGCCATCGACGACCCGGCCACGCGGAAGGTCGCCGACTTCTGGGGCGGTCTGGTCGAGGAGGGCGCCGTCGACAACCAGCCGATGTACACCCCGGCCTGGAACAAGGCGCTCAACACCGGCCAGCAGGTCGCCTGGGTGAGCGCCGTCTGGGCGCCCGGCACCCTGACCACCGCCGCGCCCGAGACGAAGGGCAGGTGGGCCATGGCCCCGCTCCCCCAGTGGACCGCCGGCGAGAACGTCACCGGCAGCTGGGGTGGCTCCTCCACCGCCGTCACCAACGACTCGAAGGACAAGAAGGCCGCGGCCGCCTTCGCGAAGTGGCTGAACACCGACCCGGTGGCGCTCGCCGCGCTGGTGAAGGAGAGCGGGATCTACCCCGCCGCGACGGCCGCGCAGACCGGCGGCGCGCTATCGGAGGCACCGGACTACTTCTCGAACCAGCCCGGCTTCTACACCGAGGCCGCCAAGATCGCCCAGGGCACCGCCCCGGCCGCCTGGGGCCCGAACGTCAACGTCGCGTACAGCGCCTTCAAGGACAACTTCGCCGCGGCGGCCAAGAGCAAGTCGGACTTCGGCCCCGCACTGACCGCCATGCAGGACGCCACCGTCGCGGACCTGAAGAAGCAGGGCTTCGGGGTCTCGGAGTGACACGTACACCCCGCGGGAAGGCGTACGGGGCCAAGAGCGCCCCGTACGCCTTCCTGGCCCCCGCCACCGTCCTCTTCCTGCTCTTCTTCGCCCTGCCCATCGGCTACGCCGTGTACCTCAGCTTCCGCCGGACCGAGGTCAAGGGCCTCGGCCTCGGCAAGGGCGCGCGGGAGGAGATCTGGGCCGGTCTGTCCAACTACGCCGACGCGCTCACCGACCCGGAGCTGCTGCACGGGGCGCTGCGCATCCTCGGTTACGGCGCGATCGTCGTCCCGGTGATGCTCGGCCTCGCCCTGCTCTTCGCCCTGCTGCTGGACACCGACGGGCTCCGGCTGCGCGGTTTCACCAGGCTGGCGATCTTCCTGCCGTACGCGATCCCCGGCGTCATCGCAGCGCTGATGTGGGGCTTCCTCTACCTGCCCGACGTCAGCCCCTTCCTGCACCTGCTCGACGCGACGGGGCTGCCGCAGCCAGGCCTGCTGGACGGCGGGCCGCTGTACCTCTCGCTGGCCAACATCGCGGTGTGGGGCGGCACCGGCTTCAACATGATCGTGATCTACACGTCACTGCGGGCGATCCCCGCCGAGATCTTCGAGGCGGCACGGCTCGACGGCTGCTCGCAACTCCAGATCGCGCTGCGGATCAAGATTCCCATGGTGGCGCCGTCCCTGATCCTGACCTTCTTCTTCTCGATCATCGCGACGCTCCAGGTCTTCAGCGAACCCACCACGCTCAAGCCGCTGACCAACTCGCTCTCCACCACCTGGAGTCCGCTCATGAAGGTCTACCAGGACGCCTTCGTCAACAACGACATCCACGCGGCGGCGGCCCAGGCGGTCATCATCGCCCTCGTCACACTCGCCCTGTCCTTCGGTTTCCTCAAGGCGGCCAACTCCCGTACGAAGCAGGGAGGATCCCGATGAGCAACCGGCCCCTCGCCGCCCCCGGCCGCCGGCGCCCCCCTCTCGTCCCCACGGCCGCACTGCTCCTCGGCGCCGTGTACTGCCTGCTGCCCGTCCTCTGGGTCCTGGCCGCCTCCACGAAATCCGGCAGCGAGCTCTTCTCGACCTTCACCTTCCTGCCGGGCTCCGGTTTCACCGGCAACGTCGCCGACCTCACGGAGTACCGCGACGGGGTCTACTGGAAGTGGATGGCCAACTCGGCCTTCTACGCCGGGGTGGGCGCCCTGCTGTCCACGGCGGTGTCCGCGGTCTCGGGGTACGCCCTGGCGGTGTACCGCTTCCGCGGCAAGGAGACGGTCTTCAACATCCTGCTCGCCGGGGTGCTGATGCCTCCGGTGATCCTGGCCGTACCGCAGTACCTGCTGCTGGCCGAGGCCGACATGACCGACTCCTACCTCTCGGTCCTGCTGCCGCTGGTCCTCTCCCCGTACGGCGTCTACCTCGCCCGGATCTACGCGGCCGCCGCCGTGCCGGCCGATGTGATCGAGGCGGGCCGGATGGACGGCGGCGGCGAGTGGCGGATCTTCCGGACCATCGCGCTGCCGATGATGCTGCCGGGGCTGGTGACCGTGTTCCTGTTCCAGTTCGTGGCGGTCTGGAACAACTTCCTGCTGCCCTACATCATGCTCGGCGACGACGAGAAGTTCCCGGTGACCCTGGGGCTCTACACGCTCCTCCAGCAGGGCGCCAACACACCGGCGCTCTACACGCTGGTCATCACGGGCGCGCTGCTGGCGATCATCCCGCTGATCGCCCTGTTCCTGGTGATCCAGCGGTTCTGGAGCCTGGACCTGCTCTCCGGCGCCGTAAAGTCCTGACTGCTCCTCAGCAGGGCGACCTCTGATGAAAGATCATGCACCATGAGCCGCACAGAACAGAACGGCGCGGGACGCCGCAGGCCGCCGACGATCCACGACGTCGCCCGGGAGGCCGGGGTCTCCCGGGGCACCGTCTCCCGGGTGCTCAACGGCGGTCACAACGTCAGCGCGGCCGCGCTCGACGCGGTTCAGTCCGCCATCCGCAGGACCGGTTACACCGTGAACCGGCATGCCAGGTCCCTGATCACCGGACGCTCCGACTCGGTGGCCTTCCTGCTGACCGAGCCCCAGGAACGCTTCTTCGAGGACCCCAATTTCAATGTGCTGCTGCGCGGCTGCACCACCGCGCTCGCCGCGCACGACATCCCGCTGCTGCTGATGATCGCGGGCACGGAGGCCGAGCGCCGCCGCAACATGCGCTACATCGCCGGTCACGTGGACGGGGTGCTGCTGGTCTCCAGCCACTCCGGCGACCCGGTCGCCGCCCAGCTGCACGAGGCCGGGGTGCCGCTGGTGGCGTGCGGGAAGCCGCTCGGACAGGGCTCGCGGGTCAGCTACGTGGCGGCGGACGACCAGGGTGGCGCCCGGGACATGGTGCGCTTCCTGTACGGGTCGGGGCGCCGCCGGATCGCCACGGTCACCGGGCCGCTGGACACCCCCGGCGGTGTGGACCGGCTGGCGGGCTACCGCGAGACGCTCGCCGAGTGCGGGCTGCCCGTCGACGAGGCGCTGATCGTGCCGGGCGACTACAGCCGGGCGGGCGGTGAGGCGGCGGCCGCGCTGCTGCTGGAGCGGGCGCCCGACGTGGACGCGGTGTTCGTCGCGTCGGACCTGATGGCACAGGGGGTGCTCAGCACGCTGGAGCGGGCGGGCCGCCGGGTGCCGCAGGACATCGCGGTCGGTGGTTTCGACGACTCTCCCGCGGCGCTCGCGGCGCGCCCGGAGCTGACGACGGTCCGCCAGCCGTGGGACCGGATCAGTGCCGAGATGGTGCGGGTGCTGCTGGCACAGATCGGCGGGGAGGACCCGGCCGCGGTCATCCTCCCGACGGAGCTGGTGCGCCGGGATTCGGCATAGGGCCTGCAGGGCTCGCCGGCCAGGCGGTCAGGGCCGCGAGCTCCGCTTCGGCGCGCTCGGTGACCAGGGTGGGGACGCGGCCGGCTGCGGCCAGGTCCCCGGCCGGTGTGCCACCCCGGACGCGGGCGGTGAGCGGAGCGGTTTCCGCGACGACGGCGGCGATCGGCTCGTGTCCTGCGGCTGTGGGCACAGACGGACGCCGTCCTCGACGAGCAGCCCCTCGGCCGGCGGCTCGTCGAGGGTGACACGGATCCCGGCCGGACCGGCCTCGAGGGAGCTCCCGGCCAGGGTGATGAGATCGTCCACCGCCCGCGGGGCGTCGGCGACGGCGGCGCGCAGGGTGACCTGCTGCTGGAACGTGCCGCCGTGCCTCACGGGGCCGGCCCGGCTGCCCGCCGAGGTGGAGGAGAACTCCCGCGCCGGGGCCGGGGACCGCCCCGTGCGGTAGCCCGCGGCCCGGCTCAGCGGGACAGCACGTCCAGGGCGCGGTCGACGTCCGCCTCGGTGTTGTACAGGTGGAAGGCGGCCCTCAGATTGCCCGCCCGGGCGGAGACCATCACCCCGGCCGCCGCCAGATCGGGCTCCCGGCCACCCAGGCCGGGTACGGCGACGATCGCGGAGGTGCCGGGCACCACCTCGTGCCCGATCGACGCCAGCCCTTCCCGGAAGCGGGCGGCGAGCCCGGTGGCATGGGCGTACACGGCGTCCACCCCGACCCCGGCCAGCAGGTCCAGGGACTGCTCGGCCCCGTGGTAGGCGAGGAACGCGACCGGCTCGTCGAAGCGCCGGGCGTCGGCGGCGAGCTTCCCGACCGGCCCGTACGTACTGTTCCAGCGGTCCTCGGCCGCGACCCAGCCCGCGTAGAGCGACGGCAGGGTCGGCTGCGCCTCCTCGGTCACGGTCAGGAACGAGGAACCCCGGGGGCACATCAGGAACTTGTATCCGCCGGTGACGGTGTAGTCGTACGCCCCGGCGTCCAGCGGCAGCCATCCGGCCGACTGGCTGGCGTCGAGCATCGTCCGGGCCCCGTGCGTGGCGGCGGCCGCGCGGACCGCGTCCAGATCGGCGACCCGGCCGTCGGCGGACTGGACGGCCGAGAAGGCGACGAGCGCCGTCCCGGGCCGTACGGCGTCGGCCAGCTCCGTCAGCGGGACGTAGCGCATCCTCAGATCGCCGCGCACGGCGAAGGGGCTCACGACGGAACTGAACTCCCCCGTCGGCGCCAGCACTTCGGCACCCGGCGGGAGGGACGCCGCGACGAGTCCCACATGGGAGGCGACGGAGCCGCCGACGGCCACCCGCGCGGGCGTGACGCCGGCGAGTCCGGCGAAGCCGGCACGGGCGGAATCCACCGCTTCGAAGCTCCCCGCCCCTCCCCTGACCCCTGCGGCAGCGTCGTCGGCCAGCGTCTTGACGGCCTCGACGGCACGACGGGGCAGGAGCCCGCAGGCGGAGGTGTTCAGATAAGTGGTTCCGGATGCGAATTCGGTGGCCCTGACCTGATCGATCGCAGAAGTCTCCATACGCAACAGCCTGACGGCCGCTCAATCTCACGTCAATCACGTGAGATTGAGCGGCGCGCCCAAGTAGTCCTTATACACGCTGGCCGGATGCCTCAGCCTGGGGCACTTCACAGGCCCCGTCCGCGTCGCAGGCCGCCGCGTCCCCTCCCACCTGGGTCAGGGTGGAGACCTCGCGGTCCTTCCACGCCTGCTCCAGGGCCTGGGTGAAGACCTCCGCGGGCTGCCCGCCGGAAATGCCGTAGCGCCGGTCGAGCACGAAGAACGGCACGGCGTTGGCACCCAGCTCGGCGGCCTCACGCTCGTCGGCCCGCACGTCGTCGGCGTACGCCTCCGGGTCGGCCAGCACCGCACGCGCCTCATCGGCGTCGAGACCCGCCTCGACGGCCAGGTCGGCCAGCACCGCGTCGTCGAAGACCGAGCGCTCCTCGGCGAAGTTCGCCCGGTAGACAAGGGTCAGCAGCTCGTCCTGGCGTCCGCGCGCCTTGGCGAGGTGCAGCAGCCGGTGGATGTCGAAGGTGTTGCCGTGGTCGCGCCCCTCGGTGCGGTAACCGAGTCCCTCGGCCTGCGCGTTCGCGGCGACATTGGCCTCCATGCCGCGGGCCTCCTCGGGGGTGCGCCCGTACTTCTGCGCCAGCATGTCGATGACCTGCTCGGTGTCGCCCTTGGCCCGGCCGGGATCGAGCTCGAAGGAGCGGTGGACCACCTCGACCCCGTCGCGGTGGGCGAAGCCGGCCAGCGCCTTCTCGAACCGCGCTTTACCGACATAGCACCACGGGCAGGCGATGTCACTCCATATCTCGACGCGCATGACTCTTCTACTCTCCAGCTCTGCTGTGACCGGTGCGGAGGACGCCTCCGCCGCCGCTTCAACGTGCGGAAGGGGTGGCTGATTCCCGGAGGTGCCCACGAGGGCGGCGCCCCCGGACACAACAGCGCCGCGCTGGGGGCGCACGGCCAAAGCGGCGGACGAGGACAGGATCCGGCCTGTTTCCGTCCTGCGGTCTGCGCATGACACCTGAGACCGAAGGCCTCCTGGCCGCGCTCCGTGAAGCGCGCCGGCTCCTTCTCGTCACCGTGCGGGACATCGGGGACGAGCAGCTCACCGAGCGCTCCACGGTGAGCGAGCTGGCGCCCGGCGGGATCCTGAACCACCTCACCCGCGGCGAACGGATCTGGACGCACATCCTCACCGGCGCCGACGGCCGGGCGCCGGACGGCATGTGGGACATGGCCCGGTACCGGGCACCGGAAGGCGTGACGGCCGCCGGCCCGCACACCGCGTACGAGGAGGCCGCCCGGGCCACCGACGAGGCCGTCGCGACGGCGGACCCCGGCACGGAGGTCCCCCTCCCGGAGACGCCCTGGGATCCCGGGGCCGTACGCCGCTGGCCGGTGCGCAGGATCCTGTTGCACCTCCTCCAGGAGACGGCCCAGCACACCGGGCACGCGGACGTCGTCCGCGAGGCGGCCGACGGCGCGAACAGCACGGTGCGCCGGTCGTAGCGGCGGGCGTAGTCTCCGGGGATGGATCTGCGACTGGCGGCGTACGCCGTGTGCGTCGAGGACGGGCGGGTGTTGCTCGCGCATGCCGTACGGCCGGACGGCGAGAAGACCTGGACACTTCCGGGCGGCAGGGTCGAGCACGCCGAGGACCCGTTCGACGCGGTGATCCGGGAGGTCGCCGAGGAGACCGGCCTGGAGGCCGTGGTCGAGCGTCTGCTGGGCGTCGACTCAAGGGTGGTCCCTGCGGCGGAGCGTCGGCCGTCCGGCCGGCCCGGGCTCCAGAACGTCGGGATCTTCTACCGGGTCCGCATCACCGGCGGCCGGCTCCGGCCTGAGCCGAACGGTGAGACCGCCGAGTCGGTCTGGACTCCGGTTTCCGAGGTCGCCCGCCTCGGCCGCTCTTCACTGCTCGACATCGGCCTCGCCCTGGCACGGACCGTTCCGGTGACCGGACATGTCGCACCCGTCCCGGTCGGCGGCCTGATCCGGCACTGAGGCCGCCCCGGTGATCGCCCTGGCCGACTCCTCGGGGCCAGGAGATCACGGGCCTCCGGAGCGGCCTCGGCCCGTACGGCCTTCCCCGGTGAGGGAAGGGCCGCACACCCCGGCCCGGCGCGTGGTCGCGCAACCGAAGGCGTACCAGGGGTGAGGGCGGTCGTGACCGGAACGTACCGGTACACACGGTGAGGGGGCCGGCGGTTCCGGGAGGCACGACCGGCCGGCACGACGGCTCGGCCCCGAGCGGGCGGCGCCTGTCTCACTCCGGATGACAGCGACCGCGAGGCCGGAGGAAGTCGTCCTCCCGCTTCATCACACGCGGGCGTCACCAAGCTTTTCTGGCCGAACAGCCAGGAGCGAAGGCGAAGAATCCATTTTCTGCATGGGTGAATCCGCCCAGGCAGGCGGCCCGGCAGCGACGTCCCGATCACACGCGGTGGCGTCGGTTTCCAGCCGCGTCCCGCTTGCCGGCCAACGGATGTTGCATAGGTTGCTCCGGCCGGAAAAGGCGCGAGGGAATCGTGGGGCGGGGACACGCGGGGGAAGGCGCGGTTCACTCCGCTGACCAAACCTCACAGGGCCCGGGAGCCCGCGTTTTCGTAGGGGGTGGAACTTCGGCAGCCGGCGATCGTGGGGAACGGACCGCCTCCGGTGGAGCCGACGCCTCCTCAGCACTGTTCATGACCGGCACCGGCCGGTGGACCGTCCCCATGGCCGGTGACGGCGCGTTCGGCACCACGGCGGTCCGCCGCGGGCGCACTCCCGGGAGCGCTCGGCCCACCCGCTCCATGCCACCGGTGCAGCCGCGTCACACCACGTCCCGACTCGTCGAAGGGCTCATCCCGTGCCGTTGCTCAAACGTCCGGCCGGACGCCGCAGATCCGCCGGCCACGCCCGGACCACGGCTCACGTCATAGCCGTCTGCTCCCTCGCTCTGCTCTCCGGCATGCTCCCGGGCACCGCTCTGGCCGCCGGCTCCCCGCCGCCCGGCGCGGCGAACGGCTGGTCGGCGAAGACGTTCCGCGACGCCGCCGGCCAGGGATCGCCCGACCGCGTCCCCGCCGCCGACCGCGAGAAGACCCTCGGGCCCGGGTACCGGACCTCGAAGGACCGTGCGTGGACCACCTCGGGGGACGCCGAAGGCTTCCACCTCATGGTGGCCGACGCCAAGGACGGTTACGCCTGGAAGACGGCCGCCACCCTGTCCGAGCCCGGGTTCGAGGCGGACGCGTGGATCGGCAACGCCTGCGTGACCCGCTCCGGAAAGCGGGCAGCGGTGGCGTACGCACCCCGCACCTTCACCAACAAGCCCGAGCTGATGGTCCGCGGCGCCTTCGCGGCGGTCGTGGACCTGACCACCGGAAAGGTCACCAAGCTGGCGGACACCGCCTCGCTGGCCTACTTCTCCCCCGGCTGCGGAGCGGGCGAGAAGGCGGTCTTCACGCAGCTCACCCACGACGGGGACAAGCAGTCCGGCACCCGCCTGATCAGCGTCGACGCCGCCAGCGGCAGGAGCGCGGCACCGCTGCACCTGGACGGCCAGGTCACGTCCGCCGTCCCCACCGACCAGGGCATCGTCGCCGCGCACGGCTCACGCCTGGTCCGTATCGGCGCCGACGGAAGTGAGAAGGAGATCGCCCGTACCCGTACGGTTCCCTTCCAGCTCCGTCCGGACCGGTCCGGCGGTGTCACCTTCATCGAGCGCCTTCCCGCGGCAGCCGGGGGCAAGCGCTCCGGCGCAGCCGTCGAGAGCACCGCGCGCCGGGTCAGCGCCGCACAGATCGGCCGGGGCGGAGCGACCCCGGCGACGCTCGCGCGGGGCCCGCTCACCGACTGGGACCTGTCCGCCGCCGCCGACGGCACGGTGTACGTGACGGGGAAGGCCAGGACCCAGGGCACGCTGCCGGACAGCGTGAAGAATCCCGGCACGCTCGGCAAGGACGACCGCATCTCCACCCTGTCCGCCGCCGCCGTCGGTACCTCCTGGGCGCCCGGAGCCGGCACCCTGGTCACCGCCACGGGCGCCGGCGACGAGGCCCGGCCCGTGCGGACGCGGCTTCGCCTGCTGGACACCGGCGCGAAGACCACCCTCGAGGCCCTGCCCGGCGGTGCGCCCCTGGCGCCGGAGCAGATGGCAGCCGGCGCCGAGAGTTCACCGGCCCTGCCCGGTCCGGCCGGCGGTACGACGAGGTCCGCCCTGGCGGCGGCCTCCCCCACCAACCCGGTGGAGGCCGAACGCACGTGCGCCGTGCCCCGCAACGACCCGCGCAAGCAGGCGCTCCAGCCGACACCGCGCCAGGCGGAGTGGGCCGTGGACCAGGCGGTGATCGACGGGCTGTACATGTGGGTGAGCCGGCCCGCCAACTGGAACAACACCGGCATGTCCGCGTACACCCCGCAGACCCTCTTCCCGCTGCCCGCCCTGGCGGGGGACCCGAACGGGGTGGTCGACCGGGCGGACGAATGGCACATCCCGGCCCAGATCCTGCTCGGTGTCGCCGCGCAGGAGTCGAACATGTGGCAGGCCACCCGGACCGTGGTACCGGGCGTCACCGGCAATTCACTGATCGGCAACTACTACGGGATCAAGTACTCCGCCGACGGCGAGCAGGCCGATCCCTGGGCCGTCAACTGGGCCAAGGCCGACTGCGGCTACGGCATCACCCAGGTCACGGACGGCATGCGTCTGTCCGACACCACGCTGTCCACCGCGCAGAAGGAGGCCGCGGCCCTCGACTACACGGCGAACATCGCGTACGGGGCCAGCATCCTCGCCTCCAAGTGGAACGAGACCAGGGCCGACGGCATGACCGTCAACGGCGGCAAGCCGAAGTACATCGAGAACTGGTTCTTCGCGCTGTGGGCCTACAACTCCGGCTTCCACCCGAAGTCCGAGGCCGGCAGCAACGGCGGCAAGTGGGGGGTGGGCTGGACCAACAACCCCGCCAACCCGCTGTGGAAGGAGAACCGCCTGCCGTTCCTGGAGAGCGCCGGCGGTGGTGACGACTACTCGCACGCGGCGAGCCCGCAGAACTGGCCGTATCAGGAGAAGGTGATCGGCTGGGCCGCCCGTCCCATCTCCGCGATGTTCAAGCCGGGTGACATGCAGGCCGGTTACCGGGCGGCGTGGTGGAACAACAACGCCGCCCGCACCCGGGCCAAGCCGCCGAACATGATCTTCTGCACGGCGTCGAACGACTGCGACGACGACAAGATCCTCGACGGCGCGTCCAACCAGACCGGGCAGGGCCCGTGCCTGCTGCCCGGCGACCCCGACGAGAACAACCCGCTCTATCTCAAGTGCTGGTGGCACGAGTCGGTCAAGTGGAAGGACTGCGAGGCCGCCGCGGAGTGCGGCAACCCCGTGCACCGCTTCAACAACGAGGACTATCCGGAGCAGCCCAACGAGAACTCCTCGTACCCGCCGCGCTGTCCCACCGGTTCCGGCTCCGGCCTGCCGTCGGGAGCGCTGGTCGTCGACGACATCCCGAACGGCGTCACCCCCACAGGGCAGTCGGGTCATACGTGCGGTTCGGCATCGTCCGCCGGCACGTTCAGGTTCGACTTCACGGCGTCCAACGGCACCTATCCGGGCAAGATCGACCTGCACCAGCTCGGAGCCGGCTTCGGTGACCACTTCTGGTTCACCCACACCCGCAAGGCGTCCGACGCGGACGGCGCCCGGCTGCGGACGACCGGGACCTGGACCCTGGGCCGCACCCTGAACCAGTGGGCCCGCGTCATGGTCCACGTCCCCGACCACGGCGCCCACACCCAGCAGGCCGCCTACGAGATCGACACGGGCTCCGGCTCGTTCACCCGCCACCGCACACTGGGCCAGGAGCGCAAGGCCAACACCTGGGTCTCGCTCGGCACCTACCGGATCACCGGTACCCCGCGCGTGCGGCTCGCCAGCACCACCCTGGACGGCACCGGGGACGAGGACGTGGCCTGGGACGCCGTGGCGTTCCAGCCGCTGGCCGCCAAGCCGAAGCACATCGTCGCGGTGCTGGGTGATTCCTTCACCTCCGGTGAGGGGGCGGGCGCGTACTCCCCCGAGAGCGACAAGGACCACGGCACGGCGCAGTGGAACGCCTGCCGGCGCAGCGCGAACGCCTGGCCGCGCAAACTGGTCCTGCCCGGCACCACCGAGTCGCTCGGCAGGATCGCCGACAACTGGGGCACCGCCGCGGAACTGGGCTTCGTCGCCTGCTCGGGCGCGATGTCGAAGAACGTCGCGTACCAGCCGAACTACAGCAACGACCCGCAGAAACATCTGGAGGGCCAGTTCAAGGAGGTCCTGCAGACCGAGTCCGGTGTCCTCAGCGCCGACACGACCCTGGTCATGCTGACGCTCGGAGGCAACGACGAGGGCGGTTTCGCCTTCGCGATGCAGGAATGCGGCGGGCTGGGCAACTGCTCGGCCGACTCGGACTTCCTGCCCCGGTACAAGGCGGTCGTGGACCGCATGGCCGAGCGGGTGCAGGCCGCCCTGGAGGACGTGGCGTCCAGGGCACCCAACGCCCGCATCGTCCTGATGGGGTATCCGGAACTGCTCAGCCGCTCGGTCAAGTGCTCCGGCTCGCTCTACTACGACATGTCTGAGGTCGGCGCACTCGCGGAGCTGGTGAACTACGCCGACGCCAAGCAGAAGGCCATGGTCGACGGGCTGCGTACGGGTGCGTCCAAGCTCAAGGTCGACTACGCCGACCCGGTGAGCGCGTTCGTCGGCCACAGCGGCTGCGACGACCCCGAGTGGATCAACAAGTTCGTTCTCGGTCCCAACGGTGACGGCGACTTCCATCTGGGCGACGCGGCGGCCGTACCGGCTGCCTGCCTGTGGGGCGCGTTGGGCGGCAAGTGCCTCAGCCGCGAGTCCTTCCACCCCAAGGACGCCGGTACCACCGGATACGCCGAGGTGATGCGGCAGCGCCTGAACGCGATCGGCTACACGGGGACGCCCTGACATGCCGGCTGATTCCAGCGGAAGCACCCGCCTGTTCGCAGGCGGGTGCTTCTACGCCCTCGTCATCGGCGGCTTCCTGTTCGCAGTGGCCTGTCTGCTGTTCTCGGTGGCGGTGACGGGGTTCTTCGACCGTCCCCCGGAAACGGCCGGGGAACCGCCGGGCGAGGCCGAGGCGACGAGGCACTACCTGGAGAGCTACGCCGCCGACGGGTCCCTGACCTCCGAGGAGATCACCTTCGCCGCCCGCGGCGGCCGGTGGGACCGGGAGACCGGCGAGACCTCCGTCCGGATCACGGTCACCTATCCGCAGGGCGAGGCGGGCTGTTACGTCTTCACCGTTCCGCTCCCGCTGGACCTGCACACCCGGGTCGCCCTGCCCCGGAAGGGCGAGGGGTGCGGGGCGGCGGACGGCAGCTGACCGCCGAGCCGCACGAGGGGCCCGGATCCGGGCCCCTCGTGCGGCTGTGCAGCCGGTCAGCTGCCGTCGCGCAGGTCGCCCGGCGCGGTGGGCCGGAAGGCGATCCGGTCGAACGTCGCCGAGCAGCCGTCGCCGGTCGGTGACTGGACGAGGAAACCGATACGGGCGGCCGCCCGCTCCTCCTCCGTGCCGAGGGTGAACAGCCGGACGAAGGTCCACCGCTCGCCGTCCGCGGAGGCGTGGAAGGCGAAGGCGCCACCGATGCGGCTGAGCCGCAGCCAGCAGCTGTCGCCCTCCACGACGGCGGAGTTCACGTCGTCGGACCGGCCCCGGGTGACCACGGTGCAGACCGTGGGGCGTTCCGGGGAGAGCTCCAGGCAGAGCTTCGCCCACTCCCGCTCCCCGACGTGGAGGTAGAGCACCCCCGCGTCGAAGGCGGCGGCGAAGCCGACCTTCACCCGGGCGATCAGCTGGAAGTCGCCCTCGGGCACCTCGCCCAGCAGGCGCGGGGCGTCGCTCGCGGGCTCCAGGGAGTCACCGCCCGGCGGGACGAAACGGTCCTGCTTCGCACCCGCCGAGCCGGTCAGCACGCCGGCCTCGTACGCCCATCCGCCCTCGGGCCCGGAGGGTTCCAGGGCGAAGGGCAGCTCGGGCAGCCGCACCGCCGTCATGCGCGTCGTCCGTCGACCCGGCGCGGCAGGTTCTGCGGGTTGTCCTCGCGGAGCTCCGGAGGCAGCAGGGCGTCGGGCGTCGACTGGTAGCTGACCGGGCGCAGCCAGCGCTCGATCGCGGTGGCACCGACCGAGGTGGAGGTGGAGGTGGTGGCCGGGTAGGGACCACCGTGGTGCTGGGCGGGGGCGACGGCGACACCGGTCGGCCAGCCGTTGACCAGGACGCGTCCGGCGACCGGGATGAGTTCGGCCAGCAGGCCGGCGGCGGCGCCGTCGGCCTCCTCCGTGGCGATCTGGAGCGCGGCGGTGAGGTTCCCCGGCAGGCGGGACAGCACGGCGGTGATCTCGTCCGCGGAGTCGTAGCGCGCGACGACGGTGACCGGGCCGAAGCACTCCTCCAGGAGCGCGTCGTGCGGCCCCTCCTGGGTGAGCCGCTGCGCCGGGACGGTGAAGAAGCCGGCGGAGACCGTGTGCTCGCCGCCCGCGCCCGGGGTGACCGGGCTCTCCACGTCCGGGAGTGCGGCCCGTTCGGCCACTCCGCGGACGAAGGAGTCGCGCATCCGGTGGTCGAGCATGACCCCGGCGCCCGTACCGCTCACCGTCTCGGTGAGCGACTTCAGCAGCTGGTCCCCGGCCTCGCCCGACGGGGCGAACACGAAGCCGGGCTTGGTGCAGAACTGTCCGGCGCCCATGGTCATCGAGCCGCCGAGCCCGGCGCCGATCTGCTCACCACGCTCGGCGGCCGCCGCCTCGGTGACGACGACGGGATTGAGCGAACCGAGCTCGCCGTGGAAGGGGATCGGGGTGGGCCGGGCGGCCGCGGCGTCGAAGAGGGCTCGGCCACCGCGGATCGAGCCGGTGAATCCGGCGGCGGAGACGAGCGGGTGCTTCACCAGCTCGACGCCCGCCTCGAAGCCGTGGATCACGGCCACGACGTCCTCGGGCAGCCCGTGCCGCGCTGCGGCCCTGCGCAGGAGCGAGCCGCAGATCTCCGAGGTCGCCGGGTGGTCCGGGTGCGCCTTGACGACGACCGGGCAGCCCGCCGCGAGCGCGCTCGCGGTGTCACCGCCGGGGACGGAGAAGGCGAGCGGGAAGTTGCTGGCGGCGTAGACGGCGACGACGCCGAGCGGGATCTTGTAGCGGCGCAGGTCCGGCCAGGGCGGGGTCCGGCTGCCGTCCTCGTGGTCGATGTGGATGTCGAGGTAGGCGCCCTCGTCGACGACCTCGGCGAAGGCCCGCAGCTGGGCCGCCGTGCGGGCGAGTTCGCCGGTCAGCCGGGCGGGGCCGAGCGCGGTCTCCGCGTCGGCCGCCTCGATGACGTGTTCCTGGGTCTCGGCGAGCAGGTCGGCCGCGGTCCGCAGGAACGCGGCGCGCACGGTGCGGTCGGCCAGCGCTTCGCGGGCGGCGTGCGCCGCCCGGACCGCACGGTCGACCTCCTCCGCTGTAGCCTCCACCGCAACCTGCTCACGCGGGTTCCCCGTCCGGGGGTCGACGCTCCAGACTGGTGCTGCTGCCACCGTATTTTCCTTCCGGTCCACTGCCACACAGGAGAAGCTGTTCGGTATTCTGAACAACGTTCCTGAACGTGAATACACGGGAACTCTATTTCCGGGTGCGCAGTGTTGGCAAGAAGTAGCAGAGTCATACAAGAGGGCTGGAAGGGGCATAAAGAATGTCGGTTGGCGAGTCCGGTGGGGCACAGGTCAAGTCCGCTGTACGGACGGTGGAACTCCTCGAATACTTCGCGGGGCGCCCCGGCATGCACTCGCTGGCCGCCGTGCAGGAGGCCGTCGGCTATCCCAAGTCCAGTCTCTACATGCTGCTGCGCACGCTGGTGGAGCTCGGCTGGGTGGAGACCGACGCCACGGGCACGCGGTACGGGATCGGTGTGCGGGCCCTGCTCGTCGGCACCTCGTACATCGACGGCGACGAGGTAGTCGCCGCCGCCCGCCCCACTCTGGACCGGCTCTCCGACGACACGACGGAGACCATCCACCTGGCCCGGCTGGACGGGACGAACGTGGTCTACCTCGCCACCCGGCAGTCCCAGCACTACCTCCGTCCCTTCACCCGCGTCGGCCGCCGGCTGCCCGCGCACTCCACCTCGCTCGGCAAGGCGCTGCTGGCCACCCACAGCGACGAGCAGGTCCGCAAGATGCTGCCCGAGACGCTTCCGGCGCTGACCGAACACACCCTCACCGACCGCGAGAAGCTGATCGAGGAGCTGCACCTCATCCGCGAGCAGGGATACGCGGTGGACCGGGAGGAGAACACCCTGGGGCTGCGCTGCTTCGGCGTCGCGGTGCCGTACCGCACTCCGGCGCGCGACGCGATCAGCTGCTCGGTGCCGGTCGCCCGCCTCACACCGGCGCACGAGCAGATGGTCAAGGACGCCCTGTTCGACGCCCGCGACCGGCTCACCCTCGCGACGCGCAGGCTCTGAGCGCCGGACGGCCGGAGCGCGCACCTGAGAAACGGGTGAGCGCCTGAGAAACCGGTGAGAAGGAGCACGACCGGGAACGCCCCCGGGACCCCCGTTCGTCCCTCCAGCGGGATGAACAAGACGATCAGGCGCACTTCGCTCTTCTGTCTGCTCATGGTCCTCGCCCTGCTGGTGCGGGCGACCTGGGTGCAGGCGTACGAGGCCCGGGCGCTCGCAGACGACGCACACAACCGGCGGAACACGATCGCGCAGTACGCGCAGCCGCTCGGCGACATCATCGTGGCCGGCTCTCCGGTCACCGGTTCGAAGGAGACACACGGCGACGACCTCCGGTACAAGCGCACCTACACGCAGGGTGAGCTGTACGCCTCGGTCACCGGTTACAGCTCGCAGGCCTACGGCGCCACCCAGCTCGAGGGCATCTACAGCGATGTCCTCGACGGCACCGACGACCGGCTCAAGGATCCGGCGGATCTGATCACCGGCGAGCGGGCAGCTCCCGGCGGCGTGCTGACGACCATCGACCCGGACGTGCAGAAGGCGGCCTTCGAGGCGCTCGGTGACGACCGGGGCGCGGCGGTCGCGATGGATCCGGAGTCCGGGCGGATCCTCGGAATGGTCTCCTCCCCCTCGTACGATCCCTCCGGCATCAGCGGGACGGGCGACGGCGACGCCTGGCGGAAGCTGCTCGCCGACGAGAGCAAGCCGCTGGTGAACCGGGCGCTGCGGCAGCCGCTGCCGCCCGGTTCGACGTTCAAGCTGGTGGTGGCGTCGGCGGCTCTGGAGAACGGCCTGTACGACTCGGTCGACGAGCCCACGGACAGCCCCGATCCGTACACCCTGCCGGGCACGAGCACGGTCCTGCCGAACGAGAACCCGGCGGCTCCCTGCGAGAACGCCACTCTGCGCATCGCGCTCCAGTACTCGTGCAACAACGTCTTCGCGAAGGTGGCGGCCGGCCTCGGCCAGGACAAGCTGAAGGCGATGGCGGACGCGTTCGGTTTCGACACGGAGGAACTGGACGTGCCCGTGCGTGCGTCGCGGAGCGTGTACCCGACCGGCATGGACAAGGCCCGGACGGCGCTGACCGGCATCGGACAGTTCGAGGTCACCGCGACCCCGATGCAGATGGCCATGGTCTCGGCAGCCCTGGCCGACGGTGGTGAGCTGGCCTCGCCGCACATGGTCTCGAAGGTGACGGGTGGCGACGGCTCCACGCTGCAGGAGTTCCCGGACGGCGGGAGCGAGCGGGTCGTGAAGGAGTCGACGGCCGAGCAGCTGCGCAGCGCCATGGTCACCGTCGTGGAGGAGGGGACCGGCAGCAACGCGAAGATCGACGGCGTCGAGGTGGGCGGCAAGACGGGAACCGCGCAGAACGGCGTGGACAACAGCAACACCCCGTACGCCTGGTTCACCTCGTACGCGAAGGACGGGAGCACCGGCAGGCAGGTCGCGGTCGCGGTGGTCGTCGAGGACTCCGGAGCGGCCCGGTCCGAGGTCAGCGGCAACGGCCTGGCCGCGCCGGTCGCGCAGAAGATGATGAAAGCGGCACTGGAGGGCTGAACCGTTACGCCACCGGGCCGGCGGAACCGGTCCACCCGGTTCGGACAGTCATGGAGTGATGATCGGCTTACCCACCCCATGGAGTGATCAGGACCCTCTCGCCTTCACCTAGAGTAGTCGCCCGGATACCTTTTGTGCACGGGGTCCTGATGGGGCACCCCTCGCAGCTCAAGGAGAGATCTGTGGAACGAGAAGCGCGGCACGGTGCGGTCACCAAGCCCGAGTCCAGGGCCCAACTGCACCTCGCGGACTGGCAGGCCGCGGGCCTGGAGGCCGGAAAGTTCTTCCCCGGGACGGAATCCGGCCTCCGGGACCCGTACGCACCGGACGACGTCGTCAACGCGCGGCCCCCGGAGGACGGCCGGATCGCCAGTGCCGGGAAGGACTTCGCCGCCAAGCTCGACGAGCCCGACTCGCAGCAGGGATGGCAGAAGCACCCGGTGCGCTCGGGTGAGGCCCTGGACATCACCTGGGCCTACCACGCCCCGCACAAGACCCGCCGGTGGAACTACTTCCTCACCAAGGACGGCTGGGACCCGTCGAAGCCACTGTCCCGGGCCCAGTTCGACCCGGAACCGATCGCGACGTACCAGAACAGCGGCCAGCCGTACTGGTCGGCGGACGACCTCCTCCCCGAAGACCCGACCGTCCACAGCGTCACCCTTCCCGAGGGCCGCCGGGGTTACCACGTCCTCCTGTCGGTGTGGGAGGTAGCAGACACCGCGCACGCGTTCTACCAGGTCATCGATCTCGCAATCGAATGACCGCGGGGCCGGTCCTCCCGCTGCGCCCCGTCGCCTCCACCGACGGCGGGGCACAGTCGCCACCGTCGGCTACCTCACTCCGAGCAGTCACTCGACCGGGTCGGTCGCGAAGTACACCGCGAAGAGGACAGCGGTGCCCCACAGCAGCCGATGGACCTCCTTGGCCTTGCCGAGAGCTGCCTTGATCACGGCGTAGGCGACGAAGCCCGCGCCGATGCCGTTGGTGATCGAGTAGGTGAACGGCATCACGGCGATCGTGAGGAGGGCCGGGATGGCGCTCTCGTTCTCCCATTCGATGTGCCGCACCCGCGCCATCAGCATGAATCCGACCGCGACCAGAGCCGGCGCCGCCTGGGCGGGGACGATCGCGGCCAGCGGGGTGAGGAACAGTGCCACGGTGAAGAGCCACCGGTGACCAGGGAGGCGGAGCCGGTGCGGGTGCCTCCCCGGCACCTGCCGTGGACTCGACGCAGGAACACCAACCTGCGGCAGTACAGCGAGCTCAACAGCGCCGGCTCCGTCTACAGCCACGGCGCCGAGTGCGACGTCCGGATCTGCTCGCTGATGGACTACAAGAGCAAGAGCTACCTCCTCGAGCGCGGACACAGCATCACCAACCTCAACACGTTCTCCGGCGGCATGTTCCAGCACGGCATCGGCTCCAACAAGTGGGTGTGCTGAGGGGCGTGAGGGCCTGAGACCGGCCGGACGGTCTCCGGGGGGTCCCGGCGCCGCGCAGGGGGCGGCGCGGAGGTCCCCCGGGCATTCGCCTGGCGCAAGGGGTTCACGTTTCCGCCGTGTTGCGCCTTACTGGGAGTCGCACACGCGTCGAAGCGCTTCCGGGGCGCGCATTGGTACGCTCACGCCCCGCGAACGGATGTGGGAACGTGCACAGTCCGTTCGGGCGCGCAGGGATCCAGTGCAGAGAAGAGGTACCCGTGGGCACAGTCCTGGATGATGCTGCTGCCGCCGAGTTCCACGCGTTCTTCGAGGCCCACTACGCCGAACTCGCCCGTCTCGCCCATCTGCTGACGGGCGAGGCCGATGCGGCGGACGACCTGGCCGCCGACGCGCTCATGGCGCTCTGGCACCGCTGGGACCGGGTCAGGGGCGCCGATCACCCGGCTGCCTACGCGAGAGGGGTCGTCGCCAACCTGGCGCGTACGCGCATCCGCAGCGCGGTGCGCGAGCGGCGGAGGATCGCGCTGTTCTGGGCGCCCCGCGGGACCGGGGACGGCTGTGCGGCGGACGGTCCCGACGTGTCGGCCGTGGTGGATGTCCAAGGGGCCCTGCGGCGGCTGCCGTTCCGCAAGCGCGCGTGTGTGGTGCTGCGGCACGCCTTCGACCTGTCCGAGCGGGACACCGCTCTGGTCCTCGGGATCTCGGTGGGTACGGTGAAGAGCCAGACCTCACGCGGTGTGGCGGAACTCCAGCGGCTGCTCGGTCCCCAGACCCCTGCGGCACAGGTACAGGTGGCGGCCGCCGGGCAGCGCACCGGAGGAAGGCAGTGATGGACGAGGACCTGCGGGAGCGGCTGCGCGCGGCCGCCGCTTCGCACCGCCCCGACCGGGCACGGATGCTGGCCCGGATCGAGCGCGGCACGGCGCAGGAACCGCCGGCCCGGCCCGCGCGCACCCCGCGCGCACCGATGCCGTGGCTGCGGGTCGCCGGTGCGGCGGTGGCGGTGTGCGGGGTGTTGACGGCAGGCGCGTTCGCGGTCACGTCGGCGGGCCAGGAGGAGCCGGCGGACGGACAGCGGGCGGCGGCGGAGCCCACGTCACCCGGCCCGGCGTCACCGTCCCCGGGCCGGGGCGGCGCGCTGCCTGCCGGGAAGGGGCCGTTGTGGTCGGACGGTTCGCTGAATCCGAACAGCAACGACTACTGGGCACAGAGCGAGGTGACGGTGAAGACGGCCCGGCCGCTGTCCGCGCTCACCGTGGAGTTGCGGATCGCGCTGACCGGCGGGGTGAACACCACCGGTGCCTGGCGCTCCCTGCCGGCACAGGACTTCGCGGCGTCGGCACGCGAGGAGGGCGGCTTCCTCGTCTACCGCTGGGCCCTGAAGCCCGGACGGAGCGTGCCGACCGGTACGCACACCTTCGCGGGGCAGTACAACCACGCGGAAGGCGCCCGCGACACCGGGCGGGACGACTACACGGCGCGTGCGCGCGCGGCGGGTGAACAGACCTCGGTGGGCGGCGTCTTCACGGACACGCGCTGAGCGCACGGCGCGCCCGCCCCCCGTGCCGGGGCGGCACACACGGCCGGAGGAGAGACGGATCCGGCCGTCGGGGAAAACAGATCCGGAACACGGCAACCCTTTCCCGGGCAGCGGCGACCCATGAGCGCGACACTCCCCCCTCACCCCTAGGAAACGGGACCGACGAACATGAGTGAACGAGCGCACGAGCACCGGCGCAGGCACGGGAAGCGCCGTACGGCCGCCGCACTGACCGCGGCCCTGGGTCTGACCGGCGCCGCTCTGGCCACCGACGTGATGCTGCAGCCCGCGGGCGCGGCGACCGCCGCGGCGCCCGCCTGGCCCAGTGCCACCGGCACCCAGGCCGTCCCGAGGACCATCGCGGTCTCGGGGACGTACGACGGGTCGCTGAAGCGCTTCCACGGGAGCGGCGACCTCGGCGGGGACGGCCAGGAGGAGGGCCAGGACCCGGTCTTCAAGCTGGCCGACGGGGCGACCCTCAAGAACGTCATCCTGGGCTCACCCGCCGCCGACGGTGTCCACTGTTCCGGCAGTTGCACGATCCAGAACGTCTGGTGGGAGGACGTCGGTGAGGACGCCGCGTCCTTCAAGGGCACGGCGGCCGGCTCCGTCTACACGGTGTACGGCGGCGGCGCCAGGAAGGCCTCCGACAAGGTCTTCCAGTTCAACGGCGCGGGCAAGCTGGTCATCACGAAGTTCCAGGTCGCGGACTTCGGCAAGCTCGTCCGGTCCTGCGGCAACTGCTCCAAGCAGTACAAGCGCGACATCATCGTGAACGACGTCGACATCACGGCGCCGGGCAAGTCCCTGGTCGGCATCAACACCAACTACGGGGACACCGCCGCGCTGCGTTCGGTGCGCATCCACGGTGACAGCAGCAAGAAGATCAAGCCGTGCATCCGCTACACCGGCAACGACGACGGCGACGAGCCGACGGAGACGGGCAGCGGTCCGGACGGCACGTACTGCCGCTACTCCGCTTCGGACCTCAGCTACGACTAGGCCGGCGGCGGCGAGGTGCCCCCGCCGGGTTCCGGTCCGGATCCGGCGGGGGCGCCGAGCCATGTGTCCAGCCAGGCGTACACCTCGTCCTGCATGGCTGCCGTGAAGGCATGGCCGGTGTCCGGCCACACCTCGGTGGTGAGCCGGTCGCCCGCCCCCTGCGACTCCCAGACCGCGCGCAGCTTCGCGTACGCCGACTCCACCCCGGCGGCCGGGAAGAGGTGGTCGCGGCCGCCCGCGTGGAAGAGGGCGGGTTTGGGGGCGGCGAGGGACGCGACGTCCGGGATGTCGAGGTGGCGGTGCAGCCCGGGGTGGAGCATGAAGTACGCGGACTGGCCGCGCAGGGTGTTGTTCCCCGGGACCATCATCTCCTTGAGCCCCGTCATCCAGCAGACGGCCGCCGCCGCCCGGACACCGTCGGACAGCGCGGACAGCTGCCAGGCACGGTAGGCGCCCATGGAGAAACCGAGCGCGCCGACGCGCCGCTCGTCCACCTCGGGCAGTGAGGCGAGGAAGGCCGCGGCCCGGATGTCCTCGTGGGCGGCGAGACCGGCCGGCGAGGTGCCCAGCTGGAGGAGGTTGGCGGCCAGGGCCTGCTGGTCCTCGTAGGCCAACGGGCCTCTGTCGCCCCAGCCCAGGGTGTCCACGGCGAGCACGGCGTATCCCCTGGCGGCCAGTTCGTCGCCGATGAACCGGCCGCCGTAGTGCCGCTCCGCCCAGGCCGTGGCGCGCGCGAGGCGGTCCGGGCCGGACCGGGGCCGTACGGCTTTCTCCCGGCCGATCGTGAACTCCGCGCCGTGGTCGTGCAGGATCAGCACCGCGGGGAAGGGCCCCGCCCCGTGCGGTACCAGCAGGGAGCCGCGGGCCCGCCCGTAGCGGCTGAGGGCGAACTCCACGGTGCGCGCGGTGTACCGGCCGGCGGGCCACTCCTCGACGGTCACCGGGTCGAACGGCTCGGGGCCGGGAGTGAGCGGCTGCAGCAGCGACTGTCCGGCCACGGCGCGCGCCTCGGCGCGCCAGGCCGGGAAGTCACGGGCCGTGGACCTCTCCCAGGACAGCGGGAAGGTGAGTTCGTCCTTCAGCCGCTCATAGAAGGCGGGGAGCACCCGCCGGGTGATCCCCAGGGTCATGCGCCCGGGCGCCAGTCGCCCAGCCATCCGGCCGGGGTGTGCGCACGGGCCTCGGCCGCGGTCAGCTGCGGACGGTTGTCCGGGACGGTGATGCGCGCGCCGGGACCGGTGTTGCGGTACTCGGCGAAGCGCTGGTCCTGCCAGGGGAAGCCCGAGGACATCGTGCCGTAGGGCGCGGCCGCGTCGATACCCGCGCCGAGGTGGGTGTCGCGGACGGTCAGCATGGGGCGGGCGGTGGGGTCCGAGGAGGGCACCCAGGGGCGGGCCAGCTTGTAGTACGCGTCGGGGGCGGTGCTGGTGATCCGGGAGCGCAGCACGAGGTAGCCGCGCGGGCTGGCCCCCGCGGTGCTGGGCGCGAAGACGAAGCCGTACGGTGCCGAGGCCAGGTCCGTGCGCGTCAGGGTGCGGAAGTGGCAGCGGTCGTAGACGGCGGTGGCACGGCCGAAGACGAAGTCGACGTCTCCCTCGACGTAGCAGTCGCGGTAGTACTGGCGGGCGAAGGCGGTGAGGGCGGGGGTGTCGGCGTACAGGGTGTCCTGGTGGCCGAGGAAGCGGCAGCCGTGGAACGCCGAGCGGTCGCCCTGCACCTTGATCGCGACGGCTTGGGTGCCGGTGTACTCGGGGTTGTCGGAGCGCAGCCAGTCGTTGGAGAAGGTCAGGCCGCGGGCGGTGAAGTCCGCGGCCTGGACGGTGACGGAGGCGGAGCCGCTGGTGCCCAGGGTGCCGGATCCGTCGGGCCTGGGGGTGCCCGCCGCGTCGTCGTGGACGATGACGGTGTCGCGCGGGTCGCCGCTCGCGCCGATCAGGGTCAGGCCGGTCCGGCCGGCGGTGACGGTGAGCTTTCCGCGGTAGGTGCCGGGGGCGATCACCAGGGTCCGCCCGGTGCCGGTGGCCGCGTCGAGAGCGGACCGCACATCGGTGAAGTCGCCCCGTCCGTGCGGATCGACGTAGAGCGTCAGGGGGTCCAGGCGGCGGGACGGCGATCCGTAGCGGCCGAAGGGGCGGTGGCCCGTGGGCCGGGCCTGTGCGGTGGGGGCGCCGAGAGCGAGGGCGGCACCGGCGCCGGCGAACAGGGAGAGGGCACTGCGTCTGCTGGGCATTCGGTACTCCTTGCGGTGGGGCCGGGGGCCGGAGCGGCGCTCTCCGGGGTGGTGGTGAGCGTGCGGTGCCGCTCCGGCCGGTTCGGGGCGGGTCAGCGGACCGACGGCTTGCCGGCGCCCGCGCCGAGGCCCACCAGCAGCGGGACGACGAACGGGTGGCTGACCTTCGTACGCAGCTGGGGGGTCCAGCCGGCGCCCTCGGTGAGCTGCCCGGCGGGCACGCCCGCGTTGTGCACGGCGATCAGGTCGGTCTTCCGTCCGTTGACGTAGTTGTTCTCAGCCGTCAGGGGGGCCTCGGACCACTTCTTGAGAACGGTCGCCTTGTCGAATCCCCTGGGCACGGTGAAGGCGTTGTGCTCCGCGACGAGCCTGGACTCGGCTCCGATGCCGTACGTGTAGCCGTAGGCGGCACCCTTGGTGGTGACGAAGTGGTTGTTGTACGAGTCGACCTGTCCGAAGCGGACGCGGGGGGCTCGCTCCTTCACGTCCTTGAAGAGGTTGTGGTGCAGTGTGACGCGGAGCTTGCCCCGGTCACTGGCCCCGGCGCCGTCGCTGTTGCCGATGAGCATGGTCTTGTCGTGGTTCTTGAGGACGTTCCAGGACACGGTGACGAGGTCGGCGCCGCGCACGATGTCGAAGAGGCCGTCGTGCTGCTGGTACACCTGCCCGAAGTAGCGGGGCTGGCCGGCGTCGGGGCGGTCGCCGTCGCTGAAGGTGTTGTGGTCGACCCAGACGTGGCTGGAGCCGTACACGACGAGGTTGTCGTACTCGGAGTTCCAGGCGCCGTTGTCACCGTCGGTGGGGTCCCACTGGGGGAAGCAGTCGTAGGTGTCCTCGAAGGAGATGTTGCGGACGATGACGTTGGAGACGTTCTTCACCTGGAGGCTGGCGCCGATGACCGTGGCGTCCTTGCCGACGCCGACGAGCGTGGTGTTGGACGGTACGTTCACGGTGACCGCGGCGGCCTGGAGCTTCGCGGACGCGGCGCGGGCGTCCTCCAGCGGCCCCGAGGGGACCTCGTCCGTGCCCCAGACGGCCGGGTCGTAGGCGGCGAGGTACTTCTCCAGCGTGTAGCCGTCCTGCTGGTACGCCTCGCAGCCGATCGGGGTGCCGTTCGCGTCGGAGTTGCCGTGGATCGTGCCGGCGATCCTGATGATCTTCGGCGCGTCCCCCGCGTCCTCGAAGGCGGCGATGAGCTCGGCCCGGTCGCTCACGGTGTAGACGTGGCCGGGGGTGGCGGCCGCGCCGCCCGTGGTGGAGCCGTCGGCAGAGGCCCAGCCGTCGCCGGCCGGGAGTACGGAGCGTTCGATCCTGTTGCCGTGGTGCTCGGAGGCCGCCTGGGCGGGGAGGCTCACGGCGAGGGCCAGCGAGGCACAGCCCGTCACCACGGCGGTGGCGCGGACATGTCTCATGCGTGCGGGCATGGCGAATCCCTAACTGTCGTACGCGGAAGATGCGGGGGAGCAGCGCGGCGACGCGCGGAAGGAACAGGGGCGAGCGGATCAGGCCTGCGGCCAGGTGATCCACTTTCCGGGCACCGGATCGTCGAGACGGCGCAGGTCGCGCGGGGTGAGGATCCGCTCGGCCAGCAGGGCGCGGGCGGTCGTCCTGGCCACCTCGACGGCCCCGTCGGGCCGGAAGTGGGTGTTGTCCTGCTTGCCGTCGGGGTAGTTCGGCGATTCGCCGGGCTCCAGCCGGTTGAAAAGGGCCTCGGTCCCCTCGGGGCCGAGTTCCTGCCAGCGGGCGAGGGAGAGTGCCTGGACGTCGAGCAGGGCCACGCCCTCCTCGGAGGCCAGGGCGCGCATCGCGGCGGGATACTCCCCGTGGGTGGGCTTCGCGGTGCCGTCCTCGGCGAAACGGCGGCGCTCGACCGGGGTGATCAGCACCGGTTCCGCACGCCGGGCGCGGGCGCCCTTCACGTACTGGCGCAGGTACTCCTGGTACGTGGTGTACGGGTCGGTGCCGCGAGCGGGGTCCTCGGTCTTCTCGTCGTTGTGCCCGAACTGGATGAGGACGAGATCGCCGGGGCGGACGCCCTCCAGGAGGGCGGTGAGACGGCCCTCGTCGATGAAGCTCTTGGAACTGCGGCCGTTCACCGCGTGGTTGGCGACGGTGAGCGTGCGGCCGAGGAAGAAGGGAAGGGCCATGCCCCAGCCGGTCTCGGGCGCGGCGCCGGCGTACTTCTGGGCGGCGGTGGAGTCGCCCGCGATGTGCAGTGTCCGGGGCCGGGGTCTGCCCCCGCCGCCGTGCGCGAGTGCGGGGGTGGCGCTGAGGGCGAGGGGCAGTGCGAGGAGCGCGGCTGCCGTCCGTCTACGGGTGAGTGACACAGGCTGACTGCCTCTCTCGAAGAAGACACGTGAGGTCGTGCGCGCAAGAGGGACCGGCGGCGGGGTGCGACCCGGACCGCCGCCGGTCCCCCGGTCATCGGGGGTGGGGCCGGGGTGGGAGGGGCCGGGTCAGCCGTTGCCCAGTTCCTTCCACTCCTTCTGGGCGGCGTTCAGCTCTTCGGCCATCTTGTCCAGGAAGTCCTTGGCCGTGGTCTTGCCGAGGAGCAGCTTCTGGAACTCCGGCTCGTTGTCGGCCTTGCTGATGTTGTTCCAGTCGGGCAGGTAGTACGGCAGGTCGACGATCTTGGTGGAGCCGTCGGTGAGGGCCTTCGCGGCGAGCGCGGTCGACTCGGTCTCGTTGATCCACGGGTCCTTGGCCGCCTCGGTGTTGGCCGGGATGGCGCCCGCGGACTTGTTCCACTTGCTGTTGGACTCGTGCGAGGCCGCGAACTCGATGAACTTCCATGCCGCGTTCTTGTTCTTGCTGGAGCGGAACAGGCCGAGACCGTCGACGGGGTTGGAGACCTGGACCCGCGTGCCGCCCTCCCCGATGGGGGCGGGTATCCCGGCGAACTTGTCCTCGCCGAGCGCCTTCAGGTGGTCCTGGTAGGAGCCCAGGTTGTGGCTGAGCATCCCGATGGTGCCGGTGTCCCACTGGGCGACCATCTTGGTGAAGTCGTTGTTGACGTCGGCGGCCGGCGTCGTCTTCTTGAAGAGGGCGGCGTACTTCTCCAGTGCCGCGACGTTCTTCGGGTCGTTCAGGGTGGTCTTCTCACCGTCCCAGAACTCCGTCATGCCGGTCTGGCCGTAGATCGCGTCCAGGGTCTGCGCGATGGAGCCCGCACCGCCGCGGATGGTGTATCCGAACTTGTTGCTCTTCGCGTCGGTGAGCTTGTCCGCGGCCTCGTAGAACTTGGGCCAGGTGGAGGGCGCCTCCAGCTTCGCCGCCTCGAACAGGTCGGTGCGGTACCAGAGCACACCGTTGTTCGCGGAGGTCGGCACGGTGTACATGTCGTCGCCCCGGCCGGCCGCGGATCTGACGCTCTCGACCATGCTCTCGACGAGCTTGCCCTTCAGCGACGACTTCTCCAGCCGGTCGTTGATCGGCTCCAGGGCTTCCTGGGAGACCATGTTGGCCAGGTAGGCGGTGCCGACGCCGCCCACGTCCGGCAGGCCGCCGCCCGCGATGGCCGTGTCGTACTTGGACTGGACGTCGGCGATCGGGATCGGGACGTACTTGACCTTGATGTCCGGGTTCTTCTTCTCGAAGTCCTTGATGATCTCGGTCCAGATGGCGGTGCGCGGACCACCGTTGTTGTCCCAGAAGGTGATCTCGCCCTTTCCGCTGCCCTCCGTGCCCGAGCTGCTGCCGTCGTCGCCACAGCCGGTGGCCGCGAGTGCCAGGACCGCGGTGAGGGACACCGCGGTCGCGGTACGCCCCCGGAGCGTCTTGGAGATGTTCATGTCGGCTCTTCTCTCTGGATCTGTACGCGTGCGTGGGGGGAGGTCGGTGGTGTGTGTGCGGTGCGGCACGGTGCCGAGGTGCTTCTGCGGGCCCGCCTCATGGGTCACGGGCTTCGGTACGCCGGCCGCGCGGTCCGGCGTGTACGCAGGGAAGTCATCCGGTCCGGACGCGGCGCCGGCCTGGCAGGGGCGCTGTACGCCCCGGTGGCAGCTGTTCCCGACGGCCGTCTTCGCGGCGGACGCGCGCCCGGTTCCCGTACGTCCGCAGCGGGTCCCCGCCCACGGCCTGCGCGCGGGGGCGGATGCCGTGGAGGCGGGCGTGGGCGCAGTTGCCGGCGGCCGGGTCGCGCCGCTTCGTGCCGCTGCACCGGTCGTGGCCGGTCCCGCCGGTGCCGCCCGCCCCGGCGACGGCCCTGCCCGAGGCGGCGTCGGTCCGCGCCCCGGTGGCGGCCACCGCCCCGCCGGGGGCGGCGGGCAGGGGGAGGGCGGCGGGGGCGAAGGCCCTCAACGGTGTTCTCGCTCTGGTGCGCTCGGTACGGAGGTGCGTCATTGCGGCTCCCATACTGCGGCGGTGCGGGTCAGGTTCCGGTTGGTCTTCCGGTGGTGCGGAATGCGGTGAAGCCGGCTGTTCCGGAGGGCCCGTCACCGGCCGGTGCGGTGGCGAAGAGGCCGAGCAGCGCGCCGACCCAGCGCCAGGGGGCGGCGGCGAAGACCTGGCCGGATGCCCGGAAGCCGGCTCCGTCGCCGGTGTCGGCGAGGAAGCGGCACCGGGCGCCCCGGGTGACCTCGATACGGACGCGGACGGCGGCGCCGGGCGCGGGGCGGGGGTGTTCGGCGTCCCGCTCGTGCCCGGCGACGGATTCGGCGTACCGGTGCACGAGCCGGGCCGTCCCGTCGGGCCCGGCCTCCAGTCCGATCCATGAGAAGGCGTCCCCGAGGACGGCGAGCCCTGCTTTGGCGCCCGGTTCGCCGGAGTCCAGCGTGATGCCGGTCTCGACGGTGAACTCCTCGGCGGGCAGCCTCTGCACCAGGACGTTCGGCAGGACGCGCAGATCGTGCGCGTACGCGGTGCGTACGCAGCTGAGCCGCAGCCCGTCGCCCGCGTGGCCGGCCGTCCAGCCGGGCCGCGGGTTGGCGGTCCACTGCCACTGGGGGCCGTACCGCCCACCGGGGAAGTCGTCACTGGAGGCCGGTGCTCCGGCGGTCTGCCCGGGGGCCTCCGGCCGGCGGTGCACGAGGACGGGTTCGCCCTCGTCACCGATGACCGGCCAGCCCTCGTCGTCCCAGCGCATCGGCTGGAGGTGCACCACGCGGCCGTACGCTCCGCGGGCCTGGAAGTGCAGGAACCAGTCCTCACCGGCAGCGGTCCTGACCCAGCCGCCCTGGTGCGGGCCGTTGACGTCGGTGCTGCCCTGCGCGAGGACGACCCGCTGCTCGTAGGGGCCGGAGAAGGTCCGCGAGCGGAAGGCGCCCTGCCAGCCGGTCTCCACGCCTCCGGCCGGGGCGAAGATCCAGAAGTAGCCCTCGTGCCGGTAGAGCTTGGGCCCTTCCAGGGTGAACCAGCCCGGGATCGTGTCGGCGTCGATCAGGGTCGTGCCCTCGTCGAGGAGCTCACGCCCGTCGGGGCTCATCCGGTGGCCGGTGAGCCGGTTCTTGATGCCGGAGCGGGACTTCGCCCAGGCGTGCACCAGATAGGCCTCGCCGGTCTCCTCGTCCCACAGGGGGCAGGCGTCGATCAGGCCCTTGCCCGCCTTGACGAGGTGCGGGGCGCTCCAGGGGCCGCGGATGTCCTCGGCGTTGATCTGCTGGATGCCGTGGTCGGGGTCGCCCCAGAAGATCCAGAAGCGTCCTGCGTGGTGGCGCAGTGAGGGCGCCCACACGCCGCAGTCGTGGCGGGGCACGGCGAAGTCGGCGGCGGGTTCCAGCCGTTCGAGGGCGTGGCCGATGAGCGTCCAGTTGACGAGGTCACGGGAGTGCAGCAGGGGCAGTCCCGGGACGCGGCCGAAGCTGGACGCGGTGAGGTAGTGGTCGTCGCCGACGCGGACGACGTCCGGGTCGGACCAGTCGGCGTTCAGGACCGGGTTGCGGTAGGTGCCGTCCCCGAGGTCGGCCGTCCAGGGCATCGTCATGCGGTGACCGCCTTGCGGACGTGGGCGGCCGCTGCGTCCCGGTCGAGGCGGCCGTCGGCGACGACGGTGACGACCCGGCGCACGACGGTGGCTCCGGCGGCGACGGGGAGGCGGCGGTCCGCGGCGAGGGAGGATCCCACCCCCGGGTACTCGGCGGCCCGTACGAACCACGGGTCGCGCCTGGTCTCCTCGGTCGCGCCGGCGAAGACGAGTGTCCAGCCGTCCCCGGCGAGTGCCAGCCAGTCGGCGGCCTTGCCGTGCACGGCTTGCTCCCCGTCGAGCGTTCCGCTGAACACGGCGGGCGGCGCGGCCTCCTTGGGCGCGCGCCAGAAGAAACCGCCGTATCCGGCGCCGGGGCGGCCGTTGGTGGCGGGGCTGCCGATGGAGAGGTCCGTGGTGCCGCGATTGGTGAGGGAGAAGGAGAAGTCCAGCGCCCAGGCCGTGTCGGAGAGTTCACTCGCGGCGACGGTGCGGTGCTCGCGCAGCAGCTCGGCGCCGTCGGCCTCCCAGCCGATCTCCTCCACGAAGCCGTCCGGGTCGCGGAGCTTCCAGCCGATGTGGCGCTGCGTCCCGTGGTTGTCGAGCCAGGTGGGGCCTTGGTCACGGACGAAGGTGCGCCCGCCCCAGAAGTTGTGTCCGGCCACGTCGGGCACCGCGACGGAGACACCCAGGTGGTGGATGTGGTCGGCCGGGCGCTCCTCGGTGACGGGGACGCCGGCGAGGGTGGTGACGGGGTGCAGATAAGGACGGCCCGCCGTCCCGGGCCGGTAGCTGTAGCGGCCGACGGGTCGTCCGGCACAGCTGAGGAGTGCGGTGGTCATGGTGTGCTCACCTCGCTGGGTCGCGCCCAGGAGGCGCCTAGTTCGGAGAAGAGGGTGAGGGTGTCGGCCGCGGCGGCGACGGTGCCGTCGATGCCGCGCACGATGCGCCGCACGCCGTCGCCCTGGTCGGCGGGCCGGGTGTGCCAGGCGGCGGCGGGCAGCGCGGTGGGCTCGGGAGCCGTGCGTACGGCTTCGAGGACCCGCATGAACGCGCCGGTGCGCTCCGGTGGCACGAGGAGCTCGGTGCCGTGCTCCAGGTGGTCCACGAGGTTCTCCAGGAGGTCGGTCCGCCCGTGCACGGCCTCCTCGGGGCCGTGTCCGGCACGCTGGACGAGGATGCGGTCCTGCTTGTACCAGAAGGTGATGCGGCCCCGGTCACCGTGCACGATCACGTACGGCTCGCCGGCCTTCTCCGCGCAGAGGGTGACCGCGACGGTCACCGGGAGCCCGCCGGCGGTGGTGACCCGCACACAGCTGGTGTCGTCGGACTCGATGTCGTGGGCCCGGAACAGCTCGGTCTCGATGGACGCCACGTCCTCGGCCGTGCCCCGGCCGGCGAGTTCGAGGGCCGTGGCGACGGCGTGTGCCAGCGGGTTGGTGAGCACCCCGTCGACCACGTCGGTCCCGTCCATCCTGCGGCGTCCCGCCCACGGTGCCCGCCGGAAGTAGGCGTCGTCGCGGACCCAGGCACCTGCGGCGCCGACGCCCCGGACGGTGCCGATCGCTCCGGAGCGTACGAGGTCCTTGACGGCCGGCACGGCGTGCGAGCCGAAGGACTGGAAGCCGATCTGGCAGGCGATGCCCGCCTCCCGTACGCCTTCGGCCATGCGGGCGTAGTCGGCCCAGGTCGCGGCGGGCGGCTTCTCCAGGAGGAGGTGCACGCCGCGGGCCGCGGCGGTCAGGGCGAGCGTGGTGTGCGTCGGGATGGGGGTGCAGATGACGGCGCCGCGCGCACCGGTGGAGTCCAGGAGGGCCCCGAAGTCGGCGGACTGCTCGGGCATCTCCCCGGCGAACATGTCGAGTTCACCGTCGGTCAGCGGGTCCAGTTCGCAGACCCCGGCCAGCCTGACCAGGCCCTGGTGCTGGAGCCGGCGGATGTTGGCGAGGTGCCAGCGGCCGTGGCCGCGGGCGCCGGCCAGGACGAGGGGCAGCGGTGTCGTGCTCATCCGGCCCTCCCCGCTCCGGCCTTGCGGGCGACCTCGGCGGCGGCCTTCACGGCGCCGTCGACGGGACCGTGCAGGGTGGGTGTCCAGCCGGTGTCGGTGGCGAGGTCGGTCTCGCTGCCCGAGTTGTAGGCGTTGTAGATGGAGACCAGGTCGACCGGGTAGCCGTTGAAGACGGTTCCGCGCTGGGTGAGGGCGCTGCCGTTCCAGCTCTTCAGCAGGTCGGCGACCTCGACGTGCCCCGGCGCCTCGAACGCGTTGTTCTCGGCGACGATCCGGGACTCGGTGGAGACGCCGAGGGAGTAGCGGTGGCCGCCGTCCTCGGGGATGACGTAGCGGTTGTTGTAGAGGTGGACCTGGCCGAAGCGGACCCGGGGAGCGCGCTGCACGACGGAGTGGAACTCGTTGTGGTGCAGGGTGACCCGGAGTCTGCCCCGGTCGGTGGTCACGCCGTCGCCGTTGCCGATGAGCATCGCCTTGTCGTGGTCGGCGAACCGGCTCCACGAGACGGTGACGAGGTCCGAGCCGTTGGTGATGTCGAGGAGCCCGTCGTGACGTAGGTGGTTGCGCCCGAAGTGGGTGGGCTCCCGGTCGTCCGGGTGGCCCTTGTCGCTCGCGGTGACGTGGTCGATCCAGACGTGGGTGGCGCCGCGCAGCCACAGCGTGTCGTACGCAGTCTTCCAGTCGCCGAGGCCACCGGTGTTGGGCTGCCAGGCGGGGAAGCAGTCGTAGGCGTCGCGGAGCTCGAGGTTGCGGATGATGACGTTGTCGGCGTCCTTGACCTGCAGGCTCGCGCCCTTGAGCACGGCGCCGGCCCCGATGCCGACGATCGTGGTGTTCGACCCGACCAGCAGTTCGACGCGTTCGGCCTGGCGTGCGGCGGACGCCTTGCGGGCGTCCTCCTGCGGCCCGGCCGGCTTGGCCCCGCCCCACGTACGGGGGTCGTAGGCGGCCAGGTACGCGTCGAGGCCGTACCCGTCGGTGGCGTAGTCGGCGCAGTCCAGTCGCCGCCCCCGGTCGTCGGTGTTGGCGTCGATCGTGCCCGCCACACGGATGATCTTGGGGACGGAGCTGCCGCCGTCGAGCGCCGCGACGAGCTGGGCACGGTTGCGCACGGTGAGGACATGGTCCTCGTCGGCGGCCGAGCCTCCGGTCGTTCCCGTGCCTTCCGCGGCCCACCCGTCGTTGTCGGCGAGCACCTCCCGGCCGAGGTCCCGGCCGGGCGCGGAGGCCTCCGGCGCCGTCTCCGGCGACGCGGTGGCCGCCCGGGCGCCCGGCTGGAGGGCCAGGCTTCCCAGCAGCAGGGCGAGCGCGGCGGCGGCGCGGCGCGCGGTACGGGGGCGGAGCTTCCAGGTCATGTACGTCATCCCTTCACGGCGCCGGCGCTGAAGCCGGTGATGAGCCACTTCTGGATGAAGGCGAAGACGATCACCACGGGGACGGCGGCGATGACACCGCCCGCGGCGAGCGCCCCCAGGTCGACGCTGTCGGCGCCGATGAGGGTGTTGAGGCCGACGGGGATCGTCTGCTTGTCCTGTTCGCTGAGGAACATCAGGGCGAACAGGAAGTGGTTCCAGCTGTGGACGAAGGCGAACGAGCCGACCGCGATGAGTCCGGGGCGGAGCAGCGGCAGGACGACGGTGCGGAAGGCCTTGAAGCGCGAGCAGCCGTCCACCCAGGCGGCCTCTTCGAGGGAGATCGGGACGTTCTTGATGAAGCCGCTGATCAGGGTGATCGACAGGGGCAGCTGGAAGACGGTCTCCGCGATGACGACGCTCCCGAGGGAGTTGATCATCTGGAGGTTCTTGAAGATCTCGAAGAGCGGCACGAGCATCAGCGCGCCCGGGATGAACTGCGAGCAGAGCAGCGCCAGCATGAAGGCGCCCTTGATCTTGAAGTCGAACCGGGCCAGGGCGTAACCGCCGGCCAGCGCGACGAGGGTCGTGGCGATCAGCGTCGCGACGCCGACGAGCATGCTGTTCTGGAAGAAGACGGCGAAGCTGCGCTCGTTCCAGACCTTGGAGAAGTGGTCCCCCGTCATCGGCCAGGGCACCAGCGAGGTGGAGCCGGCGGGCCGTACGGCGAAGAGGAGCATCCAGTAGAACGGGATGAGCGTGAAGAGCAGGTAGACGCCGAGCGGCACGTAGATCTGCCAGCGCGGTACGTCGTCGAAGGCACGCTCGCGCTTGGTGCGGCGGTGCGAGGAGGGCGGCGGGGCGGCGTTGCCCCGGGACGGTCCCGGCGTGCGGGCGTCGTTCTTCTCCACGAGTGCGGCAGTCACTTGTTGTC
Organism: Streptomyces sp. NPDC014623; assembly: GCF_043088245.1. Classification (NCBI taxonomy): domain Bacteria; kingdom Bacillati; phylum Actinomycetota; class Actinomycetes; order Kitasatosporales; family Streptomycetaceae; genus Streptomyces; species Streptomyces sp. NPDC014623. The sequence goes on along the minus strand of NZ_JBIBZU010000003.1, from coordinate 445,619 downwards.
GCCTCCGAACTTGCTCAGGCGCAGATAGACGATCGAGCAGAAGAGGAGGATCACGAAGGCGACGGTGGTGAGCGCGGAGGCGTATCCGAAGTCGTGGCCCTCGATGCCTGTGCTGGCGACGTAGAGCGGGAGTGTGGTGGTCTCGCCCGCCGGTCCGCCACCGGTGAGGGTGTAGAGCAGGTCGACGTTGTTGAACTCCCACACCCCGCGCAGCAGGGTGGCCAGGATGATCGCGTCGCGCAGGTGCGGGAGGGTGATGTGGAAGAACTGCCGCATCCGGCCCGCGCCGTCCACCGACGCCGCCTCGTACAGCTCCTTGGAGACGGACTGCAGGTCGGCGAGGATGAGGATGGCGAAGAAGGGGACCCCGCGCCAGAGTTCGGCGACGGTCGCCGCCCAGAAGACGGTGCCGGTGTCGGAGAGGACCGAGGTGCCGTACTCACCGATCCCGGCGTCCGCGAGGTAGCGGCTGAAACCGGTCGAGGAGTTGTAGAGCAGGATCCAGATGGTGCTGGTCAGCACACCGGAGACGGCCCAGGGCGAGAAGACCATGGCGCGGGACATGCCGCGGCCGATGAAGGTCTGGTTGACGATCAGCGCGAGTGCGAGACCGAGTGCGAGCTGGAGGGTCACCTGGACGATGACCCACTGGGCGCTGAAGCCGAGCGAGGGCCAGAACTGCTCGTCCTCGGTGAAGATGCGGGTGAAGTTGTCGAAGCCCGCGAAGCCGTTCCGCCACGGCTTGGTGACGTTGTAGTTCTGCAGGCTGTAGTAGAAGACGCTGATCACCGGATAGGCGATGAAGCCCAGCATCAGCAGGCCCGCCGGCGCGATCAGCAGATACGGCAGGCGGCGGGGGGTCGCCGAGCGGCGCTTGGGCGCCTTGCCCTTGGGGGGCGGTGTGGCCACGGCTGCGGAATGGGCCATGACGCGTCTCCGATCTCTGGACAGTGCTGGATGTGCCGTACTTTCAGTGGGTGGTGCAAGCGCTTACCGCATGCTGTTCGGTATACCGGCCAAGGCGGTGCGCGGAATTCCGTTCGCCCGTTTCAGCCCGCGTACGGGGCGGGCACTTCTCCCTGCCGGGCCAGGAACGCGAAGTCGCATCCCGTGTCGGCCTGGGTGATCTGGTCCTGGTAGAGCGCCCCGTAACCGCGTCCGTAGCGGGCGGGCGGCTCGGTCCACCGGGACCTGCGGAGCTCCAGCTCCTCGTCGGACACGTCGAGGTGGAGAAGCCGGGCCTCGACGTCCAGCGTGATCAGGTCACCGGTGCGGACGAGGGCGAGCGGTCCGCCGACGAAGGACTCGGGTGCGATGTGCAGGACGCAGGCCCCGTAACTGGTGCCGCTCATCCGGGCGTCGGAGAGGCGCACCATGTCCCGTACGCCCTGTTTCAGCAGGTAGTCCGGGATGGGCAGCATGCCGTACTCGGGCATGCCGGGGCCGCCCTTGGGGCCGGCGTTGCGGAGCACCAGCACATGGTCCGGGGTGAGGGCCAGGGCCGGGTCGTTGATGGTGCGCTGCATCTCCTTGTAGTCGTCGAAGACGACCGCGGGTCCGGTGTGACGCAGCAGGTGCGGCTCGGCGGCGATGTGCTTGATGACCGCGCCGTCCGGGCAGAGGTTGCCGCGCAGGACCGCCACACCGCCCTCCTCGGCGAGCGGGTTGTCGCGCTCCCGGATGACGTCGGCGTGGTGGACGAGCGCCCCGTCGAGCTGTTCGCGCATCGTGCCGTGTGCGACGGTGGGCCGGTCCAGGTGGAGCACGTCGGTGAGCCGGGCGAGGAACCCGGGCAGCCCTCCGGCGAAGTGGAAGTCCTCCATCAGGTACTTCCCGCCGGGGCGGAGGTTGGCGAGGACGGGCACGGTGCGCGCGATGCGGTCGAAGTCGTCCAAGGTGAGCTTCACCCCGGAACGGCCCGCCATCGCGATCAGGTGGATGACGGCGTTGGTGGAGCCGCCGAGCGCGAGGACGGTGGCGACCGCGTCCTCGTAGGCGTCGGCCGTGAGGATCTGCGACAGCTTCAGCTGCTGCCACACCAGTTCGACGATCCGGATTCCGGACTGTGCCGCCATCCGGTCGTGACCGGAGTCCACGGCCGGTATGGACGAGGCACCCGGCACCGTGACGCCCAGCGCCTCGGCGGCGGCCGTCAGGGTCGAGGCGGTGCCCATCGTCATGCAGTGGCCCGGCGAACGGGCGAGCCCGTTCTCCAGCTCGGCCATCTCGCAGTCGCCGATCAGGCCGGCCCGCTTGTCGTCCCAGTACTTCCACATGTCCGTGCCGGAGCCCAGGACCTCGTTGCGCCAGTGGCCCGGCAGCATGGGCCCGGCGGGCACGAAGACCGTGGGCAGGTCGACCGACGCAGCGCCCATCAGCAGCGCGGGCGTCGACTTGTCGCAGCCGCCCAGCAGCACGGTGCCGTCGACGGGGTAGGAACGCAGCAGCTCCTCCGTCTCCATCGCCAGCATGTTGCGGTAGAGCATCGGGGTGGGCTTCTGGAAGGTCTCCGAGAGCGTGGAGACCGGGAACTCGAGCGGGAAGCCGCCCGCCTGCCAGACACCCCGCTTGACCGCCTGCGCGCGTTCGCGCAGATGGACGTGGCAGGGGTTGATGTCGGACCAGGTGTTGAGGATCGCGATGACCGGCTTGCCCAGGTGCTCCTCGGGGAGGTAACCGAGCTGCCGGGTGCGCGCACGGTGGCTGAACGAGCGCAGCCCGTCCGTGCCCCACCACTGGTGGCTGCGCAGTTCCTCGGGAGCGATACGGTTCCCCGTCGTGCCGGTGCCGCTCATACGGACCACCCGGCGACCAGGTCGGCGACCTCGGCGCGCTGCTCCTCGGGCAGGGCCCGGCTCGGCGCGCGTACGTCGCGGCGGCAGAGACCGAGCGAGGCCAGGGCCTCCTTGACGACCGTCACGTTGTTGGCGGACTGCCGGTCGGCGCGCAGGTCCTCGAAGCGGCGGATCTGCTCCCAGACCTTCATCGCCGCGAGGTAGTCGCCCGCCCGCAGCGCCTCCAGCATGGCGAGGGAGACCTTGGGGGCGACGTTGACGAGTCCGGAGGTGAAACCGGTGGCACCGGTCGCGAAGTAGGAGGGGGCGTACAGCTCGGCGAGCCCGGCGACCCACACGAACCGCTCCAGGCCGGCGTCCCGGGCGAACGCGCCGAAGCGGGCGGCGTCCGGGACGGCGTACTTCACGCCGATGACGTTGGGGCAGCTGTCGGCGAGTTCGGCGAGGCGCTCCCCGGCGAGCAGCGGGTTGCGGACGTACGGGACGACCCCGAGCCCGGGCACGGCCTCGGCGATGGCCCGGTGGTAGTCGATCCAGCCGTCCTGCGAGACGTAGGGGTGCACCGGCTGGTGCACCATCACCATCTCGGCCCCCGCGTCCCTGGCGTGCTCGGCGGCGGCCACGGCGGTCGGCACGTCGTGGCCGACACCCACCAGGACGGTGGCCCGGCCGCCCGTCTCCTCGAGGGTCAGCTCGGTGACCGCGCGCCGCTCGTCGGGGGTGAGCGCGTAGAACTCACCGGTGTTGCCGTTCGGGGTGACGATGCGGACACCGCCGTCGAACAGCCGGCGCAGCAGGGCGCGGTGCGCCGGGATGTCGATGCTCCCGTCCTCGGTGAACGGGGTCACCGGGATCGCCACAACGTCTGCGAGGGCCGCCTTCAGCGGGGAGAAGTCCATGCGGACTGGCCTTTCGTCGAGGTGCTGGTGCGTCGTGTCCAGCTGGTTCACGCCGTGTCACCGCCGTCTTCGTCGTCGGGGAAGGCACGGCGTACGAACGATGCGATGTGGTCGTGCAGAGCTCCTGCGGCGGCTTCCGCGTCGTCCGCGAGGGCGAGCCGCAGGATCTCGCGGTGCTCGGCCGCCTCGCGTTCCCAGGACGGGATCGCCGACCAGGCCACGGTCGACACGAGTGCGGCCTGGTCGCGGACCTCGTCGAGCATCCGGGCGAGCAGCGGGTTGCCGCAGGGCAGGTAGAGGGCACGGTGGAAGTCCCGGTTGGCGAGTGACCTGTCCGCCTTGTCGATCGCCGAGTCGGACCGCTCCAGGGCCTCCTGGGCCGCTTCCAGCGAGGCCTTGCGGGTGATGGAGCGGCGCAGGGCCTCCGGCTCCAGGAGCAGGCGCACGTCGTACACCTCCCGGGCCATGGTCGCGTCGACGAGCCGCACGGTCGCGCCCTTGTACTGGCTCATGACGACGAGGCCGGTGCCGGCGAGTGTCTTCAGCGCCTCACGCACGGGAGTCTTCGACACCCCGAACTGTGCGGCGAGCTCGGTCTCCACGAGCGCCTGGCCCGGGGTCAGCTGCGCGGTGAGGATGGCGTGCTTGATCGCCTCCAGCACGTACTGGGTCCGGGACGGAATCGAGGCAGGCGCAAAGGTCATGGGTGAAGAGCTCTCGCATCTCGCGTATCGCGTCTCATATATGACGTACGAAGTACGACGCGATGAAGCTAGAGCGAGGGGGATGTTTCGTCAACGCTTCTGACAGAAGAAGTCCGGCGAACCCGGAATCGGGGCACCACGGAACGCGCCCGGCCGCCCCCGGCGCGAGGGGGGCGGAAACGTCGCAGGCCCCCGGCGGTACACCGGGGACCTGCGACGACGGGGAAGCGCGCTCGGGGATCAGCCGCCGCGGACCGCCGAGAGGGCCTTCGTGACGGCGCTCAGGTCCGGTCCGGAGGCCAGGCCCGCGTGATAGAGGCGCAGTTCGTTCGCGCCGAGCGAGGCCGCGTGCGCGGCGTCCCGTTCCAGCGTGCCGGGGCTGCCGCCCATCCCGCTCACCACGTTGAAGTTGGCGGCCAGCACCCCTGACAGCCCCGCGAACGGGCCCAGCACGGCCTCGCGCGCCGCGTCGCCGCCCGTGCACGGCAGCACCGCACCGTCCGCCGTGGACAGGATGTGGGCGGGGTCCGTCCCCACGTTGGCGCCGGTGCGGTAGGGGGCGGGGTCGGCGTGCAGCAGGACCTGGAAGTCCGGCGCCGGCGCCGCGGCCCGTACGGCGGCGACGGCTGCCTCCTGCAGACCCCTGGCGGCCTGGCCGCGCCATCGCAGGGTGGCCTCGGCAAGGCCGGCGCCGAGCAGCTTCTCCACACCGGCCCAGCCCTGCTCGCCGGATCCGGATCCGGCCCAGACCGGTTCCAGGGCGCGGCGTACGGCGGCGCGCAGCTCCTCCGCGTCCAGCCCCACGGAGCCGTAGCCCGCCCGGCAGCCGGGGCAGAAGCAAAGGGACATCAGATATTGCGCCGCGTCCCCCAGGGCGACCCCGGAGGTCTTGTCGTGCGCGTGCAGATGGGCGAAGCCGTACCAGCCGCACGACTCCAGCTCGGTGCCCGCCGCCCCCGGACGCGCGGCCGCCTCCGCCGCCAGGTCCACCAGATACGCGTGGACGGCGGGCTGCGCGATGCACGGGGCCCAGGGGTAGCGGTCGCCGTAGGCGTTGACCACGGAGGTCTCCGGATGCTCCGCGCCCAGGCGGGAGTTGTGGGCGAGAACCACCCAGGAGTGCACCTGGAGCCCGGCGTCCGCCAGGGCCTCGGCCGCCGCGGCGTACGGGTCCTGTCCCGCCACCCAGGACTGCGCGTAGGGGCGCAGTCCGCGTCCCTTCCAGCGCGTGGCGTCCGGCGGGTAGAGCACCGCCGCGTGTTCGGCGGTGACGATCCGGCGGCCGGGGTGGCGCGGGGTGAGGGCCCGGGTGGAGTGGTAGGCGGAGGCGAGCGTCACCTGCTGGACGCCGAGACCGGCGAGCCGGGAGGCCGCGTCCGGGTCCCCCACGACGTCCCAGGGGTACAGGAAGACGGAGGTCTTCACTTCGCCTCCCCCGCGTGGTGCTTCTCCAGCAGTGCCCGGCCGTTCGCGATGATCGAGGTCAGCTCCTCGATGTGCTCGGCCGGGGGCTCGGTGAGCGGGGTGCGCACCGGGCCCACGTCCAGGCCCTCCAGCCGGACGGCCGCCTTCACGAGCGAGACCGCGTAGCCGCGGCCCTTGGCCCGCAGTTCGACGAGCGGCCGGTAGAAGCCGTCGAGCAGCGCGTTCACCAGGCCGTCGTCGCCCGACTCCAGCGCCCGGTAGAAGGCGAGGGCGATGTCGGGGGCGAAGGCGAAGACGGCGGAGGAGTAGAGCGTGACGCCGATACCCCGGTAGGCGGGCCCGGTCAGTTCGGCGGTGGGGAGCCCGTTGAAGTACAGGAAGTCCCCGCCGGGCAGGCCGGTGCGCACGGCGCTGACGATGCGCTGCATCAGGTCGAGGTCGCCGTAGCCGTCCTTGAGACCGATGATCCCGGGGGTCCGGGCCAGGGCGACGACGGTCTCCGGGGTGAAGACCGCGTTGTCCCGCTGGTAGACGACCGTCTCCAGGGAGGTGGCGGCGGCGAGGGCGGTGTAGTGGGCCAGCAGCCCCTCCTGGCCGGCGACGACGAGGTAGGGCGGCATGGCGAGGAGCCCGTCCGCTCCCGCCTCCTCGGCGAGCTTCGCGTACCGGACCGCGAGCGCCGTGCCGTAGCCGGCGCCCGCGACGACGGGCACCTGTCCCGCGGTCTCCTCGACGGCCGCCCGCACGACGAGCCGGAACTCCTCCGGGGCCAGCGCATGGAACTCACCGGTGCCGCAGCAGGCGAAGACGGCTGCCGCACCGGCGTCGACACCCTTGCGCACGTGTGCGCGGAAGACGTCGAGGTCGACGGCGCCGTCCGGCCCGTAGGCGGTGACGGGGAAGAAGAGCGGCCCGGCGACATCGGTGAGTCGGGCGGCAAGGGGGGCTGAGGTCACGGGCGCTCCCTGAGCAGATCCAGGCGTGCACAATTATGATCGGTGTCCATATTCATGAACACTGCCACGCTAAGGCAGCCGCGCGGTGCCGGTCAAGGCTCGATCCTCCGAACCCGAGCCGAACCGGTCGCCCCCGGGCGACACTTGACGTGGTCCGCCACAAGTTCTTAGCGTGTCCACGCATGTGAATGCCGTCCATGATTTTGAGGCATTGGGCGGTTGCGTGACTTCTACGCGCCCCGCGTACCTTGCTGTCCGTACGTCCGGTCCCACGCAGCACAGCACCGCACCCGTCCGCGCACACCGCGCCCGGCCCCGCGCCCGCACCGAGGAGATCCCCGCATGCCAGCTCCCCGCACCGTCCTCCTCACCGGCGCCGCCGGTGGCCTCGGCACCCTGATGCGGGGCCTCCTTCCCGCGTACGGCTACGACCTCCGGCTCTTCGACGTCACCCCCATCGAAGGCGAACCCGACGCGATCACCGCCGACCTCGGCGACAGGACCGCGCTGCGGGAAGCCGTGCGGGGTGCCGACGCGGTCGTCCATCTGGCCGGCATCTCCCTGGAGTCCTCCTTCGACAAGATCCTGCGCTCGAACATCGAGGGCACGTACAACCTCTACGAGGCGGCGCGCGAGGAGGGCGTGGAGCGCATCGTGTTCGCCTCCTCCAACCACGCCATCGGCTACACCCCGCGTCCGCTCGACGGGGACCCGCTGATCCCGGTCGGCACCCCCCGCCGCCCCGACACCTTCTACGGCCTGTCGAAGTCCTTCGGCGAGGACCTCGCCCAGTTCTACTGGGACAAGCACGGCGTGGAGACCGTCTCCGTGCGCATCGGCTCCTGTTTCATGGAGCCGACGTCGGTGCGGATGCTGTCCGTCTGGATGAGCCCCGGCGACGGAGCGCGCCTCTTCCACGCGGCCCTCACCGCCGAGGGCGTCGGACACACGGTGGTCTACGGCTCCTCCGACAACACCCGTCTGTGGTGGGACCTGACCACGGCCCGCTCCCTCGGCTACGACCCGCAGGACGACTCCGAGCAGTACGCGGAGAAACTCGTCGCCGAGCACGGCGAGCTGGACCCGGCGAACCCCGACCACGCCCACATCGGCGGTCACTTCGTCACGAACCCGCCGATCTGGCCCTACTGAGCCCGGGCCCCGGCCGGAGCAGCGGGGCGGGTGGCGGCCGACGAGTTCCTCCCGGGTTCCCGGTCATGGATCACGACTGGTGCGGCGCGACCGCGAAAGCGGCCGTAGCATCATGCACCGGTCGGCTCCGCGGGACCTGGACACGGACACGAGGAAACTCCGATGCGCACTCTGATCAGCACCGCCTTCATCTCGCTCGACGGCGTCGTGGAGGCCCCGGGCGGTGAACCCGGCTACCGGAACTCCGGGTGGACCTTCAAGGAGGTCGAGTTCCTCCCCGAGGCGTTCGAGATCAAGGAACGGGAACAGCAGGAGGCCACCGCGATACTGATGGGCCGCATCAGCTACGAGGCGTTCAGCCGGGTGTGGCCCGGTATGGAGGACTTCGCCGGTTACGGACTCATGCCGAAGTACGTCGTCTCCACCACGCTTCACGACGACGACCTCGTGCCGGGCTGGGGCCGGACCACCATCCTGCGCTCGCTCGACGACGTCGCCGCGCTGAAGGAGACCGAGGGCGGCCCGGTCATCGTCCACGGCAGCGCCACCCTCAACCAGGACCTCTCGGACGCCGGCCTCATCGACCGCTACCACCTGCTCGTCTTCCCCCTCCTCCTCGGGGCGGGCAAGCGGCTCTTCAGCACCACGGACAAGGACGCCCAGAAGCTGGAACTCGTCGAGCACGAGGTCTACGCCAACGGGCTCCAGAAGAACGTCTTCGACGTGGTCCGCTGACGAGGCTCCCGTCCCGCGGCCGGGGGGCCGACGGCCGGCCGCGGAAGGCGGGGCCCGGCGCGGGCCGCCCGGATATCCGCGCGACACGATGCCGCGGGGCGTGCACTGTACGACCATGCCGAAACCTTCCGGATTCCAGTACGAGCGACACGATGACGCGAGCGTCACCGTCACCCACCACGGCCGCCCCGCGGGGACCCTGCGCGGCGGCCGGGCCGACAGGTTCCTGGCCGAAGTGACGTCCGGCGACGCCCAGCTCGTCATGGCGCGCTGGACGGGTGCGTACAGACACGGCAACGAGCGCACCGCCCGCGAGCACCCCCGCAACCGGGCCCGGGGCGGCCGCTGAGCCGTACGGAGCAAGTCCGCAAAGGTAAGGGAACGGCAAAGCCGGGTCGTTCGTTACCCCGTGCATGACCGCAATGACCCCCGGCTCGAACATCCCCCTCTCCGCCGCCCGTGTGGCGGTGGACGTCGCCGCCCCCGTGCGGCTCGACGTCTCGGGCCTGCTGCTCACCTCCGACGGCAAGGTGCGCTCCGACGACGACTTCATCTTCTACAACCAGCCCTCGGGCCCCGGGGTGAGCTATCGCCCGGGCGGCGGGTCCGCTCCCGACGCGATCGTGGTGGACACCACGGCGGTCCCCCCGGGCATCGAGAAGATCGTGGTCACAGCGAGCCCCGATGCCGCGGGCCAGACCTTCCAGGGCATCGAGCCCACCGCCACCGTGCGCAACGCGGACGACGGCAGCGCACTCGCCACCTTCACCCCGCCGCAGCTGGGCAGTGAGACGGCGCTGGTGGTCATCGAGATCTACCTGCGCAACGGCGCCTGGAAGGCCCGTGCGGTCGGCCAGGGCTACGCGAACGGGCTGGCCGGCATCGCCACGGACTTCGGCGTGTCGGTCGAGGAGCCCGCCGCGGCCGCGCCCCCGGCCCCTGCCGCCGCACCCGCCGCTCCGCCGTCGGCCGCGCCCGTGGACCCCCGGACCGCCCCGCCGGCACCCCCGGCGCCGCCCGCGCCCCCCGCCCCCTCCGGCAAGATCAACCTCGACAAGGGACGGGTCAGCCTCCAGAAGAACCAGACGGTGTCCCTGGTCAAGGGCGGCAGGCCGCTGCTCTCCCAGGTCAAGATGGGCCTCGGCTGGGAGCCCGCGTTCCGCGGCAAGGACATCGACCTCGACGCCTCGGTGATCGCCTTCGGTCCCAACCGCAATCACCTGGACAGCTGCTACTTCGGCAAGCTCTCCATCCTGAACGGCGCGATCAAGCACTCCGGTGACAACCTCACGGGCGAGGGCGCGGGGGACGACGAGGTGATCGTCGTGGACCTCGGCCGGATCCCCGCCGACGCGACCGGTCTGGTCTTCACGGTCAACTCCTTCACCGGGCAGAAGTTCACCGAGGTCGCCAAGGCCTACTGCCGGCTGATCGACGCGGCGACCGGGGAGGAGCTGGTCCGCTTCGACCTGACCGGCGCGGAACCGCAGACCGGCGTGATGATGGCCAAGCTGATCAAGCAGTTCTCCGGCGAATGGGAAATGACCGCAATGGGCGAGTTCGTGAAGTCACGGACCGTCCGAGGCATGGTCAAGCCCGCCTCGAAGGCCCTGTAGCGCTGCTCGCGGGTGCCCCGGAACGGCTTCCGGGGCACCCGACGGGTTTCCCCTCAGGTGCCCCGGATCCGGAGGACCTCCGGTGGGACGCTGTGCGCGCTCGTCCGCCTTCTCAGAGCTTGGTCAGCTTGGAGTACGGGCTCAGGATCCTCCCCTGTCGCCCCGAGAAGTCGATGAGCACTGCGTCGTTGTCGCCCTCGACAGCGAGGACTCGGCCGAGTCCGAACTGGTCGTGCGACACCCTGTCGCCCACATCGAAGCATTCGACCGGTGGGGCCGCCTGGGCCGGGCGGTTGAAGGGACTGGAAGGCAGGTGACGCCGGGATCCGGCTGACTGTTTCATTACGGTCGAGTATGCGCCCTGTAAGCGCCCGACGCCATGCCCGACCGCTCCGGAGGGGCAGTAGTGCCGCATTCGTAATCAGCGGCTCCCGGGCCGTTCCGTGCTCCTGCCCGCTTCCGGCAAGGGCCCCGGGCAGAGCGCCACGCCGGAAAGACCCCCGAAGGTGTGGCCGTTCTCGCTTCCGGACAGCGTGCGGCGTTCCCCCGGTACCCGGCGAGGTTCCGGGGGAACGCCGCGCCCGCGTGCCGTACGCGCGGATGTCAGCGCTTGTCCGGCTGGCGCTTCCACGGCCCGGTGATGGCGAGCAGGATGCCGGGGTTCTGGATGCTGGCGAACAGCGTCCTGCCGTCCGGAGAGAAGGTGACCCCGGCGATCTCGCTGTAGGAGGGGTCGTCCTCCGTGCCGGCGTTGAGGTCGTTCCGTGCGATCGGGTAGGTGCGGCCGCTGTCGGTGGCCCCGAAGAGGTGCTGGATCCCGTTGCCGTCCTCGGAGATGACGATGCCGCCGTACGGGGACACGGTGATGTTGTCCGGTCCGTCGAAGGCGCCGTCCACGGACGGGTCCGGATTGACGCCGAGAAGGACCTTGAGGGTGATCGTGCGGCGCTTGGGGTCGTAGAACCAGACCTGGCCGTCGTGCGCCACGGGGCTCTCGCTCCGGGCGAACGAGGAGACGAAGTAGGCGCCGCCGTCGCCCCACCACATGCCCTCGAGCTTGCGGCCGCGGGTGACCTCGCCGTCGGTGAACTGCTTGCGCACCGAGACCGTCTTCGCGTCACGGTCGGGTACGTCGGCCCAGTCCACACCGTAGACGGTGCCGACCTCCGCAGCACGGGACAGGTCGTCGACGAACCTGCCCCTCCTGTCGAAGCACTTGGCCGCCTGGAGGACACCGGCGTCGTCGGCGAGGGTGCGCAGCTTGCCGCGGCCGTGCTTGAAGCCGTGCGGCGGGACCCAGCGGTAGAGCAGGCCGTTGGGGCCGGACGCGTCCTCGGTCAGGTAGGCGTGGCCCCGCTTCGGGTCGATGACGACGGCCTCGTGGGCGTACCGGCCGAAGGCCTTGACGGGGCGCGGGTCGCGATTGGCGCGCTTGTCGTACGGGTCGACCTCGAAGACGTAGCCGTGGTCCTTGAGAAGACCGTTCTTGCCGGCCTTGTCCTCGGTCTCCTCGCAGGTGAGCCAGGTACCCCACTCCGTGCTGCCGCCGGCGCAGTTGGTCGACGTACCCGCGATGCCGACCCACTCGGCGGTACGGCCGTCACGGCGGGTCTCCACGACGGTGCAGCCACCGGCCGCGACCGGGTCGTAGACGAGGCCCTCGGTGAGCGGGACGGGGTACTTCCAGCCGGCCCGGGTTCCGCTCAGCTCGTGGTTGTTGACCAGGAGGGTGACGCCGCGAGGGCCTTCGAAGGCGGCCGTGCCGTCATGGTTGGAGGGGGTGAACTCGCCGCTCTCCAGCTTGGTGACACCACTGTGCGTGACGATCCGGTACGAGAACCCGGCAGGCAGCGCGAGGATGCCCTTCGGGTCGTCGATCAAGGGGCCGTAGCCCAGTTCCTTGCCGTGTCCGTGCCCGCGGCCCCCGTCACCGTGCTCGTGACGTGCGTCGTCGGCGGCCAGCGCGCCGGGGGCGGTCGCCAGCGCCCCCACGGCGCCGGTGAGAGCGATGCCCGCGCCGGTGAGAGCGGACGATCTGGTGAATTCCCTGCGGGTGAAGGACATCGCGGACTCCTGGTGCAACATGACCGAGTGGTTGGCGTGATCACGTTCCCTCCCTCCCGCCAACTCCAGCTGAACACCACCCGGCGTGCTGGGGGCCCGTACCTCAACCCGGTCCCCGGATCAGGACAAGTCCACCCGAATCACTGACCGCAACTGGCCACATCTGACCGAAACCCGTCGGTACGCCGAGACGCCGGATACGGCGAGGCCGCCTCCACCTCGCCGGTGGAGGCGGCTGCGCCCCGGGCGGTCAGCCGCGGCCGAGGACGTCGCGGGCGGCTGCGAGGCCGAGGAGGACCTTCCCACCCGTGGAGTCGTCCGGGCCGTCGTTGCCGGTGCCGGCGCAGACGTGACCGGCACCTGCCGCGGCGGGGCCCTCCCCACCACGGCCCCGCTGGGCCCGCGCCTCAGCCCTCCGGGCGCGACCGCGCCCGCACCTCAGTCCTTCCGGCGCGACCGCGCCTTGTACGCCGCCTTGCGGGCGGCCTTGGAGATCCTCCGGTCCCGGTGCAGCCGCCCCACGGCCTCGAGCACCTCCGCCGTCGCGGGGTGCTCCACCCGCCATGCCTCGTCGAAGAAACCGCTGTGCTGCCCCGAGAGGCCCTCCACCAGCTCCTGGAGCTCGTCCAGGTCGCCGTCGGCGTCCAGCTGCGCGGCGATGGTGTCCACGGCGAGCCAGAAGATCATCGCCTCCGGAGGCGCCGGCACGTCCGCCGCGCCGCGCTCCGCGAGCCAGACCCGCGCCAGGCCGCCGAGCTCGGGATCACCGAGCACCGCGCGTACCGCGGGCTCGGCCTCCGGCCCGACCAGGGCGAGGGCCTGCTGGCAGTGGAGCCTGCGCAGCGGTGCGCGCCGGTCGGCGCCGCGTGCCGCGGCCAGGAGTTCCGCCGCGGCGGCCTCCGCGCCCTCCGCCCCTCGCCGGCCGAGCCACAGACCGACCTCGGTGCGTGCGGCCTCCTCGGGGTAGTACGCGATGCCGTCGAGGAGGGCGTCAGCCCCCTTGTCGGCGAGGTCACCGACGGCCGGCGCGTCCACGCCGGCCTCCAGCATCCGCTCCCGGACGCCGTAGAGACCGAGAGGGGTCAGCTTCACCATGCCGTAGCGGGTGACGTCCTCGTCGTCTGCGGGCCCGGTCGCCTCCTCGCCCTCCTCGGCCAGCAACGTCTCGTCCACGGGCCGGTATTCGACGATCCCGATGGGTTCGAGGACCCGGAACTGGTCGTCCAGCCGCATCATGGCCTCGGACACCTGCTCCAGGACGTCGTCGGTGGGCTCATCCATCTCCTCGGGCACCACCATGGACGCGGCGAGGACCGGCAACGGCACAGGGCCGTCGGCGGGTCCGGCTTCCGAGAGGGTGAGCAGGTAGAGGTTGCCGAGCACCCCGTCAAGGAATTCGGCCTCCTCCTCCGGGTCCCAGTCCAGGGCGTCGAAGTCGACGCTGCCGTCCTCGTTGACGAGGTCGGCGAAGTCGTCGAAGGCGGGGGCGGTGGCGTCCGCGTGCACGGCCTCCAGGCCGTCGAGCCAGATCGCGAGGACGTCCTGCGGGGAGCCGGAGGTCAGCAGGGCCAGGTTCTCGCCGACCGTGACGGTGCCCTCCGCGTCGCCGCCCTCGTCGGCGTCGTCGGTCCCCTGCGGGTCCTCGACGTCGACGAGCCCCGTGTCGACCGCGAGACGCCACGCCTCACTCGCGTACGCCACGCCGTCCTCGTCGTCGCCGAGTCCGAGGTGCTCGGCGGCCTCGGGCAGCTGTGCGTCGACGAGTTCGCCGCCGGCGCCGACCCGGGTCCCGGGTCCCGCCCAGCGGGCCAGCCGGGCGGCGCGGGCGAGCAGCGGAGCGGCCAGCGCATCCCGTGCCAGCTCGGCCTCGGTGTGCAGCCGCACCGGCGGCAGGGAGGGGCGCTCTGCGGACATCAGGGGGTTCTCCTCGGGGCGTGCGCGGGTGGTGTGCGACGGTCCGGCCCGGTGTGTACGGGTCCTGGCCGCGGCCCCAGCGTAAACGTATTTCGTCCCGTGCCGCCCGGGTTCTCCCACAGGCCCGCTGCGAGGCCGAGCGCCGGGGTGCGGCGGTGCGCGCCGCTGCCGGTCACGCCCGGGAAGCGCTGGATCCGCTCCCACCGCGTCGTCACCGTTCCGACGCCCTCACCCGTCCCCTGCGAGCGCGTCGATGTGTGCCTGCGCGCTCTCCCACCCGGCGTAGTTGAGCACACGGTTCCCCGCCGTACCGACGTGGAAGTGTGCGGGGACACCGCCGGGCGCCGGTTCCGGTTCGGGCTCCAGCCTCTCGAACACGTCGTCCACCCGGTCCCGTTGCCGGGCGGGGTCCGGCCCGGCGCACCCGACGCCGACGATCACGACGCAGCCCGGCCCGCTGGTGCCGCTCCCCATGGATCTGGAGCGGTACGGCTCGAAGGCGTGCAGCCCGGCCCGCTCGACACCGGGAACGGCCGCGTCGATCCCCGCGTCGCGCGTGTCACGGCCGCTCCGCTCGAACTCCTGGTACGCCTCCTCGCCGGACCACTGCGAGTGGTGGAGCGGTGCCTTCCCGTCCTTCCCCCCTTGTGCACGGTGTACGAGAGGAGCCCGGGAATCGGCCTGTCACGGCTGCCCCAGGCCTCGCGGACGGCCTCGACCGTCAGCCGCCGCCTCTCCGGGGTGCCGACGTCCCGGGTGCTGACCTTGACGGCACCCGCATCGGGACGGGCCAGGCCGGGGCGGGAGTCGAACCGCACGGACGGCATGGGTGATCCTCTCCGGGCGCTCCCCCGCGGTGTGCCTCCGATGACCCGCCCTCATATGTCAAGTGCACTCGAGGTCAAGGGCGGTCGGCCGGTCGTCCCCGCCCGCCAGGCCGTGGTGTCGAACTCGTCCCTCAGGCGCATGTCGTGGCCCTCCAGCGGGAGGACACGCGCCCCCGCGTCCGGGGCGGCGGCGATCTCCAGGGTGTCGCCCTCGATGAGGTCCCCGCCCTCCTCGGTGGAGACCCAGGCCAGTGTCGACCTGACGCTCGCGCCGGGTTCCAGCATGATCTCCTCCGGCCCCTCGTCGTTGCCGAACATCGATCCGCCCGCGTTCACCGGGACGGGGATGCGCTCGCCGTCGTCGCCCAGCGCGCGGACGGACGGGCAGCCGTGGACGCGGCAGGGCGGCTTCCCGCAGTTGGTGAGTGTGAGCGTGACGGCACGGTGGAACACCGCCGTCCCGACGGGTCCCGTCTCCACGGCCGCGCCGGAGGCGGGGCAGCCCTCGCCCGACGCCGCGGGGCCGGGCGTGCCCTGGGCGGGCGCGCCTGTCGTGGCCCCGGCCTCCGGGGCGGTCACGGGCGGGGACGGCCGTGCCGCGCCTGCGGGGCCGGTGTCCGGGCCCGGCTCCCCCTCGCCCGCGGGGACGAGGAAGCCGGCGCAGCCGGACAGTGCCGGTACGGCCGCCGTGAGCACGGACACCGGGATCGTCCTGCGTACGCGCATGCCGCGTGCTCCACCCCTGGGACGGTTCGCCGCCGGTTCGTTCGGTCATGCCGGACCGTCAGATCCTTCAGCCGCACCACCCGCCGCCCTTCCGGGCGTCCGTGAACCGCTGCGGCCCGCCGGACGCGAGGCGGCCGGCGGGCCGCGGGACGTGCACGAGGAGTTCCTCGCCGCTACCGACTAGTCGTTGCTGTGCAGTACGTCGTTGAGCCCGTCCCACACCGCGTTGTTCGGGCGGGCCTCGACGGCGCCGGTGACCGAGTTGCGGCGGAAGAGGATGTTCGACGCGCCGGACAGCTCCCGGGCCTTGACGACCTGGCCGTCCGGCATCGTGACCCGGGTGCCGGCCGTGACGTACAGCCCGGCCTCGACGACGCACTCGTCGCCGAGCGCGATGCCGATGCCCGCTTCGGCGCCGATCAGGCAGCGCTGCCCGATGGCGATGCGCTCCTTGCCGCCGCCGGACAGCGTGCCCATGGTGGACGCGCCGCCGCCGATGTCGGAGCCGTCGCCGATGACGACGCCCGCGGAGATGCGGCCCTCCACCATGGAGGTGCCGAGGGTGCCCGCGTTGAAGTTGACGAAGCCCTCGTGCATCACGGTCGTGCCCGAGGCCAGGTGGGCCCCGAGCCTGACCCGGTCGGCGTCGGCGATGCGGACGCCCTTGGGCGCGACGTAGTCCGTCATCCGGGGGAACTTGTCCACCGAAGTGACCTGGAGGTGCAGGCCCTCGGCGCGGGCGTTGAGCCGGACCTTCTCCAGATCGTCGACGGCGACCGGGCCCAGCGAGGTCCAGGCGACGTTGGCGAGGAAGCCGAAGATGCCGTCGAGGTTCTGCCCGTGGGGCTGGACGAGACGGTGGGAGAGCAGGTGCAGCCGCAGGTAGGTGTCGTGCGCGTCGAGCGGCTTGTCGTCGAGCGAGGAGATGACCGTGGACACGGCGACGACCTCCACCCCTCGGCGCGCGTCCACGCCGAGGGCTTTCGCCGCGCCCTCGCCGAGCCGGTTCACCGCCTCGTCGGCGGACAGGCGCTGCGTCCCGGCCGGGCCGGGGCCGGCGACGAGCTCGGGGGCGGGGAACCAGGTGTCGAGGACGGTGCCGTCACCGGCGATGGTGGCGAGGCCGGCGGCGACGGCGCCGGTGGTGCGGGCGGAGCCCTGGGAAGTCGTGTCGGTCATGAACAGAAACCTAACCGTCCGGGCCCCGCGCGGGCGAACCGGTCTCAGCTGCCGGAGGCCGGTCCTCTCCGGCCGCCTCGGAGAACGGTGGCGCCGGCGGCCCCTCGGCGGGTCACCCACCCGCCCGGCCCCGGCGGTCCGCCCCGTCCGCGACCCGGGCGAGCATCTCCCTTGTGTACTCCGGGTCGAAGTCGCCCCCGGTGAGCAGCGCCTGGAGGCTGATCCCGTCCAGCAGGGCCGCGAGTGCCCGCGCCGTGGCCCGGTCGGTGCGGTCGGCGATCAGGTCGGCGAGCGCGTCGGCCCACTCGGATGCGACCGGCCGCAGGGCAGGCCGGCGCAGGGCCGCGAGGTACAGCTCGTACTCCAGCGCCAGCGGCCCGCGCCCTGCCGCGAACCACTCCCCCATCAGCCGGGTCAGCTCATCGGCGAGCGGGACCGTGGGATCGGAGAAGTACGGGCTCTCCCGCACCGTCCGCGAGAAGCTCTCGTTGCACCGGCGCAGGGCCGCCACCAGCAGTTCGTCGAGCGAGGCGAAGTGATACGTCGTCGAGCCGAGCGGCACGTCGGCCTCGGCGGCCACGGTGCGGTGGCTGAGCCCTGCGATGCCCCGGTCCGCGACGACGCGGATGGCCGCGTCGATGATGCGCTCGCGGCGCTCGGGGTCGTGCCGCCGGACCATCAGTGGGCTCCTCCGAGATTGAGGACCACGACCCCCGCGACGACCAGCGCGATGCCGGCCAGCTTGGCGAGGCCCGCGGACTCGCCCATCCAGAGGATGCCGATCGCGGCGACGGCCGCGGTGCCCGCCCCCGCCCAGATGGCATAGGCGGTGCCGATCGACAGCGTCTTCAGGGTCTGGGCCAGCAGCGCGAAGGCCAGTACATAGCCCGCGACCGTGATGAGCGAGGGCCACAGCCGGGTGAATCCCTCGCTGTACTTCATGGCCGTCGTCCCGGCCACCTCCGCCGCGATGGCCGCGGCCAGCATTCCGTATCCCATGCGTACAAGCGTACACAACGTTGCGTACGGTCGTACACAACGCGCGCGTGGCCCGGCGGTGGCCGGTAAGGGCGGGATTCAGCCCCGCTCCGGGACGCTACGGTGTCCGCACCGGTAGGACCGGATGACAACCGGACGATACGAGCAAACGGAGCAGTGGTGGCGCAGGACGCAGGGTGGGGCGGGGGCGCCTACGGGGGCGCGTACGGCGGAAGCCCGTACGGGGGGCCGCCGGGGTGGGGCGGCTGGGTGCCGCCGCCGAAGCCGGGGGTGATACCGCTCGCCCCGCTGAGGCTGGGGGACGTACTGGGCGGGGCGTTCTCGACGATGGGCAGGTACGGGAAGCAGCTGTTCGGCCTGGCCGCCGCCCTCTACGGCGGCGCCGCGCTCCTCATGGCGGCGGCGGTGGCCGCCGCCTACTCCGCGGTCTCCGGCCACCTGGAACGGGTGGTCTCCCTCGACTACGGCGAGGGGGCCTCGTCCTCGGACGTCGTCCCGCTCGTGCTCGCGGGCTGTCTCCTCGCCTTGCTGGGCATCGCCGCCATGGCGATCGTCTCCGGCCTGATGTACGCGGCGGTCCCGACCGTGCTGCAGGAGGCGGTCCTGGGCAGGCCCATCACCCTGGCGACGGTCTGGCGCAGGGCCTGGACCCGGGTCGTTCCGGTGATCGGCACCCTGATCCTCACCGCCCTGTTCGCCCTCGTGCCCGTAGTGCTCCTCATGGCGGCCTTCGTCGCGGTGATCATCAGCCTCGTCACCATGGACAGTGACGGCGGCGCCGGCGTCGCCATCACGCTGGGTGTCCTCGGCGCGCTGCTCACCGGGCCACTGGCGGTCTGGCTCTGGATAAAGGTCTGCCTGGCACCGGCGGCCGTGGTCTTCGAGGGCCAGCGGCCCGTCGCCGCCCTGCGCCGCTCGTCCCAGCTGGTGCGCGGCGACTGGTGGCGGATCTTCGGCATCATGCTGCTGGCCGGTCTGATGGCGGGTGTGGCGGGCTACGTCATCCAGATGCCGTTCTCGATCCTCGGCCTGTTCCCCGGCATGATCGGGACAGCGTCGCTGGACGAGGACCCGAGCCCCGCGGCGGTGATGGTCGCGATGAGCGGCTACCTGATCGCGACCCTGCTGGGGCAGCTGATCAGCCAGATCATCTCGACGACGTTCCCGCAACTGGTGACCGGCCTGCTCTACGTCGACCGGCGGATACGGACGGAGAACCTGGGCCCGGTACTGGCCGAGGCGGCGGGCGTACCGCAGCAGGACCCGACGGCACCGCCGTACGGGAGCGCCGCCCCACGGTGGTGACCGCCGGGTGACCGCCGGGTGATCCCGCGCACGGCCGCCGTCGTGCCCCCGGCCGGGTCCTTATGCCGGCAGCCCTGTGAGCCCTGTGCCGGGTCTCGCCATGGGCTCCGTCCGGGAACGGCGTCCCCTGTGGTGGCCCGTCCGGCCCAAAACCGGCACCGGGCGTGGCCGGTGTCCCCGCGGCCTGCCGGCCGCGGGGACACCGGCTGGCAAAAGCCGCAGGCCGTGGCGTCCGCCGCGCACCTCGACCACGCGAGAACGGCCCCCGGCGAGTGCCGGGGGCCGTTCTCGACGCGGACGGATCAGACGTTGAAGCCGAGCGCGCGAAGCTGCTCGCGGCCGTCATCGGTGATCTTGTCCGGACCCCACGGCGGCATCCAGACCCAGTTGATCCGCAGTTCGCTGACGATGCCGTCGGTGGCGGACTTCGCCTGGTCCTCGATGACGTCGGTCAGCGGACAGGCCGCGGACGTCAGCGTCATGTCGAGCGTCGCGATGTTCGCGTCGTCGACGTGGATACCGTAGATCAGGCCCAGATTGACCACGTCGATCCCCAGCTCGGGGTCGACCACGTCGTACAGCGCCTCGCGCACCTCCTCCTCGGAGGCCGGCTTGGTGGTGAGGGTCTCGTTCTCGCTCATGCCGTCTTCCCTTCGGACAGCGCCTGCGCCGTCGCGTCTTTCCACGCCATCCAGCTCAGCAGCGCGCACTTGACCCGGGCCGGGTACTTGGAGACACCGGCGAACGCCACCGCGTCCTCCAGCACCTCCTCCATCTCGTCGTCCGGCTCCAGCTGCCCCTTGGACTGCATCAGTTCCAGGAAGGTCTCCTGGATCTTCTGCGCCTGACCGAGCTCCTTGCCGACCAGCAGCTCGTTGAGCACGGAGGCGCTGGCCTGGCTGATGGAGCAGCCCTGGCCCTCGTAACTGACGTCGGCGATGGTCTCGCCGTCGTACTTCACGCGGAGCGTGATCTCGTCGCCGCACGTCGGGTTGACGTGGTGCACCTCGGCGTCGCCGTCCCGCAGGCCACGCCCGTGGGGGTGCTTGTAGTGGTCCAGGATCACTTCCTGGTACATGGAATCAAGCTTCACCAGTCAACCCTCTGCCGTCTAACCGAAAAAGTTCCGCACGTGCTCCAGCCCGTCCACCAGGGCGTCGACCTCGGCGGGCGTGGAGTACAGGTAGAACGACGCTCGCGTCGTCGCAGGAATTCCGTACCGCAGGCAGACCGGCCGCGCGCAGTGGTGTCCGACCCGGACGGCGATGCCCAGCTCGTCGAGCACCTGGCCCACGTCGTGGGGGTGGATGTCGCCGAGCGTGAAGGAGATCGTCGCCCCGCGGTCCTCGGCCGTCGCCGGACCGATGATCCTCAGGTCGGGGACCTCCAGGAGCCGGCGCACCGCGTACTCGGTGATGGCCTGCTCATGGCGGTGGATGTTCTCCATGCCGATCGAGGAGAGGTAGTCCACGGCCGCGCCGAGGCCGACGGCCTGCGCGATCGGGGGCGTACCCGCCTCGAACTTGTGCGGCGCGGGGGCGTACGTCGAGGAGTGCATCGACACGGTCTCGATCATCTCGCCACCGCCGAGGAACGGCGGCAGGTCCTCGAGGAGCTCCTGCCGTCCCCAGAGCACACCGATGCCCGTCGGGCCGACCATCTTGTGACCGGTGAAGGCCACGAAGTCGGCCTGCAGCGCCTGCACGTCGAGCACCATGTGCGGGGCGGCCTGCGAGGCGTCGATGCAGACCAGCGCGCCGACCTGCTGGGCACGGCGGATGATCTTCTCGACCGGGTTGACCGTGCCCATGATGTTGGAGACCAGGGTGAAGGAGACGATCTTCGTCTTCTCCGTGATGATCTCGTCGATGTTCGACAGGTCGAGCCGGCCGTCGTCCGTGATGCCGAACCACTTCAGCTTCGCGCCGGTGCGCTGCGAGAGCAGCTGCCACGGCACGATGTTGGAGTGGTGCTCCATCTCCGTGGTGACGATCTCGGTGTCGCTGTCCACCCGGTAGGGCTCGTCCGCCCAGCCGAGCATGTTGGCGACGAGGTTGAGCGACTCCGAGGCGTTCTTGGTGAAGATCACCTCGTTGCGGCTGGGTGCGTTGATGAAGGCGGCGACCTTGTCGCGGGCGCCTTCGTACAGCGCGGTGGCCTCCTCGGCGATCGTGTACACACCGCGGTGGACGTTGGCGTTGTGCCGCTCGTAGTACTCGTTGAGAGCATCGAGCACCTGGCGCGGCTTCTGCGAGGTCGCCGCGCTGTCCAGGTAAACGATCTTCTTGCCGTCGTGGACCGTGCGGTCCAGGATCGGGAAGTCCTTGCGGATCGCCTCGGTGTCGAGGAGGCCGGAGAGCCCCTGTCGGGCGTCAGTCACGCGGAAGCGCCCCCTTTCGTGTAGGCCTCGTAGCCCTCGTTCTCCAGCGTGTCGGCGAGCTCGGCGCCGCCGGAAGCGGCGATACGGCCGTTGGCGAAGACATGCACGTAGTCGGGCTTGATGTACTTGAGGATGCGTGTGTAGTGCGTGATCAGCAGGGTGCCGACCTCGCCGGTCTCGCGCACCCGGTTGACGCCTTCGGAGACGGTCTTGAGCGCGTCGACGTCGAGGCCGGAGTCGGTCTCGTCGAGGACCGCGATCTTCGGCTTGAGGAGCTCCAGCTGGAGGATCTCGTGGCGCTTCTTCTCACCGCCGGAGAAGCCCTCGTTGACGTTGCGCTCGGCGAACGAGGGGTCCATCTGGAGCTGGGCCATCGTCTCCTTGACCTCCTTCACCCACGTCCGCAGCTTGGGGGCCTCACCGCGGACGGCGGTGGCGGAGGTGCGCAGGAAGTTGGAGACCGAGACACCGGGGATCTCGACCGGGTACTGCATGGCGAGGAACAGACCGGCGCGGGCCCGCTCGTCGACGGACATCTCCAGGACGTCCTCGCCGTCCAGGGTCACCGTGCCACTCGTGATCGTGTACTTGGGGTGACCCGCGAGCGAGTAGGCGAGGGTGGACTTGCCGGACCCGTTCGGGCCCATGATGGCGTGGGTCTCGCCCTGCTTCACGGTCAGGTCGACGCCCTTGAGGATCTCCTTCGTGGCGTTGTCGGCCTCGACGGAGACGTGCAGGTCGCGGATTTCAAGCGTTGCCATGGGTGACTCAGGACTCCTGGGTGACGGAGACGAGCACATCGTCCCCTTCGATCTTTACGGGGTATACGGGGACGGGGCGCGTCGCGGGAAGACCGGACGGCTTGCCGGTGCGGAGGTCGAAGCTCGATCCGTGCAGCCAGCACTCGATCGCGCAGTCCTCCACCTCGCCCTCCGAGAGCGAGACGTTCGCGTGCGAGCAGATGTCGTTGATCGCGAACACCTCGCCCTCGGTGCGGACGACGGACACCGGTGTGCCGTCGAGCTCCACCCTCTTGGGGGTGTCGTCCTCCAGCTCGCTCAGCGCACAGACTTTGACGAAGGCCATCTCAGACCGATGCCTTCAGCTCGGCCTCGATCTTGTCGAGGAGCCGGTCCTCGACGTCCGGCAGGCCGATCTGCTGGACCAGCTCGGCGAAGAAGCCGCGCACGACGAGCCTGCGGGCCTCCTCGGCCGGGATACCGCGGGACTGCAGGTAGAACAACTGCTCGTCGTCGAACCGCCCGGTCGCCGAGGCGTGGCCGGCGCCGACGATCTCACCGGTCTCGATCTCCAGGTTCGGGACGGAGTCGACACGGGCACCGTCGGTGAGAACCAGGTTGCGGTTCATCTCGTAGGTGTCGGTGCCCTCAGCCGCGGCCTGGATGAGGACGTCACCGATCCACACGGCGTGGGCGTCGTCGCCCTGGAGCGCACCCTTGTACACCGCGTTGGACTTGCAGTGCGGGGTGTTGTGGTCGACCAGGAGGCGGTGCTCCTGGTGCTGGCCCTTGTCGGTGAAGTACAGACCGAAGAGCTCGGCCTCACCGCCCGGGGCGGCGTAGGCGACCCGCGGGTGGAGCCGGACGAGGTCACCGCCGAACGTCACGATGATCGACTTGAAGGAGGCGTCGCGGCCGACCAGCGCGTTGTGCTGACCGACGTGGACGGCGGTGTCGTCCCAGTCCTGGACGGACACGACGGTCAGCTTCGCCCCGTCGCCCAGGACGTAGTCGACGTTGGCCGCGAGCACGGCGTCACCGGTGTGGTCGATGACGACGACGGCCTCGGCGAAGGCGCCCAGCTCGATGACCTGGTGGCCGTAGGCCACGCCGCCCTCACCGTGCACGGTGATCCGGACCGGCTCGCTGAGCACGGCCTCCTTGGCGACCGTGACCACCGAGGCCTGCTGGAAGGACGAGTACGCCTGGGCGGCGACCCGGTCCACCGGGGTGCCCGCCTTGCCCAGCCGGGCGTCGTCACGGCCGACGGTCTCGACCGTGACGCCCGAGGGCGCCTCGACGACGACCTTGACCCCGTCACCGGTGGCGACCGCGGTGCCGTCGTGCAGGCCGCGCAGCCGCTCCAGCGGCGTGAAGCGCCACTCCTCCTCACGACCGTGCGGGACCGGGAAGTCCGCGACGTCGAAGGAGGGGGGCGCGCTCATGCGCGTGGCGACGGTGGACTCCGCGGCCACCGCGATGGACCCGGCGGTGGTGGAGCCCGCGGGGATGTTCTGAGCCTCAGCCATGGCTGTCGTAGTGCTCGCTTTCTCAGTCAAGGACTCTGGGGGAAGGCGGTCGGCGGGCGTACTAGCCGACCGAGCCCTCCATCTGCAGCTCGATCAGCCGGTTGAGCTCCAGGGCGTACTCCATGGGCAGCTCCTTCGCGATCGGCTCGACGAAGCCGCGCACGATCATCGCCATGGCCTCGAACTCCGTCATGCCGCGGCTCATGAGGTAGAAGAGCTGGTCCTCGGAGACCTTGGAGACGGTCGCCTCGTGACCCATCGACACGTCGTCCTCGCGGACGTCGACGTACGGGTAGGTGTCGGAGCGGGAGATGGTGTCCACCAGCAGCGCGTCGCACAGCACGTTGGACTTGGCGCCCGGCGCGCCCTCGCCGATCTCGATGAGACCGCGGTAGGAGGTGCGGCCACCGCCTCGCGCCACCGACTTGGAGACGATGTTGGAAGAGGTGTTGGGCGCCATGTGGACCATCTTGGCGCCGGCGTCCTGGTGCTGGCCCTCGCCCGCGAAGGCGATGGACAGGGTCTCGCCCTTGGCGTGCTCGCCCATCAGGTAGACGGCCGGGTACTTCATGGTGACCTTGGAGCCGATGTTGCCGTCGACCCACTCCATGGTCGCGCCCTCGTACGCCACGGCACGCTTGGTGACCAGGTTGTAGACGTTGTTCGACCAGTTCTGGATGGTCGTGTAGCGGCAGCGGCCGCCCTTCTTCACGATGATCTCGACGACCGCGGAGTGCAGCGAGTCCGAGGAGTAGATCGGCGCGGTGCAGCCCTCGACGTAGTGGACGTAGGCGTCCTCGTCGACGATGATCAGCGTCCGCTCGAACTGGCCCATGTTCTCCGTGTTGATACGGAAGTAGGCCTGGAGCGGGATCTCCACGTGCACGCCCTTCGGCACGTAGATGAAGGAACCGCCGGACCACACCGCGGAGTTCAGCGAGGCGAACTTGTTGTCACCGACGGGGATGACGGTGCCGAAGTACTCCTTGAAGAGCTCCGGGTGCTCCTTGAGCGCGGTGTCGGTGTCCATGAAGATGACACCCTGCGACTCGAGTTCCTCGTTGATCTGGTGATAGACCACCTCGGACTCGTACTGCGCGGCGACACCGGCGACCAGGCGCTGCTTCTCCGCCTCCGGGATGCCGAGCTTGTCGTACGTGTTCTTGATGTCCTCGGGCAGGTCCTCCCAGGACTCCGCCTGCTTCTCCGTGGACCGCACGAAGTACTTGATGTTGTCGAAGTCGATGCCCGACAGGTCGGAGCCCCAGTTCGGCATGGGCTTCTTGCCGAACAGCTTGAGGCCCTTGAGGCGGAGCTTCAGCATCCACTCCGGCTCGTTCTTCTTCTCCGAGATGTCGCGGACGACAGCTTCGGACAGGCCGCGCTTCGCCGCCGCGCCTGCTTCGTCGGAGTCGGCCCAGCCGAATTCGTACGTACCCAGACCCTCGAGCTCAGGGTGGGCAGTCTCCGTGGGGAGCGTCATGCGGGGTTCCTCCCGGCCGTACTTGCAGATACTGAATGGGTGGTCTGTGAAGCCTGTGGTGCCGTGGGGCTGCTGCGCGGAACGAACGTCGTGCACACTCCGTCGCCGTGGGCGAGGGTGGCGAGACGCTGCACATGGGTCCCGAGCAGGCTGGAGAAGAATTCCGTCTCCGCCTCGCACAGCTGCGGGAACTGCTCGGCCACGTGCGCGACCGGGCAGTGGTGCTGGCAGAGCTGCTCGCCCTGCTGAGGGGCCGGCGCGCTACGAGCCGTAGCAGCGTACCCGTCGGCGGACAGGGCCTTGGCCAAAGCCTCGGTGCGTGCCTCGGGGCCCGCGGCCTCGACCACGGCGCGGTACCTCTCGGACTGGGCCGCCATCCTGGCGCGGGCGAAGGCGACGAGCGCCTCGCCCCCCGCCGTGTCGGCGATCCAGCGCAGCGCGTCGGCGGCGAGCTTGTCGTAGGACTGGTCGAACGCGTCCCGGCCGCAGTCGGTGAGGGCGAAGACCTTGGCCGGGCGGCCACGGGTCCGCGCCCCGTACACCCGCTGTTCGCGGGCCTCGACCACGTCGTCGGAGACGAGGGCGTCCAAGTGGCGGCGAACCGCGGCCTGGGTCAGGCCGACGCGTTTCGCCAGGTCGGCGGCGGTGGACGGGCCGTGGTCCAGGATGGAGCGCGCGACCCGGTTGCGCGTCGAGCGCTCACCGGTCGCGAGTTCCTCCTGAGGAGCCTCGCCAACGTATTTCACAACGCCATTGTTGCGTAATTCCTCCGGGCGTGACAACCCGCCCCGGAGGCGGGCACGGTGCCCTTCATCACTTAGGCAGACCTAAGTTGACCTGCGGAAACAGGCGATCACAGCAGGTCTCCGCGCTCCGGACCGGCCGGTCACCGGGCCGGACCGGCGCTTCGGGGAGCAGCGGGAACCCGGCGCGCCGGGCCGCCGGGCGGCCAGCCTAGACTTGCCCGCCATGAGCAGCGAGCCCGTCGTGCAGGCCAGGGGCCTTGTCAAGCGGTACGGCAACAAGACGGCGGTCGACGGCCTCGATCTGGCGGTCGCGGCAGGCGCCGTGACCGCGGTCCTCGGCCCCAACGGCGCCGGCAAGACCACCACGATCGAAACCTGCGAGGGCTACCGCCGGCCGGACGAGGGGACCGTACGGGTCCTCGGCCTCGACCCGGTCGCGGACGCCGCCGCGCTCCGCCCCCGCATCGGCGTGATGCTGCAGTCCGGCGGTGTCTACTCCGGCGCACGCGCCGAGGAGATGCTGCGCCACATGGCGAAGCTCCACGCCCATCCGCTGGACGTCGACGCCCTCGTCGAACGCCTCGGACTCGGCAGCTGCGGCCGGACCGCCTACCGCCGGCTCTCCGGCGGCCAGCAGCAGCGCCTCGCACTGGCCATGGCCGTCGTCGGCCGTCCCGAGCTGGTCTTCCTGGACGAGCCGACCGCGGGACTCGACCCGCAGGCCCGCCGCTCGACGTGGGACCTGATCCGGGAGCTGCGCACCGACGGGGTGTCCGTCGTCCTCACCACGCACTTCATGGACGAGGCGGAGGAGCTGGCCGACGACGTCGCCGTCATCGACGCGGGGCGGGTCATCGCGCAGGGCAGTCCGGAGCGGCTGTGCCGGGGCGGTGCCGAGAACACCCTGCGCTTCACCGGTCGCCCCGGTCTGGACCTCGGCTCGCTGCTGAAGGCACTGCCCGACGGCAGCGAGGCGGCCGAGCTGACCACCGGCGCGTACCGCATCACCGGGCGGATCGACCCGGAACTGCTGGCGACCGTCACCTCCTGGTGCGCCCAGCACGGCGTGATGCCGGACGGCATCGCGGTGGAACGGCACACCCTCGAGGACGTCTTCCTGGAACTGACCGGCAAGGAGCTGCGCGCATGAGCGCCGGTACGTACACCCCGCGCCCCGGCGCGGCACCACTCCCCCGCATGATCGCCGCGCAGGCCGCGCTGGAGACGCGGATGCTCCTGCGCAACGGCGAGCAGCTGCTGCTGACGGTGGTCATCCCGACGCTGCTGCTCGTCCTGTTCAGCGCGGTCGACATCGTCGACACGGGTGCGGGCGAACCGGTCGGCTTCCTGGCGCCCGGTGTCCTCGCGCTCGCGGTGATGTCCACGGCCTTCACGGGCCAGGCCATCGCGACCGGTTTCGAACGGCGCTACGGAGTGCTCAAGCGGCTGGGCGCCTCTCCTCTGCCCCGCTGGGGCCTGATGACGGCGAAGACGCTCTCCGTACTGGTCACCGAGGTGCTGCAGATCGTCCTGCTGACGGTGATCGCCTTCGCCCTGGGCTGGTCGCCCGAGGGGAACCCGCTCGCCGTGCTGCTGCTCCTGGTGCTGGGCACCGTGGCCTTCTCGGGGCTCGGGCTGCTGATGGCCGGGACGCTGAAGGCCGAGGCCACCCTGGCGGCGGCCAACCTGGTCTTCCTGCTGCTGCTGGTCGGCGGCGGGGTCATCGTGCCGCTGGACACGTTCCCGGACGCGGCGCAGTCGGTCCTGGGGCTGCTGCCGATCTCGGCGCTGTCCGGCGGACTCAGGGACGTCCTCCAGCACGGCGCGGCGATGCCCTGGGGCGACGCCGCGGTCCTGGCGGCCTGGGCGGTGCTGGGGCTGGGCGCGGCGGCGCGGTTCTTCCGCTGGGAGTGACCGGGGGCCGGCGGCCCACCGCTGTCGCCCCAGGTCATCCGGTAACGGGTCACCCCTCGTGAAAACATGCACAAGCCGTTGCCTACGATGGTCCGCGTGGAAACCCCCATCTCCTACATCGCCAAGCGCTGGACCCCGTCGGTGAAGACGGCCAGGCGTGCCGCGCTCACCGCGGTCGCGATGACCGTGTTCATCATCGTCACCGGCGGCGCGGTCAGGCTGACCGGTTCCGGTCTCGGCTGCGACACCTGGCCCAAGTGCACCGACGACAGCCTCTTCGCCACCCCGGAGCAGGGCCTGCACGGCGCCATCGAATTCGGCAACCGGATGCTCACCTACGTCCTGTCGGCCGCGGTCGGCTGGGCGATCATCGCGGCCCGCTCCCTGAAGCCCCGCCGGCGCGGTCTCACCCGCCTGGCGTGGTCGCAGTTCTGGCTGGTGATGGGGAACGCCGTGATCGGCGGGATCACGGTCTGGGCCGGCCTCAACCCGTGGTCGGTGGCCGGCCACTTCCTGCTCGCCAACTGTCTGCTCACGGTGGCCGTGATCACCTGGGTGCGGATCGGCGAGGGCGACGGCGTGCGCCGCCCGCGCGCCCCGCGCCCGGTGCGACAGCTGGCCTGGGCCGTCGTCGCCGCCACGGCCGTCCTGATCGTGCTCGGCACCACCGTGACCGGGTCCGGCAAGCACGCCGGGGACAGCAGCGACGTGCCGCGCATGCCCTGGGACTGGAGCGCCGCCGCACACATCCACGCCATCGCCGCCTGGGTCGTCTGCGCTCTGGCCGTCGCGGTGTGGTTCGCCCTGCGCGTCGTCGACGCCCCCGACGACACCCGGGCCCGCGCCCGTGACCTGCTGGTCGTGCTGGCGGCGCAGGGCGCCATCGGGTACGTGCAGTACTTCAGCGACGTACCGGAGGTCCTGGTCGGCCTCCACATGTTCGGCTCGGCCCTGCTGTGGATCGCGGTGCTGCGCCTGCTGCTGTCGCTGCGCGAGCGCCCGGCGGCGGCCGTCGCGGGCGTTACCGTGCCGGCGGCGGGCGACCTGCCGGAGCCCGCCGCCGCGCGCTGAACACAAGCGGCTCCCGCAGCACGGCCGTGCCCCCGTCCGGAAGACCGGACGGGGGCACGGCCGTGCTCGCAGGCGCTCGTCCTGAGCGCCTCAGGTGGTGTCGTTGGACGGGCCGCCGACCTGGATGCCCGCCATGCGGGACCACTCGTAGGGACCGGTGCGGACCTTGGCCGCGAGTTCGCCGTCGAAGTCCTCGTGAACCGTGAGGCCCGCCTTCTGTGCGGCGCTCTCGGCGACGGCGTAGGAGGGTGCGACCAGGTCACCCCAGCCGCCGTCCTCGCCGACCAGCACGATGCGGGTGCCCATCTGGCCGAGGTGGGCGAGCTGCCCCTCGGCGCCGCCGTGCGCCTTGGCGAAGGCGCCGATCTGCTTGGCGAGCTTCGTGGCCCTGCGCTCCGCGCGGGCCGCGTGCTTGCTGTCGTCCGTCTGCCGGTTCTGAGGCTCTGCCGTCTCTGCCATGAACAGGATGCTACCGACGCGTAGATCGACTGGCGACGGGCGGGGGGCGTGGCATCGGCCACGTCCCCCGCCCGTCGGCGGAGCTCCGGTGCGTGCGGGACTACCTCAGGAAGGGGTCCACCGCGACGGCGACGAAGAGGATCGAGACGTAGGTGATGGACCAGTGGAACAGTCGCATCTCCTTGAGCTTGGCGCCGGTGACACCGGCCTTCGCCCTGTTCTGCAGACCGTGTGCCTCCCAGAGCCAGAAGCCTCCGGCCAGGAGGGCGACGGCCGTGTAGAACCAGCCGGTGTAGCCCAGCGGGGTCAGCAGCAACGAGACGCCCACCATCACCCAGCTGTAGGCGACGATCTGACGGGCCACCACCCGGTTGGAGGCGACGACCGGGAGCATCGGCACACCGACCCGGGCGTAGTCGTCCTTGACCTTCATCGAAAGCGGCCAATAGTGAGGCGGCGTCCAGAAGAAGATGACGGCGAAAAGAATGACCGCGGCCCAGGACATCGAATTGGTCACCGCGGACCAGCCGATGAGTACCGGCATGCAGCCGGCGATTCCGCCCCAGACGATGTTCTGCGAGGTGCGGCGCTTCAGCAGCATCGTGTACACGACGACGTAGAACAGGAGTGCGCCGAGAGCGAGAGCGGCGGAGAGCCAGTTGACGAGCAGCCCGAACCAGACCGTGGAAATGACCCCGAGGGCGATTCCGAAGGCGAGGCACTCCCGGGGGCTCACCATGCCGGTGACCAGCGGGCGCTGGGACGTGCGGTCCATCAGCGCGTCGATGTCACGGTCGATATACATGTTGAGCGCATTGGCGCCGCCCGCGGAGAGATATCCGCCGATGGTGGTGGTGACCACGAGCCAAAGATCGGGCACGCCCTGAGCGGCGAGGAACATCACCGGAACGGTGGTGATCAGCAGCAGCTCGATGATGCGCGGCTTGGTAAGAGCCACGAATGCCTTGATACGGGCCCCGGACGGGCGATGGCCCCCTGGGCTCGGAGTCAAGGCGACCCCTGCGGGTCGGGACTCGACGGCCGTCACGCACACCCCTGACAGAGAAATCCCAGCAAGCTCCGGGCCTGGGGCCCGGTGAAGACTTGCGCGAACCAGACCACTGTAGACGTTGGGCATACACCGCTCTTCGCGGGGGTGGGTCGTGTTGGGGTGGCGCAGAAGTGAACGGCGGCGCTCATACGGGAGGCGAACTCCGCAGGTCGCCCGCACTGTGGAAAGGGCAGAAGTAGGGCCTTGTGACGGGGGTAGGCTCGACAATGCCCGGTGCGTAACCAGTCACCGGTTTACGAACAGTGGAGAGGAGCCCTGACTCAGGGTGAGCACCAAGCCGACCACCACAGACCTCCAGTGGACCGAATTGGACCAGCGGGCCGTGGACACCGTCCGCGTCCTCGCCGCGGATGCCGTACAGAAAGTCGGAAACGGCCACCCGGGTACGGCGATGAGCCTCGCTCCTGCCGCGTACACCCTTTTCCAGAAGGTGATGCGCCATGACCCGGCGGACGCGGAATGGACCGGACGCGACCGGTTCGTGCTGTCCGCGGGCCACTCCAGCCTGACGCTGTACATCCAGCTCTACCTTGCCGGTTACGGCCTGGAGCTGGACGACCTCAAGGCCTTCCGCACCTGGGGCTCCAAGACGCCGGGCCACCCCGAGTACGGCCACACCACCGGTGTCGAGACGACGACCGGCCCGCTGGGCCAGGGTGTCGCCAACGCCGTGGGCATGGCGATGGCCGCCCGTTACGAGCGCGGTCTCTTCGACCCGCAGGCGGCCCCCGGCACCTCCCCGTTCGACCACACCATCTGGGTGATCGCCGGTGACGGCTGCCTCCAGGAGGGCATCTCCGCGGAGGCGTCCTCGCTGGCCGGCCACCAGAAGCTGGGCAACCTGGTGCTCCTGTGGGACGACAACCACATCTCGATCGAGGGCGACACGGAGACCGCGGTCTCCGAGGACACCCTGAAGCGTTACGAGTCCTACGGCTGGCACGTCCAGCGCGTGGACCAGCTGCCCAGCGGCGACCTGGACCCCGAGGGCCTCTACCGGGCGCTGCAGGCCGCCAAGGCCGAGACGGAGCGCCCGTCGTTCATCGCGGCCCGCTCGATCATCGCCTGGCCCGCCCCGAACGCCCAGAACACCGAGGCCGCGCACGGCTCGGCGCTCGGCGACGACGAGATCGCGGCCACCAAGCGGGTGCTCGGCTTCGACCCGGAGAAGACCTTCGAGGTCTCCGACGAGGTCATCGCGCACACGCGTGAGGCACTGGACCGCGGCCGCGAGGCCAGGGCCGAGTGGGAGAAGTCCTTCGCCGAGTGGCGCACCGCCGACCCGGAGCGCGCCGCCTCCTTCGACCGCATCGCCGCGGGCGAGCTGCCCGCGGGCTGGGAGGAGCACCTCCCGGTCTTCGAGGCCGGCCACGGGGTCGCCACGCGTGCCGCCTCCGGCAAGGTCCTGCAGGCGCTCGGCGGGGTCATCCCCGAGCTGTGGGGCGGCTCCGCCGACCTCGCGGGCTCGAACAACACCACGATCGACAAGACGTCGTCGTTCCTCCCGGCCGGCAACCCGCTGCCCGAGGCCGACCCGTACGGCCGGACGATCCACTTCGGCATCCGCGAGCACGCCATGGCCGCGGCCATGAACGGCATCGCGCTGCACGGCAACACCCGCGTCTACGGCGGCACCTTCCTGGTGTTCTCCGACTACATGCGCAACGCCGTCCGCCTCTCCGCGCTGATGCACCTGCCGGTGACGTACGTCTGGACGCACGACTCGGTCGGTCTCGGCGAGGACGGCCCGACCCACCAGCCGGTCGAGCACCTCGCCTCGCTGCGCGCCATCCCGGGTCTGAACGTCGTCCGCCCGGCCGACGCCAACGAGACGGCCGTCGCCTGGCGCGAGATCCTCAAGCGCGGCAAGAAGGACTACGGCAGGAGCGCCCCGCACGGCCTGGCGCTGTCGCGCCAGGGCCTGCCCACCTACCCGGCCGACGAGAACGCGGCCAGGGGCGGTTACGTGCTCTTCGACGCCGAGGGCGGCGAGGCCCAGGCCGTTCTGATCGCCACGGGCTCCGAGGTCCAGCTCGCCGTCGAGGCCCGTGACGAGCTCCAGGCGGCCGGTGTGCCGACCCGTGTGGTCTCGATGCCGTGTGTCGAGTGGTTCGAGGAGCAGGACCAGGCGTACAAGGACAGCGTGCTGCCGCCGTCCGTGAAGGCCCGGGTCGCCGTCGAAGCGGGCATCGGCCTCACCTGGCACCGGTATGTGGGCGACGCCGGCCGGATCGTCTCGCTGGAGCACTTCGGTGCGTCCGCCGACGCCAAGGTCCTCTTCCGCGAGTTCGGCTTCACCGCCGCGCACGTGGCGGAAGCCGCCCGGGAATCTATCGCCTCCGCTGCGCGCTGACGCGGTCAAAGACAAGTAGGAGATGCATTTCTCATGACAGACGCACTCAAGCGCCTCTCCGACGAGGGCGTGGCGATCTGGCTGGACGACCTGTCGCGCAAGCGGATCACGTCCGGCAATCTGGCCGAGCTGATCGACCAGAGCCACGTCGTGGGTGTCACCACCAACCCCTCGATCTTCCAGAAGGCGATCTCGCAGGGTGACGGTTACGACCAGCAGCTCACCGACCTCGCCGCCCGCAAGGTCACCGTCGAGGAAGCCATCCGCATGATCACGACGGCGGACGTCCGGGACGCCGCCGACATCCTGCGCCCGGTCTTCGACGCGACGGAGGGCCAGGACGGCCGGGTCTCCATCGAGGTCGACCCGCGGCTGGCCCACAACACCCTGGCCACGGTCGCCGAGGCCAAGCAGCTGGCCTGGCTGGTGGACCGCCCGAACACGCTCATCAAGATCCCGGCGACGAAGGCCGGTCTGCCGGCCATCACCGAGACCATCGGGCGGGGCATCAGCGTCAACGTGACCCTGATCTTCTCGCTGGAGCGTTACCGCGAGGTCATGGACGCCTACCTGGCGGGCCTGGAGAAGGCGAAGGCGGCAGGCCTGGACCTCTCCGAGATCCACTCGGTCGCCTCGTTCTTCGTGTCCCGCGTGGACACCGAGATCGACAAGCGCCTGGACGCGATCGGCAGCGACGAGGCGAAGGCCGCGAAGGGCAAGTCCGCCCTGGCCAACGCGCGTCTGGCCTACGAGGCGTACGAGGAGGTCTTCGCCGGTGAGCGCTGGGACGCCCTCGACAAGGCGCACGCGAACAAGCAGCGTCCGCTGTGGGCCTCCACCGGCGTGAAGGACCCGTCCCTCAAGGACACCCTGTACGTCGACGACCTCGTCGCCCCGAACACGGTCAACACCATGCCGGAGGCGACGCTGGACGCCGTGGCCGACCACGGTGACATCACCGGCAACACCGTCGCCGGTGGCTACGACCAGGCGCGCGCCGACCTCGACGCGATCAAGAACCTCGGTGTCAGCTACGACGAGGTCGTCCAGCTGCTCGAGGACGAGGGTGTCGAGAAGTTCGAGGCCGCCTGGAACGACCTGCTCAAGTCGACCGAGGCCGAGCTCGAGCGCCTCGCTCCTTCGAAGGGCTGACCACCTTGTCTGGTGTTCCCGGAGCCAACCCGCTCCGTGACGCACAGGACCGACGGCTCCCGCGCATCGCGGGGCCGTCGGGCCTGGTGATCTTTGGCGTCACGGGCGATTTGTCCCGTAAAAAGCTGATGCCCGCCGTCTACGACCTGGCCAACCGCGGTCTGCTGCCACCGGGCTTCTCGCTCATCGGCTTCGCGCGCCGCGACTGGGAGGACGAGGACTTCGCCCAGGTCGTCCACGACGCCGTCAAGGAGCATTCCCGCACCCCGTTCCGCGAGGAGGTCTGGCAGCAGCTCAGCCAGGGCATGCGCTTCGTCCAGGGCAACTTCGACGACGACGAGGCGTTCGAGACCCTCAAGGCCACGATCGAGGAACTCGACAAGGCGCAGGGCACGGGCGGGAACTTCGCCTTCTACCTCTCCGTGCCGCCGAAGTTCTTCCCCAAGGTCGTCCAGCAGCTCAAGAAGCACGGGCTGGCCGACCAGAAGGAAGGCAGCTGGCGCCGGGCCGTCATCGAGAAGCCGTTCGGCCACGACCTGGAGAGCGCGCAGGAGCTGAACCAGCTCGTGCACGACGTCTTCCCGCCGAACGAGGTCTTCCGGATCGACCACTACCTCGGCAAGGAGACGGTCCAGAACATCCTGGCGCTGCGCTTCGCCAACACGATGTGGGAGCCGATCTGGAACAGGTCCTACGTGGACCACGTCCAGATCACGATGGCCGAGGACATCGGCATCGGCGGCCGGGCCGGTTACTACGACGGCATCGGCGCCGCCCGTGACGTCATCCAGAACCACCTGCTCCAGCTGCTGGCACTGACGGCGATGGAGGAGCCCGGCTCCTTCCACCCGAAGGCCCTGGTCGCGGAGAAGCTGAAGGTGCTCACGGCGGTGGAGCTGCCCGAGGACCTGGGCAAGCACACGGTGCGCGGGCAGTACACGCACGCGTGGCAGGGCGGTCAGGAGGTGCCCGGTTACCTCGAGGAGGACGGCATCGACCCCAAGTCGAAGACCGACACCTACGCCGCGATCAAACTGACGATCAACAACCGCCGCTGGGCGGGGGTGCCGTTCTACCTCCGTACCGGCAAGCGCCTCGGCCGCCGGGTCACCGAGATCGCGGTCGTCTTCAAGCGCGCCCCGTATCTGCCCTTCGAGTCCGGTGCGACGGAGGAGCTCGGCGGCAACGCCCTGGTCATCCGGGTGCAGCCGGACGAGGGGGTCACGGTCCGGTTCGGCTCCAAGGTGCCCGGCACCTCCATGGAGGTGCGGGACGTCACGATGGACTTCGCGTACGGCGAGTCCTTCACGGAGTCCAGCCCCGAGGCGTACGAGCGGCTCATCCTCGATGTCCTGCTCGGCGACGCCAACCTCTTCCCGCGCCACCAGGAGGTCGAGCTCTCCTGGAACATCCTCGATCCGATCGAGGCGTACTGGGACAAGCACGGCAAGCCCGCCCGGTACGCGGCCGGCACCTGGGGTCCGGCCGAGGCCGACGACATGCTCGCACGCGACGGACGGAGCTGGCGCCGGCCATGAAGATCGATCTCACGGAAACCACGTCCAGCAAGATCAACCAGGCCCTCATCTCGGCCCGCCGGTCCATCGGCTCCCCAGCCGTCGGCATGGTCCTCACGCTCGTCATCGTCACGGACGAGGAGAACGCCTACGACGCCCTCAAGGCGGCGAACGACTCCTCGCGCGAGCACCCCTCGCGGATCATCGTGGTGATCAAGAGGGTCAGCCGTTCGCCGCGTGCGCGCCGCGACGCCCGTCTCGACGCGGAGATCCGGGTCGGTTCCGACGCGGGCTCGGGCGAGACCGTCGTCCTGCGTCTGCACGGCGAGCTGGCCAACCACGCCCAGTCCGTCGTCCTGCCGCTGCTGCTGCCGGACGCCCCGGTCGTGGTGTGGTGGCCGGAGGACGCTCCGGCGGACCCGGCCAAGGACCCGCTGGGCGCGCTCGCCCAGCGCCGTATCACCGACACCTACTCCGCCGAGCACCCGCTCGACGAGCTGTCGGTGCGTGCGGCGACGTACCGGCCCGGGGACACCGACCTGGCCTGGACGCGCATCACGCCGTGGCGCTCGATGCTGGCGGCGGCGCTGGACCAGCAGCCCGCGCAGGTCGTGTCGGCGACGGTCGAGGGCGAGTCCGACAACCCGAGCTGCGAACTGCTGGCCATGTGGCTCGCGGACCGGCTCGGGGTGCCGGTGGAACGCACCCTCTCCGCCGGCCCCGGTCTGACGGCCGTGCGGCTGGAGACCAAGAACGGCGTGATCGTCCTGGACCGGCCGGACGGCTCGCTGGCGACGCTCTGCATGGCCGGCCAGCCGGACCGTGCGGTCGCGCTGAAGCGGCGGGAGACCGCCGAGCTCCTCGCGGAGGAGCTGCGCCGTCTGGACCCGGACAACATCTACGAGTCCACGGTGAAGTTCGGTGTGGAGCGTCTGGGCGGGCCGACGGAGGCGTCCTCCGTCGGCTCGGGGCAGCAGCGGCGGGAGCCGGCGGGTTCCGCCGCTCCGGCCGCGAAGAAGACGGCGTCCAAGAAGGCGGCGTCGAAGTGAGCACCCCGCAGCTCGTCGTGCACCGCGACAAGGAGCTGATGGCTCAGGCCGCGGCGGCCAGGCTGATCACGAAGATCGTGGACGCCCAGGCCGCCCGCGGTTCCGCCTCGGTGGTCCTCACCGGCGGGCGCAACGGCAACGGCCTGCTGGCCGCGCTCGCCGGTTCGCCCGCCCGGGACGCGATCGACTGGTCGCAGCTCGATCTGTGGTGGGGCGACGAGCGGTTCCTGCCCGAGGGCGACCCGGAGCGCAATGTCACGCAGGCCCGCGAGGCCCTGCTGGACGCGGTGGAGCTGGACCCCTCCAGGGTCCACGCGATGCCCGCCTCCGACGGGCCGTACGGCGGCGACGCCGATGCCGCGGCAGCCGGCTACGCGGCGGAACTCGCCGCCGCGGCGGGCCCGGAGGACCACGGGCCCGTACCGGCGTTCGACGTGCTGATGCTGGGCGTCGGCCCGGACACCCACGTCGCGTCGCTCTTCCCGGAGCTGCCGGCCGTGCGGGAGACCGAGCGCACCGTCGTCGGTGTGCACGGCGCCCCCAAGCCGCCGCCCACCCGCGTCTCCCTCACGCTCCCGGCCATCCGGGCGGCGCGTGAGGTGTGGCTCCTGGCCGCCGGGGAGGACAAGGCACAGGCCGCGGAGATCGCACTGTCCGGGGCCGGGGAGATCCAGGCACCGGCGGCGGGCGCCTACGGCCGGAGCCGCACGCTGTGGCTGCTGGACGCCGCGGCGGCCTCGAAGCTGCCGCGCGCGCTGTATCCGCCCGCGTCGGCGTAGTGGTCACACGCGAAGGCCCGGCCCCGCTCCCAGGAGCGGGGCCGGGCCTTCGCGTGTGACCGGCCGCCTCAGGGCTGTCCCGCGATTCCTGGCGGGACAGCCCTTTGCGGAGAACCCGTCTTCGTGGTGCGGCAGCGGAGGAGCTCCGGGGTTCCGGTGCGTCACCGGTGTCCTGGTGCGCGGCCTCGGGATGCGCTGGCATCGGCATGTCTGGAGGCCGTACGTCATCCGGCTCCCCTACATGACGCGCCCCTCGGGCCTGCTCGCCCCACAGGGGGCTGGACGCACGCGAAGCCGTGGAGACGGGGCCCGGCATCTGACAGGGGGATGTCCAGCACCTGGGCCGGCGCCGCTTCGGCCCATCCCGAGAACACCTTCCAGTGCGCCCGTACCGGTGCTCCGGTCCGAATCGCAGGATTCGGACCGAGGCCGCCCATGCCACCGATCCGGCCCATGGCGGGGAGGGGCAGGACCCGGTGGACAGCAGCGCCGTCATCATCGTTCCCGCCGTCGCCGTGTGGCTCCCGTGCTGCTTTTCGCCCTCAAGGGGCTGCTGGACCAGGCTCCCGACGTGCGGGCCTCCGCCGGCAAGGCACGAGACGCGTGGCGCGCCTTCAAGAAGCCCCCGGCGGTGCACGGGCGCGGCAGGCCGCCTGCCACCGGACAGACCACCCGGGCCGGTGCGTTCGACCCCGGCGGTGGGGGGCCTGTCGGGGCGGGGCGCGCTGTCCGGCCCGCCTCTTCATCGGTTCCGGGTGCGGGAAATCCGCTCGTTCCCGCACGCGACCGGTGCCTCAGCCGCGCTCCAGGAACGGCTCCAGCAGCCCCGGAACGGCGTCGGCCGCGAAGGCGAGGCCCTCGGAGGCATCGGTGTCGTGCGCCGTGTAGGCGCCGCCCCCGGCGGCCGTCGTGGCGGTGACGCTCAGCAGTCCGGCCCGGCGCTGGAAGACGGACTGCTTCACCGTCCAGCCGATCACTCCGGACCGCCGCAGAGCCGCGGTGGAGCGCCGGACCGATCCGGAGCGGGTCACCAGGTAGCCGCCGCTGAGCGTGTGCCCCAGGGACCGGTAGGCATCGAGGGCCAGCGCCACGGCGAGGGGCAGGAGGACCACCGCGCAACCGAGCGCGGTCCACAGCAGTACGGGTGTCAGCAGGACGCCGAGGAGGACCTGGACCAGCACGGGAGCCAGGGCCACCGCCAGGGCACGGCGCAACCGCCGTCCCCGGGCCGCCCGTGGGTGCGCCGTGAGCGTGGCACCCGTCGGGGTGACCGGCTCGCGCAGCACCTCCGCCGCGATGGCGCCGGCCAGTGCGCGGGGCGCGGCCGGCAGCAGGGTGTGGTGGTCGGCACCCCGCTTCTCGTCCTTGGTGAGGCCGGTGGCGATCGCGTCGATCCGGGCGGCTCCCACCAGCCGTACACCCAGCGGCTCCACCAGATCCACCCCGCGCAGCCGCCGTTCCTCGACGGACAGGGAACGAGAGGTGAACAGCCCGCGCCGCACCCGCAGGGTGCCGCCCGGTTCGCGTTCCAGGCGGTAGTTCCACCACATCTCGATCCACAGCCCGAGCGCTCCGGTCACACCGGCGGCCAGGGCCGCCACGGCCAGGACGACGATCGTCCAGACCAGCGGGGTCTCCCGGAAGCGGTCGGCGGTCCAGTGGATCACCTCGGCCTGCGCCCCCACCCAGTCGCTGACCTGCATCACACCGCCGGCTGCAGCCCCACCGAGCAGCGGCGCGGCGAAGGAGAGGGGTGCGTAGCGGATCCACCGGGGGTCGAGCGTGGCCAGTTCACCGTCACGGTGCGTCGCGGAGCTCCCGGGAACGACGCGGTCGAGGAGGTCACGGCGCAGCCGCTCCCCCTCGGCGCGGGTGACGGGGTCGAGTTCCAGCGTGGAGTCGCCGCCGGTGTGCTCACCGGTGCCGATGCGGACCGTGACGAGCCCCAGGACCCGCAGCAGCGGGTGGGCGGTGAGGTCCACGCTGCGGATCCGCTCGCGGGCCAGCGAGCGGCGCTTTACGAGGAGGAGCCCGGTGTGCAGGTCGACGCGCTCGCCGCCCACCCGGTAACGGGTCCGCCGCCACCGTACGTAGTCGCCTGCGGCCGCGCAGCCGATCAGCAGGGTGGCCCCCGCCAGCACCCAGCCGACGGCTGCCGCGTACCCGAGAGGGCCGGCCAGCGCGACCGTGACCGGCACGGCCGCGCCCGCGGCGACTCCCGCCGTGACCAGCGCGGTGACCAGGACCGTGCGGGGATGGATCCGCCGCCAGCCGGGGCCGCTGCCGGCCGCCGTGCTCACGTGGCGTCCCCGGGTGTGTCCCGGGTGATGCGGGTCAGCCGCTCGGCGAGCTCGGCGGCGGCCTCGTGGGTGAGGCCCTCGATCTCCACGGCGCCCTTGGCGGAGGCGGTCGTGACGGTGACCGTGGCCAGTCCGAAGAGCTGCTCCAGCGGTCCCCGTACGGTGTCCACGGTCTGGATGCGGGACATCGGCGCGATCCGCCACTCCCGCAGGAAGACCCCGGTACTCACGTAGACCGCCTCGTCGGTGACCTCCCAGCGGTGGGTGCGGAACCACTGGAGGGGGAAGAGGACGGCGCACAGCAGACCGATGCCGGCGATCACCACGGCGGGTGTCAGCAGCCAGAACCTGGCGGGGGCGATGAGCCCGCCCAGGATGCCGAGGACCGCCACCGGGGCCGCCGTCAGAAGCAGCCACTGGGCCCGCCACCACCCGACCGCCCGGCGGTCCGGTGCGTTGCGCGGCGGTCTGAGCCGTATCGTCCCCTCCCCCGTGGCCATGGCTCAGCGGCCCCGCAGTGAGCGGTACGCCGACACGAGCGCGGCAGTGGAGCTGTCCAGCTGTTCGCCGCCGGTGCCCCCGGTGAGGACCGGCTCGATCTTCTTGGCGAGCACCTTGCCCAGCTCGACGCCCCACTGGTCGAAGGAGTCGATGTTCCAGACGGCCCCCTGGACGAAGACCTTGTGCTCGTACAGCGCGATCAGCTGGCCGAGCACCGAGGGGGTGAGCCGCTCGGCGAGGATCGTGGTCGTCGGGTGGTTGCCGCGGAACGTCCTGTGCGGCACGAGCTCCTCGGCCACGCCCTCCGCACGCACCTCGTCGGGTGTCTTGCCGAAGGCGAGCGCCTGGGTCTGGGCGAAGAAGTTGGCCATCAGCAGGTCGTGCTGGGCGATCAGCCCGGGCAACAGGTCCTGGACCGGGGACGCGAAGCCGATGAAGTCGGCCGGGATGACCTTCGTGCCCTGGTGGATCAGCTGGTAGTAGGCGTGCTGTCCGTTGGTGCCGGGGGTGCCCCAGACGACCGGCCCGGTCTGCCACTCGACCGGATCGCCGTTCCGGTCCACGGACTTGCCGTTGGACTCCATGTCCAGCTGCTGCAAGTAGGCGGTGAACTTGGAAAGATAGTGGCTGTAGGGCAGGACCGCGTGGGACTGCGCGTCGAAGAACTGGCCGTACCAGACGCCCAGGAGGCCCAGCAGCAGCGGCGCGTTCCCCTCCGCGGGGGCGGTACGGAAGTGCTCGTCGACGAGGTGGAAGCCGTCGAGCATCTCGCGGAACCGGTCCGGGCCGATGGCGATCATCAGTGAGA
This sequence comes from Streptomyces sp. NPDC014623, assembly GCF_043088245.1. Lineage (NCBI taxonomy): Bacteria > Bacillati > Actinomycetota > Actinomycetes > Kitasatosporales > Streptomycetaceae > Streptomyces > Streptomyces sp. NPDC014623. The sequence continues at coordinate 404,470 of NZ_JBIBZU010000003.1, read as the reverse complement.
GGCCGATCGCCGAGTCGTAGGAGTAACGGCCGCCGACCCAGTCCCAGAACTCGAACATGTTGGTGGTGTCGATGCCGAAGTCCGTCACCTTGTCCGCGTTGGTGGACAGCGCCACGAAGTGCTTGGCGACGGCTTCCTGACCGGCCCGCAGCCCGGTGAGGAGCCAGTCGCGGGCGGAGGTGGCGTTGGTGATGGTCTCGATCGTCGTGAAGGTCTTGGACGCGACGATGAACAGCGTCTCGGCCGGGTCCAGGTCACGGACGGCCTCGTGGAGGTCGGCGCCGTCGACGTTCGACACGAAGCGCACGGTGAGCGAGCGGTCCGTGAAGGAGCGCAACGCCTCGTAGGCCATGGCCGGCCCGAGGTCGGAGCCGCCGATGCCGATGTTCACGATGTTCTTGACCGGCTTGCCGGTGTGACCGGTCCACTCCCCGGCCCTGACCCGGTCGGAGAAGGCGGCCATCCTGTCGAGGACGGCGTGCACGGCCGGCACCACGTTCTCGCCGTCGACCTCGATCACGGCGTCGCGCGGGGCGCGCAGCGCGGTGTGCAGGACGGCGCGGTCCTCGGTGGTGTTGATCTTCTCGCCGCGGAACATCGCGTCCCGCAGCGCGGCCACTCCGGTGGCGTCGGCGAGGTCCCGCAGCAGACGGAGTGTCTCCTCGGTGACCAGGTGCTTGGAGTAGTCGATGTGGAGGTCGCCGACCCGGAGGGTGTACACGGCCCCGCGGTCCGGCGCGTCCGCGAACAGCCGGCGCAGATGCGTGTCGCCGAACTCCTCACGGTGCTTGCCGAGAGCCGCCCACTCGGGCATCTGGTTGAGCTTGGTTCGGCCTTGTGCGTTCATCCCGGAAATCGCCCACTTCTTCTCGTACCTGCAACCTTCCCCGCTGCTCCTCCAACCTAATTGATCCGGAGGGTACGGCGGGGCAACGGCGGGCCACGGGGCGGCATACGGATTCCGGCCGGGCACCCAGGGGGTGACCGGCCGGTGAAAGGCTTTCAGATCTCGCCGCGGAGTTTCGCGAGGGCTTCGGCGAGGATGGCTTCGCCGTCCGCGTCGCTGCGCCGCTCGCGCACGTACGCCAGGTGCGTCTTGTACGGCTCGGTGCGCGGCGGGGCCGGTGGGCTGTCCCGGTCCTGTCCGGCCGGGAAGCCGCAGCGCGGGCAGTCCCAGGTCTCCGGTACCTGCGCGTCATGGGCGAAGCTCGGCTGCGTCTCGTGCCCGTTCGAGCACCAGAAGGAGATGCGGAGGCGCGGCGCGGACTCGCCTCGCTCGGCCTCCCCCATCGGCCCCGCTCCGACCCGGCTTCCCCGGATCGCGTTGCCACTTGCCACGGTCGTAACTCCCTGCGTGATGGTGCTCGAAGATGCCCCAGTCTACGTAAGGCCCAACGCGCGTCCAGTGAAAGGAGTTACACCGTCACCGGGAATCGCGGACGACGGGTCAGCTGTCCAGCTTGATGAGCAGCGCGAGGACGACGATGCACGCGAACCAGGCCAGACCCACCACGACGGTGATGCGGTCGAGGTTCCGCTCGGCGACCGACGAGCCGCCCACGGAGGACTGCATCCCACCACCGAACATGTCGGAAAGGCCGCCGCCCTTTCCCTTGTGCATCAGCACCAGCAGCATCAGCAGCAGGCTGAAGACGATCAGGGCGATCTCGAACGCCAAAACCACGGCTGGTCCCTACTTTCCGGAATTCCTAGGACTGCATGTACGAACAGCGGGGGCCGGGGGGTGCACCCCCCTCGGCCCCCGCAAGGGTACGACGGATCCGTGCCCCCGCATACTCACCGGTCGCGGGAGCGGACGATCCTACTGGTCGCGGAAGCGGACGATCTTGACGAACTCGTCGGCGTCGAGCGCGGCGCCTCCGATCAGGGCGCCGTCCACATCGGGCTGCGCCATGATGGCCGCGACGTTGCCGGACTTCACCGAGCCGCCGTACTGGATGCGGACGGCGTCGGCCAGCTCCTGCGAGTACAGCTCGGCGAGGCGGCCGCGGATCGCGCCGCAGACCTCCTGGGCGTCCTCGGGGGTGGCGACCTCGCCGGTCCCGATGGCCCAGACCGGCTCGTAGGCGATCACGACGGACTCGGCCTGTTCGGCCGGGATGTCCTTCAGCGCGCCGTCGAGCTGCGCCAGCGTGTAGGGCACCTGGTCACCGGCCTTGCGGATGTCCAGGCCCTCGCCGACACAGAGGATCGGGGTCAGCCCGTGCTTGAACGCGGCCCTCACCTTGGCGTTGCAGACCTCGTCGTCCTCGCCGTGGTACTGACGGCGCTCGCTGTGGCCGACGGCGACGAAGGTGCACTTCAGCTTGGCGAGCATCGGCCCGGAGATCTCACCGGTGTACGCGCCGGAGTCCTGCGCCGAGATGTCCTGGGCGCCGTACTTGATCTTCAGCTTGTCGCCGTCGACCAGCGTCTGCACGGAGCGCAGGTCGGTGAAGGGCGGCAGGACGGCGACCTCGACCGCCTCGTAGTCCTTGTCGGCCAGGGCGAAGGCGAGCTTCTGGACGTGTGCGATGGCCTCGAGGTGGTTGAGGTTCATCTTCCAGTTGCCCGCCATGAGCGGGGTACGGGTGGTCATTGAGGTCAGTCCTCCAGTGCGGCGAGTCCGGGAAGCGTCTTGCCTTCGAGGTATTCGAGGCTGGCGCCGCCACCGGTCGAGATGTGGCCGAATGCGTTTTCGTCGAAGCCCAGGATGCGGACGGCGGCCGCGGAGTCCCCGCCGCCGACCACGCTGAAGGCCTGGGAGTCGACGAGGGCCTGGGCGACCGCCTTGGTGCCCTCGGCGTAGTCGGGGTGCTCGAAGACACCCATCGGGCCGTTCCAGAAGACGGTGGCCGCGTCGGCGAGCTTCGCCGCGTACAGCTTGCGGGTCTCGGGCCCGATGTCCAGGCCTTCCTGGTCCGCCGGGATGGCGTCGGCGGCGACCGTGGTGGGGTGGGCCGGGGCCTTGGTCTTCAGGTCGGGGAACTCACGTGCGACGAGGACGTCGACGGGGAGCACGAACTCCACACCGAGCTCTTCGGCGCGCTTGAGATAGCCCTGGACGGCCGGGACCTGGTCCTCCTGGAGCAGCGAGATGCCCACCTCGTGGCCCTTGGCCTTGAGGAAGGTGTAGGCCATGCCGCCGCCGATCAGGATGCGGTCGGCCTTCTCCAGCAGGTGGTCGATGACCCCGAGCTTGTCGGAGACCTTGGCACCGCCGAGGACCACGGCGTACGGACGCGCGACGTCCTCGGTGAGCTTCTTCAGGACGCCGACCTCGGTGGCGATCAGGCCGCCGGCCGCGTGCGGCAGCCTGGCCGGGAGGTCGAAGACCGAGGCGTGCTTGCGGTGGACGGCGCCGAAGCCGTCCCCCACGTACACATCGGCGAGCTCGGCGAGCCGGTCGGCGAAGGCACCGCGCTCGGCGTCGTCCTTCGACGTCTCGCCGGGGTTGAAGCGGAGGTTCTCGATGACGGCCACCTGACCGTCGGTGAGGGCGGCCACCGTCGCACGGGCGGACTCGCCGACGGTGTCGGCCGCGAAGGCGACCTCGGCCCCGAGCAGCTCACCGAGGCGTGCGGCGGCGGGCGCCAGCGAGAAGGCCGGGTCCGGGGCACCCGCGGGGCGGCCGAGGTGCGAGGCGACGATGACCCGCGCGCCGGCCGCGGCGAGCTCGGCGACCGTCGGCCGGACGGCGCGGATGCGGCCGTCGTCGGTGATCGTGGTGCCGTCCAGCGGCACGTTGAGGTCGGCGCGGACGAATACCCGCTTACCCGCGACCCCTTCGGCGAGAAGTTCGTCGATCGTCTTCATCTGTTCCCCTACTCCTTGGAAGGTCTGATGAGCATGCAAGGGGGCCCGAACGGCGCCGCGTCGCGCCGTCCGAGCCCCTCACATCACACCTGGATGCCTGCCGATCCTAGGATCAGAGCTGGCCACCGACGAAGACGGTCAGGTCGACGAGGCGGTTGGAGTAACCCCACTCGTTGTCGTACCAGCCGAGGATCTTCACCGAGTTGCCCTCCTGGACCATGGTCAGGGAGGAGTCGAAGGTGCAGGACGACGGGTCGCCGACGATGTCCGAGGACACGATCGGGTCCTCGGTGTAGGTCAGGAAGCCCTTGAGGTCGCCGTCGTCGGACGCCTTCTTGAACGCGGCGTTGACCTCGTCCTTGGTGACCTCGCGCTGCAGGGTCACGACGAGGTCGGTGGCGGAACCGGTCGGGACCGGGACGCGCATCGCGATGCCGTCGAGCTTGCCCTTGAGCTGCGGGAGGACCAGGGCGGTCGCCTTGGCGGCGCCCGTCGTGGTCGGGATGATGTTCTCGGCGGCGGCGCGGGCGCGACGCAGGTCCGAGTGCGGGAAGTCCAGGATGCGCTGGTCGTTCGTGTACGCGTGGACCGTCGTCATCAGGCCCTTGACGATGCCGAAGTTCTCGTCGAGGACCTTGGCCATCGGCGCCACGCAGTTGGTGGTGCAGGAGGCGTTGGAGATGACGTGGTGGTTCGCCGCGTCGTACTTGTCCTGGTTGACGCCCATCACGATGGTGATGTCCTCGTCCTTGGCCGGAGCCGAGATGAGGACCTTCTTGGCGCCGCCGGCGATGTGCTTCTCGGCGTCGGCCTTCTTGGTGAAGATGCCGGTCGACTCGATGACGATGTCGACTCCCAGCTGACCCCAGGGGATGTCGGCCGGGTTGCGCTCGGAGAGCACCTTGATGGTGTGACCGTCGACGGTGATGGTGTCGGCGGTGTGGCTGACCTCTGCCTTGAGACGACCCAGAATGGTGTCGTACTTCAGCAGGTGAGCCGTGGTCGCAGTGTCACCCAGGTCGTTGACAGCCACGATCTCGATGTCCGCACCCTGCTCCAGCAGCGCGCGGAAGTAGTTACGACCGATGCGGCCAAAGCCGTTGATGCCTACGCGGATCGTCACGAACCGATCTCCTCGTTAGGAACGCCGGTTTCGATGCCGGCGAGTTTTATAGGGATGTCCCCGACCGCCTCCGACCCTACCTCTCCGAAGCCCCCGGAGTGACATCGAGAGCGCCACCACGAAGAGGGATCTCCGTACTTCCGGGCAGGAGCACCGGATTCCGGCCGAGGAGGACTACGGAAACAGACCCGCCCGCCAGGCGGTCACCAAGCGTCAACAACCGCAGGAGCCGGTCGCCTTGTGTCGATAGGGCGGACGACGGGAGCCGTCGGCACGATGTCACCGCGAGTCACCGGAACGGACTCGGCCGTGGCGCTTTCGGCCATCGTCGGCGGCGGAGGCAAAGGCCGGTGGCAAGCGCTTTCGGAGTGTGCCGCGACAGAACCACGAGTTGTGCGCTCAATCGTGCGACCCGGCACTCAATCGATGAAATATTGGGCCGTCCGCGCGCTTTCGGGGTGCCGGAGCGGCGAGAACACGGAAGTCCACCCCGCTCAACCGTGCGGGGTCTCACTCAAAAGCATTCCGGGAAAAGGCCGACGCCCCATTCGGAATGGATCCCGTCCCGGCCGGGAAATGCCGTACTCCGCCGTCTCCGGGGCCCGGCGGGGCCCCGGAGACAGAGCCCGGCCGCACCCGGAAGGCGGCCGCGGTGCTCTCCGGCGGCTTCTCAGCCCACGAGGCCGTCGGCCAGCTCCTCGCTGAGGGTCGATTCCGTGCCCGGGATCCCGAGGTCCTGGGCACGCTTGTCGGCCATGGCCAGCAGACGCCTGATCCGGCCCGCGACCGCGTCCTTGGTCAGCGGCGGGTCGGCGAGTGCTCCCAGTTCCTCCAGGGAGGCCTGCTTGTGTTCCATGCGCAGCCGTCCGGCCGCCGCGAGGTGCTCCGGAACCTCCTCGCCCAGGATCTCCAGCGCGCGCCCCACCCGGGCACCCGCGGCGACCGCGGCGCGGGCGGAGCGGCGGAGGTTGGCGTCGTCGAAGTTGGCGAGCCGGTTGGCCGTGGCACGGACCTCGCGCCGCATCCGGCGCTCCTCCCAGGCCAGCACCGACTCATGGGCGCCGAGACGGGTCAGCAGGGCACCGATCGCGTCACCGTCGCGGACGACGACACGGTCGACCCCGCGCACCTCCCGGGCCTTGGCCGCGATGGACAGCCTGCGGGCGGCACCGACCAGGGCGAGCGCGGCCTCCGGGCCGGGACAGGTCACCTCGAGCGAGGAGGACCTGCCCGGCTCGGTGAGCGAGCCGTGAGCCAGGAAAGCACCGCGCCAGGCCGCCTCGGCGTCGCAGGTGGCCCCCGAGACCACCTGCGGGGGCAGGCCGCGGATGGGACGGCCACGGCCGTCCACCAGGCCGGTCTGGCGCGCCAGCTGGTCGCCGCCGGCCACCACCCGTACGACGTAGCGGGAGCCTCGGCGCAGTCCGCCGGGAGCCATCACGATCAGCTCCGAGCTGTGCCCGAAGATCTCGAGGATGTCCCGCTTGAGCCGGCGGGCGGCCATGGCCGTGTCCAGTTCGGCCTCGATCACGATCCGGCCGCTCACCAGGTGCAGCCCGCCCGCGAACCGAAGAATCGCCGAGACCTCCGCCTTTCTGCAGCAGGTCCGGGTCACGGGAAGCCGAGAGACTTCGTCCTTCACCGCTGGCGTCATCGCCATGGGCCGATCCTTCCATGCATCCGAAAAATACGGTCGTACGCGGCGGCCAACAGCTCCGGATCATGAATCGGAACGCCGTCGGGTGAGGCCACGGGGGCCAGCTCGACCGCGGCTCCGAGCCGCTGTGCGGCGTCGGCGAGGGACTCGCGGTCGGGCACGGCGGCCTCGTCGGCCAGCACCACGTCCATGGCGAGTTTAGGGGCGTGTCGTCCCAAAACCTCCAAATGACGCTGCGGTGAGAAGCCTTCTGTTTCGCCGGGCTGCGGTGCCAGATTGAGCGAGAGGACCTTACGGGCCTTCGTGGTCACCAGCGCGTCGAGCAGCTCGGGCACCAGTAGATGCGGAATCACGGAGGAGAACCAGGACCCGGGGCCGAGCACCACCCAGTCGGCGTCGAGCACCGCGGCCACCGCTTCGGGGACCGCCGGCGGGTCGGCCGGCACGACGTGGACGGACTGCACCTCGCCGGGGGTCAGCGCCACCGTCGCCTGACCGCGCACGGTGACCGTCTCCTCGGGACTCTCCGGGTCGTGCCCCCGTACGAGCGCCTGGAGCTCCAGGGGCACGGCGGACATGGGCAGCACCCGGCCGTGTGCACCGAGGAGCTTGCCGACCAGGTCGAGGGCCTGGACGTGGTCGCCCAGCTGTTCCCAGAGGGCCACGATGAGCAGGTTGCCCACAGCGTGCCCGTGCAGGTCGCCCTTGGACTCGAAGCGGTGCTGGATGACCTGGGCCCAGGTCTGGCCCCATTCGTCGTCCCCGCAGAGCGCGGCGAGCGCCTTGCGCAGGTCGCCCGGCGGGAGGACGCCGAGCTCTTCACGGAGCCGGCCGCTGGAGCCGCCGTCGTCGGCGACGGTCACCACGGCCGTGAGGTCGCCGGTGATCCGGCGGAGCGCCGTGAGCGAGGCCGACAGGCCCATGCCGCCGCCGAGGGCGACGACCTTGGGCTGTGCGGCGCGCTTCCGGCCGGAGAGCGCGGCCGTGGCCCTGCTCAGCCGGCGCTGACGCAGATGGCGGCTGGTCACTCTCGCCCCATGTCCCGGTGGACGAGGACGGTCTCGATCCCCTCGGTGGCCAGCCGGGCCGCCAGCTTCTCGGACATCGCGACGGACCGGTGCTTGCCGCCCGTGCACCCCACGGCGATGGTCACGTAGCGCTTGCCTTCGCGGCGGTACCCGGCGGCGATGAGCTGCAGCAGCTCCGTGTACTGGTTGAGGAACTCCTTGGCGCCCGGCTGGTCGAAGACGTAGCCGGACACCTCCTCGTTGAGCCCGGTGAAGGGGCGGAGCTCCGGAACCCAGTGCGGATTGGGCAGGAAGCGGCAGTCGACGACCAGGTCGGCGTCGACCGGCAGTCCGTACTTGAAGCCGAACGACATCACCGTCGCCCGGAGCTCCGGCTCCTCGTCGCCGGCGAACTGCGCGTCCATCTTGGCCCGCAGCTCGTGCACGTTGAGGCTGGAGGTGTCGATGACGAGGTCGGCGTCGCCGCGCAGCTCACGCAGCAGGTCGCGCTCGGCCGCGATCCCGTCGACGATGCGGCCGTCGCCCTGGAGCGGGTGCGGACGGCGAACCGATTCGAAGCGGCGTACGAGGGCGTCGTCGGAGGACTCCAGGAAGACGATCCGCCGGGTGACGTGCTTGGACTCCAGGTCCGCGAGGGACTCCCGGAGGTTGTCGAAGAAGCGGCGGCCCCGTACGTCGACGACCACGGCGATGCGGGCCACGTTGCCCTGGGACCGGGCGCCGAGCTCCACCATCGTGGGGATCAGCGCGGGCGGCAGGTTGTCGACGACGAACCAGCCGAGGTCCTCCAGACACTTGGCGGCGGTACTGCGCCCGGCGCCCGACATCCCGGAGATGATCACCAGCTCGGGGATGGCGGGCGTGGCGGCCTCGGCCTTCTCCATGGTGCTTCCCGTACTCACGTGTCCTGCTCCGTCTGCTCGACCGCGTTCGTCCTGGTGTTCGTGCGCGTGCTCGGTCATGTCCTGCTGCCCCCGTCGTCCTCTTCGATGATCTCTCCAGTGGCGGTGTTCACGGCGGGCGCGGCCGGGGCGGCCGCGGCGAAGGCGACGGCCACCGATTCCGCGGTCCTGCGCCCTATCCCCGGCACTTCGCAGATCTCTTCGATTGTCGCCTGCCGCAGCTTCTTGACGGAACCGAAATGCTTGATCAACGCCTGCTTGCGGGTCTCTCCGAGGCCCGGCACGTCGTCCAGGGGGCTGCTGCGGATGCGCTTGGCCCGCTTGGCCCGCTGGTAGGTGATGGCGAAGCGGTGGGCCTCGTCCCGGATGCGCTGGAGGAGGTAGAGGCCCTCGCTGGAGCGGGGCAGGACCACCGGGTCGTCGTCACCGGGCAGCCAGACCTCCTCGAGGCGCTTCGCGAGACCGCAGACGGCGATGTCGTCGATGCCCAGCTCGTCCAGGGCCCGCTTGGCGGCGGCGACCTGCGGCTGCCCTCCGTCGACGACGACGAGCTGCGGCGGGTAGGCGAAGCGCCTGGGACGGCCGTCGTCCTCGCGGGGCTCCTCCCGGGCCGGGGCGGCGTCCGGCGGGACGGGCGCCCCGGGCGTCACCGCGCCGGGAACGGGCTCACCCGGTGCGGGGACGGGTCCTGTGGGCGCCGGGGTCTCCTCCCACTCCCCCGTCCGCTCCTTCTCCTGGAGGTAGCGCTTGAAGCGGCGGCCGATGACCTCGTGCATCGACCGGACGTCGTCCTGGCCCTCGAAGCCCTTGATCTGGAAGCGGCGGTATTCGCTCTTGCGTGCGAGGCCGTCCTCGAAGACCACCATGGACGCGACCACGTCCTCGCCCTGGAGGTGCGAGATGTCGAAGCACTCGACGCGCAGCGGAGCGGTGTCGAGGCCGAGTGCCTCGGCGATCTCCTCCAGGGCACGTGAGCGGGTGGTGAGATCGGAGGCGCGCCTGGTCTTGTGCAGCCCCAGCGCCTGCTGGGCGTTGCGCTGGACCGTGATCATCAGGTCCTTCTTGTCGCCCCGCTGGGGGATCCGCAGGCTGACCTGCGATCCCCTGCGGCCCGCGAGCCACTGGGACACGGCCTCGGGATCCTCCGGAAGCGCCGGGACCAGTACCTCCTTGGGAACGGAGTCGCCCGTCTCCTCCCCGTACAGCTGCTGGAGCGCGTGTTCCACCAGACCTGCCGTGTCGACGGCCTCGACCTTGTCGGTGACCCAGCCGCGCTGGCCGCGCACCCGTCCGCCGCGGACGTGGAAGATCTGGACCGCGGCTTCGAGTTCGTCCTCGGCCACGGCGATCAGGTCGGCGTCGGTGGCGTCGGCCAGGACGACGGCGCTCTTCTCCATGGCCCGCTTGAGCGCTCCCACGTCGTCGCGCAGCCGGGCCGCCCGCTCGTACTCCATCTCCTCGGCCGCCTGCGCCATGTCCTTCTCGAGGCGGCGGATGTACGTCCCGGTGCGGCCTGCCATGAAGTCGCAGAAGTCCTCGGCCAGATCACGGTGCTCCCCCGGGCTGACCCGTCCGACGCACGGGGCGGAGCACTTGCCGATGTATCCGAGGAGGCAGGGGCGGCCGGTCCGCTCGGCGTTCCTGAAGACACCCGCGGAGCAGGTGCGCACGGGGAAGACCCGGAGCATCAGGTCGACGGTCTCGCGGATCGCCCAGGCGTGCCCGTAGGGACCGAAGTAGCGCACGCCCTTCTTCTTGGCGCCACGCATGACCTGGACGCGCGGGAACTCCTCGCCGAGCGTGACGGCGAGGTAGGGGTAGCTCTTGTCGTCGCGGTACTTGACGTTGAACCGTGGGTCGAACTCCTTGATCCAGGAGTACTCCAGCTGAAGCGCCTCGACCTCGGTGGAGACCACGGTCCATTCCACGGAGGCGGCCGTGGTGACCATCGTGCGGGTGCGCGGGTGCAGACCGGCCAGGTCCTGGAAGTAGTTGGCCAGCCGCTGGCGCAGGTTCTTGGCCTTCCCGACGTAGATCACCCGGCGGTGCTCGTCGCGGAATTTGTAGACCCCCGGGGAGTCGGGGATCTGTCCCGGCTTGGGGCGGTAGCTGGAGGGGTCTGCCATGTCCCACACCCTACTGGCGGACAGTGACAGACCGGCGTTTACGGGGACCCCGGAGACCGCGACGAGCAGCCGGGCCGGTCAGGCGCCGGGACCCGCGACGAGCTTTCCGCCCTCGAGCTTCACCGGGACGGAGGGCAGCGGCACCGTGGCAGGTCCCCGCAGCGCCTTTCCCGTGGTCATGTCGAAGCGGCTGCCGTGGCAGGGGCAGTTGCCCTCGTTGCCCTCGACCTTGTCGAGGAGACAGCCCGCGTGGGTGCACTGCGCGCTGAACGCCTTGTACTGGCCGGCGGCCGGGCAGCTCACGACGACCCGCTGCTCGCGGTAGAGCTTGGCCCCTCCGACCGGGACCTCGTCCGCGGCGCCGAGCTCCACCGGGGCGGTGGGCGTGGGCGTCTGCGCGTGGCCGAGCTTCGAGTCGGTCGAGCAGGCTGCCGCTCCCAGCCCGGCGGCACCGGCGAGAGCGGCGCCCTTCAGTACGGTACGGCGGGCGGCGGGCAGGCCGGACATGCGCTCTCCACTGGTCGGGGGGACAGAGGGCCGCCGTCACCGTCCGGGGCGCCGGGTGCCACGGACTCCGGGCACGGGCCGCATCTGATGGCATGGGCGACAGACCCGACGATACCGGCGGAGAACCCCGCCCCTTCGACCGGCCCCGGAGAATGTGCGGGACCGGCGGACGAACCGGCCGACGGGAAGACCTGGCCGCCAGGTGGGGCGGCACCCTTGTGCGGGGGCCGCCCCACCCGGGCGGTGCCGGCCTTACGGCCGGTGTCAGGCCTTCCGCACGCGGGCAGCCTTCTTCGGCGCGGGCTGTCCGGCCGCGGCCTTCCCGGCCGTCCGGACCGTGGCCGTCCTGCGGGCCGTGGACGCCTTCGCGGCCACGGCCTTCTTCGCGGGCGCCTTACGGTCCTTGCGGGCGGGGGGCATCGCGGCCTCACCGATCCGGTCCGCCCCCAGGACCTCCTGGAGGAACTTCCCGGTGTGGCTGGCAGGCACCGAGGCGATCTGCTCCGGGGTGCCCTCGGCGACGACCAGGCCGCCGCCGCTGCCCCCCTCGGGGCCCATGTCGACGACCCAGTCGGCGGTCTTGATGACATCGAGGTTGTGCTCGATGACGATCACGGTGTTGCCCTTGTCGACCAGGCCGGACAGCACCGAGATGAGCTTGCTGATGTCCTCGAAGTGCAGCCCGGTCGTCGGCTCGTCCAGGACGTAGACCGTGCGGCCGGTGGAGCGCTTCTGCAGTTCGCTCGCCAGCTTCACCCGCTGCGCCTCACCACCGGAGAGCGTCGGAGCGGACTGGCCGAGCCTGACGTACCCGAGGCCCACCTCGTTGAGCGTGCGGAGGTGACGGGCGATCGTCGGGACGGCCTCGAAGAACTCCAGGCCCTCCTCGATCGGCATGTCCAGCACCTCGGCGATGGACTTGCCCTTGTAGTGGACCTCCAGCGTCTCCCGGTTGTAGCGCGCACCGTGGCAGACCTCGCACGGGACGTACACGTCGGGCAGGAAGTTCATCTCGATCTTGATCGTGCCGTCGCCGGAGCAGTTCTCGCAGCGGCCGCCCTTGACGTTGAAGGAGAAGCGGCCCGGCAGGTAGCCGCGCACCTTCGCCTCCATCGTCTCCGCGAACAGCCTGCGGACGTGGTCGAAGACTCCGGTGTACGTGGCCGGGTTGGACCGGGGTGTACGGCCGATCGGTGACTGGTCGACGTGCACGACCTTGTCGACGAGGTCGTCGCCCTCGACCCGGGTGTGCCGCCCGGGGACCGACTTCGCGCCGTTGAGCTCGCGCGCCAGGTGGGTGTAGAGGATGTCGTTGACCAGGGTCGACTTGCCCGAACCGGAGACACCGGTGACAGCCGTGAGCACGCCGAGCGGGAAGGAGACGTCGATGTCCTGGAGGTTGTTCTCCCGGGCACCGTGCACCGTGAGCCGGCGCTTCGGGTCGACGGGACGCCGGACGTCCGGCATCCCGATCGCCCTCTTGCCCGAGAGGTACTGACCGGTGATCGACTCCTCGTTGGCCAGCAGCTCCTCGAGCGAACCGGAGTGGACGACCTTGCCTCCGTGCTCGCCCGCGCCGGGGCCGATGTCGACGACCCAGTCGGCGACCTTGATGGTGTCCTCGTCGTGCTCGACGACGATGAGCGTGTTACCCATGTCCCGGAGCCGGACCAGGGTCTCGATCAGCCGGTGGTTGTCCCGCTGGTGCAGGCCGATGGACGGCTCGTCCAGCACGTACAGCACGCCGACGAGTCCGGAACCGATCTGGGTCGCCAGCCGGATGCGCTGCGCCTCACCGCCGGACAGGGTGCCTGCGGCGCGGTTCAGCGAGAGGTAGTCGAGGCCTACGTCGACGAGGAACTTCAGCCGCTCGTTGACCTCCTTGAGGACCCGCTCGGCGATCTTCTTGTCGCGGGCGTTCAGCCTGAGGCGGCCCAGGAACTCGGCGCACTCGCTGATCGACATCGCGGCGACCTCGGCGATGGACTTCTCCATGACCGTCACCGCGAGGACCAGGGGCTTGAGCCTGGTCCCCTCGCAGGTCGGACAGGCGACCTCGCGCATGTAGCCCTCGAAGCGCTCCCGGCTGGAGTCGCTCTCGGCCTCGGAGTGACGCCGCTTGACGTACTGGACCGCGCCCTCGAAGCGGGGGGTGGTGTAGGCGCGCTCGCGCCCGTACCTGTTGCGGTAGCGGACCTCGGTCTGGATCTTGTGACCGTGGAGCAGGGCCTTCTTGGCGCGCTGCGGCAGCCCGGCCCAGGGGATGTCCGTGCGGAAGCCGAGCGCGTCGGACAGCGCGGTGATCTGACGCCCGAAGTACTCCTTGGTGTGGCCGTGCGACCAGGGGTGGATCGCACCCTCGTCCAGGGACTTGTCCTCGTCCGGGACGATCAGATCCGGGTCGACCTCCATCCGCGTGCCGATGCCCGTGCAGTCCGGGCAGGCCCCGAAGGGGGAGTTGAAGGAGAAGGACCGGGGTTCCAGCTCCTCGAAGGACAGGTCGTCGTACGGGCAGTAGAGGTGCTCGGAGTACATCCGCTCACGCTCGGGGTCGTCCGCATCGAGGTCGACGAAGTCGAGCACGACCATGCCTCCGGAGAGGCCCAGCGCCGTCTCGACGGAGTCGGTCAGCCGGCGCTTGGCGCCGTCCTTCACCGTGAGGCGGTCGATGACCACCTCGACGGTGTGCTTCTCCTGCTTCTTCAGCTGGGGAGGCTCGGACAGCTGGATCGTCTCGCCGTCGACCCTGGCCCGGCTGTAGCCCTTGGTCTGGAGATCGGCGAAGAGGTCGACGAACTCCCCCTTGCGCTCGCGCACCAGCGGGGAGAGGACCTGGAAGCGGCTGCCCTCGGGCAGACCGAGCACCTTGTCCACGATGGCCTGCGGCGACTGGCGTGCAATGGGCCTGGCGCACTCGGGGCAGTGCGGCTTGCCGATCCTGGCGAAGAGCAGCCGGAGGTAGTCGTAGACCTCGGTGATGGTGCCGACCGTCGAGCGCGGATTGCGCGAGGTCGACTTCTGGTCGATGGAGACGGCGGGCGAGAGGCCTTCGATGAAGTCCACGTCCGGCTTGTCCATCTGGCCGAGGAACTGCCGGGCGTACGAGGAGAGCGACTCCACATAGCGCCGCTGCCCCTCGGCGAAGATCGTGTCGAACGCGAGCGAGGACTTGCCCGATCCGGAGAGCCCGGTGAAGACGATGAGGGAGTCACGGGGGAGATCGAGCGAGACGTTCTTCAGGTTGTGCTCGCGCGCGCCACGGACGATGAGACGGTCGGCCACGCCGGTCCGCACCTTTCTGGAGAGAAGTGGGGGAACTGAGCCCCTGCCCCAGGGTATGGGGGGCGCCACAGCGATGTACGAAGCTTTCGACAACGAGCGTATAGCACGCGCATTCGATTTATGGGCGAGCAGAGACACCATCACTCGAACGAGTGGCAGGGGTCTACGCTCGGCTCATGACTGATCATGCGCGCGACCTGGAAGCTGTACGTGAAGCGACCGATCGGCTGCTCAGCGCCACGGGCAAGATGGACGACGGCGCCGTTGCCGAGCCGTCGCTTCTGCCGGGCTGGAGCCGCGGCCATGTTCTCGCCCACCTGTCACGTAACGCCGACGCCCTCGTAAATGTTCTCCAGGGGCGCCCGATGTACGCGAACAGCGAAACCCGGGACGCCGACATCGAACGCGACGCACTCCGTCCCCTGTCCGAGCAGCTCGCTGACCTGCGGGCGAGCGGAGCGGCCTTCCTGGCCGCCGCCGGAGCGCCGGGCGACTGGTCACGCACCGTCACACTGCGCAACGGTGTGACGGACCCGGCCTCCCGGATCCCCTTCCGCCGCTGGGCCGAGGTCGAGCTGCACCACGTCGACCTGGGGGTGGGGTACGACCTGGAGGACCTGCCGGAGGAGTTCGTGATCCGGGAGAACGACTTCCTGGCGGAGCGGTTCGCCGGACACCCCGGTGTCGTCCCCACGACCGCGGTCACCGAGGACGGCCGGCTGTGGACCACGGGGGGCGGGGCGGAAGGCGCCGCGGTCACCGTCCGGGGGACGGTGACCGACATCCTCGGCTGGCTCTGCGGGCGCCGTGACGGCTCCGCGCTGACCGTGACGGGCGGCAGCCTCCCCGCGCTGCCCCCGCTATAGGCTGCGTCACATGACGTACAGCGGAGCGGTCAAGGTCGGCGGACCTGCGCATGTGCACGAGCTGACGGATCTGATGATCTCCAAGGTCGCCGTCGGGCCGATGAACAACAACGCCTATCTGCTGCGCTGCCGGGCCACCGGCGAGCAGCTCCTGATCGACGCGGCCGACGAGGCCGGGACGCTGCTGCGGCTGATCGGAGAGGACGGCATCGCGTCCGTCGTCACGACGCACCGGCACGGCGACCACTGGCAGGCACTCGGGGAGGTGGTGGCTGCCACCGGAGCGCGGACGTACGCCGGGAAGTACGACGCCGAGGGCATCCCGGTCCCGACCGATGAGCTCGTCGAGGACGACGGCACGATCCGGGTGGGCCGGGTCTCCCTGACCGCCCGGCACCTGACCGGCCACACCCCGGGGTCCATCGCCCTGGTCTACGACGACCCGCACGGGGCTCCGCACGTGTTCACCGGTGACTGCCTCTTCCCCGGCGGACTGGGCAATACGCGCAAGGACCCCGAGGCGTTCGCGAGTCTGCTCCACGACGTGGAGACCAAGCTCTTCGACCGCCTGCCGGACGAGACGTGGGTCTATCCCGGACACGGTCACGACACCACGCTCGGCGCCGAGCGCCCGCACCTGCCGGAGTGGCGCGAGCGCGGCTGGTGAACGGCTGGACGCACCGACGGCCGGGTGCCCCTCCCGGGGCCCCGGCCGTCGGTGCGTCCGTGCGGCGTTACTTCTCCACGCCGACGTTCTCGCTGTCGTCCTTCTTCCCGGCCTCCAGCGCCGCCTGCTTCTTGTTGGCGACGAGGCTGGTGATCGTGGTGATCACCAGGACTCCGCCGATGACGGCGAGGGAGAACGCGATGGAGATCTCCGGGACGTGCACCCCGGACTCGTGCAGGGCGTGCAGCACCAGCTTGACGCCGATGAAGCCGAGGATCACCGAGAGTCCGTAGCTGAGGTGGACCAGCTTCTTCAGCAGACCGCCGATGAGGAAGTACAGCTGGCGCAGGCCCATCAGGGCGAAGGCGTTCGCGGTGAAGACGATGTACGGGTCCTGGGTCAGGCCGAAGATCGCCGGGATCGAGTCCAGCGCGAAGAGCACGTCGGTGGTGCCGATGGCGAGCATGACCACCATCAGGGGGGTCATGATGCGCTTGCCGTTGTTCCGGATGAAGAGCTTCGTCCCGTGGTACCTGTCGGCGACACCGAAGCGGTGCTCGATCGACTTCAGGAGACGGTTCTCCTCCCACTCCTCCTCGTCCTCGTCGGCCCGCGCTTCCTGGATCAGCTTCCAGGCGGTGTAGATCAGGAACGCGCCGAAGATGTAGAAGACCCACGAGAAGTTGGCGATGACCGCGGCACCGGCGGCGATGAAGATCGCGCGCAGCACCAGTGCGATCAGCACACCGATGAGCAGCACCCGCTGCTGCAGGTGGGAGGGCACCGAGAACTTCGCCATGATCAGGATGAAGACGAAGAGATTGTCGACACTGAGCGACTTCTCGGTGATGAAGCCGGCGAAGAATTCGCCCGAGGCCTGGCTCTCGCCGAAGACCAGCAGGCCGAGCCCGAAGACGACGGCCAGCGCGATCCAGACGAGGGTCCAGATCCCCGCTTCCTTGGTCGACACGTCATGGGGCTTGCGTCCGATGAAGAAGTCGACGGCGATGAGGGCGACGAGACCAAGAATGGTCAGCGTCCAGAGAGTCCATGAAACGTCCACTGCGCCTCCGGCAGTTCGCTACGGCTATAGATCAGCGTCGTCGCTGCCGGAGGTCTCTTCCACCCGGGAGCGCGGGATGCGCGCCGGGCCGACGCCCCGGGACCGGTCACAGTCCGTACTGACGGGAACGCCGCGATCGGGAGTACTCCCCTCCGCACCAAGAACAGTACATGAAGCACCAAGAAACGGTAAAGCCAGGACCAAGAGGTGATCAAGGAGCCAGGTCAGGCGGCGTGCGGGGCATCTGACGGCCTGTCACTCGCGTCAGCGGTAGCCGGCACGCCGTGCAGCGGCCACCAGGGTGAGTACCTGTCCCAGGACCCGGCTGCCCTCCGGCACCCTCAGCGGCTCGTACGTCCACGCATGGCCCACCCAGGGGTCGGCGAGGTGGTCGTCGGCCACGGGGGTGATCCGCAGCAGCGACCGCCACAGGGGGTCGAGCACCGGGCCGTAGGCACGGGCGTCCTCGCGGTCGGCCACCATCAGCAGGTGCACGCCCACCGGTGGGCCCTCGTCGGCCAGATAACGCAGCTGGGTGACGGCCCTGTCGTCGAAACCGTGCGGGAAGTCGTTGACGATCAGCAACTGCTCCCCCGTGTCGAGGTCCGGGGGCAGCGCGTCCGAGGCGCCGGCCCTGACGGCCATCTGCACGAGGTCGACGCGCCGGGTGAGGTGGGCGAGGACCGAGGACACACCCGCCGCCCCGGCCGCGGGCGGCCCGGCGAGGGCTCCGGAGCCCGCCAGGGGCGAGAGGGGGCCGGCGGCGGAACCGGCCGGGTCGATGACGTGTACGGAGAATTCACCGGCCGGGTGGACCGCGAGCAGCCGCACGGCCAGGGCGACCGCGGTCTCCATGGCCGACCTGCGCAACTCGTCCCCGGCCGTCGCGGCGGCGGCCTCGGATGCCGTACGTCCGCTGTCGACCCATATCCCGCGCTCCAGGGGCAGGCGCATCAGCAGCGGGATCCGCAGGCCGTCGCCCTCGGGCAGACGGAGGTCGCCGATGCGCAGGGCCATCGGGGTCTCCAACGGGACGCGGTAGCCGTGCCAGACGGGGTTGTCCCAGCCCGCGTACGCCGCGGGGAGGGCCGGCTCGACCACGGCCAGCTCGGCGGCGAGTTGTGTGAGATCACGCTCGAGCGCCTCGCGTGCCCGGCCGGTGAGTTCGTCGCGCCTGGCCCGGGCCGCCTCGCGGGCGCGGTCCCCCGCGCCACCGATGCGGCTGCGCGGATCGGAAAGGACGCGGTCGAGTTCCTGGTCCATCCGGGATTCGGCGAAGCCGGCCGCGCTGCGGTACGCGGCGACGGCGCGGGCGAGGTCCTCGAACATGCCCCAGATCTGGTTGTAGAGGCGCTCGTCCATGGACCACCCCGCGGCGTCGCCGGCGACGGGCCGCGCGGGCTGTCCGGACGCCGTGGGTGGAGCCGCCGGGGGCGGTGGAGGCGGGGCCGAGGTCCGACGCCGCGGGTGCGTGTAGTCGACGGGATTGCCGAAAGCCCCGGCGCGCGGGGGCCCGGGGTCCCCCAGCGGCCCGGTCCCCTGCGCCGAGGCGGGCGGCCGGCCGCTGCCCCCGGGGGCCGTGGGGCCCGCGGGGTGGCGTACCCGCTCGCCTTCGGGGGCCCGGGGCGGCGGGGTCATGGAGCGGGCGAGCCCGGAGACGACGGCCTCCTGGATGGAGGCCGCCAGCTCCGCCGCCTCTGCCACACCCTGGTCGGCGAGCATCTCGGTGAGTCCGCCGGCATAGCCCTGGCCGACGGCTCGGACCTTCCATACGTCCTGGCGGCGGTAGAGCTCCAGGGCCGACACGGCGGACTCGGTGTCGAGGCCGGTGAGGGTGAACGTGGCTATCCCGGCACCGTCGAGTCCGGTGACGGCGACGAAGGGCGCGGCGACCGCGCCGAAACTGTCCGGCAGTCCGGCCCCCATGGGCAGGGCCAGGAGCACCGTGACGCGGTGCACCGCGTCGGGCAGGGCGTCCAGGTCCACGGCCAGCCGGTGATCGGCAGCCGCCTGTCCGGACACTTCCAGGCCGGGCACCCGGGGCGATGCGGGGTGGGCGATCCACTCGGCGCCCCGGACCGTGCCCCTCTCGTCCCCGAGCGTGGCCCCGGCCATGACGGGTGAATCCGCCGAGACCCTGATCTCCAGACGGGTCTGGGGCAAGGCGTGGTTCTGCCCCCGGACCAGCTCGGCCGTCATCGCCCTGTCCCCTCGACGTTCGGTGTGGTGCCCTGCCACGGCCGCAGCTCCCGGCGGCGGGCGCCTCCGGGAGCTGCTCGTACGGATGTCCGGGTGCCGGGCGTCGCCCGTCCCCCGGGCCTACAGGTGCGGCAGGATCGACGGCATCAGGTCCTGGAAGGTCCGGCCGTTGGCCGGGTTGCCGAGGGCGGTCATCTGCCATCCGCCGCCCGCGCGGTGCACCTTCGCCATGATCTGCGCCGTGTACTGGCCGCCGCCGTCCAGCGTGTAGCGGGCGAGTTCCTGGCCGTTGGTCTCGTCGACGATGCGGCAGAAGGCGTGTCGCACCTCCTGGAACGTCTGGCCGGTGAACGAGTTCACCGTGAAGACGATCTGGTCGATGTGGACCGGGACCCGCTGCAGGTCGACCAGGATCGCCTCGTCGTCGCCGCCCGAGCCCGCGCCGCCGACGAGGTTGTCGCCGGTGTGCTTGACCGAACCGTCGTCACTGACGAGGTGGCGGAAGAACACGACGTCCACGGGCTGCTTGTCGGCGAAGAGCACCGCCGAGGCGTCCAGGTCGATCTCCCGGGTACGCGAGCCGAACAGCCCGCGGCGCGGGGCCGCCTGCCAGCCGAGCCCCATCCGTACCGCGGTCAGGGTCCCCCCGTCGCTCTTCTGCAGGCTGATGGCCTGGCCCTTGGTCATGTTGACCGTCACGCGCTGTCCCCTCTCCGCTGCCCCGCAACCGTCGGTGTGCGGTCTCCCCGCACCCTACGCAGTCCCCGGGAGCGGGAAGGAGGGGTGGGCCGTTTTTGTGTCGGTCCTGCAACATCGCGGGTCCCACCGGGTCAGGCCAGTCCCGCCTCCCTCATCTGACGCAGCTCCTTCTTCAGCTCGCCCACCTCGTCACGGAGCCGGGCGGCCACCTCGAACTGCAGGTCGGCGGCGGCCGCCCGCATACGGTCCGTCATCTCCTCGATGATCCCCGCGAGCTCCGCGGCGGGCCGGTCGGTGACCACCGCACCGTCCTCCTTCGCCCTGCCCTTCACGGTGGCCTTGCCCCCCAGCGAGGGGACGGGGGCCTTGGTCTCCTTGCCCTGCCGGTAGCCGGTGCCGAGCAGCTGCTCGGTGTCGACCTCCTCACGGGCGATGGACGCGACGATGTCGTTGATCTTCTTTCGGAGCGGCTGCGGATCGACTCCGCGCTCGGTGTTGTAGGCGATCTGCTTCTCGCGGCGGCGGTTGGTCTCGTCGATGGCCTGCGCCATCGCCGGGGTGATCTTGTCTGCGTACATATGGACCTGCCCCGAGACGTTACGGGCGGCGCGTCCGATGGTCTGGATCAGCGATGTGCCGGAACGCAGGAAGCCCTGCTTGTCCGCGTCGAGGATGGCGACGAGCGACACCTCGGGCAGGTCGAGGCCCTCGCGCAGGAGGTTGATGCCGACGAGGACGTCGTACTCACCGGAGCGCAGCTCACGCAGCAGCTCGATGCGCCGCAGCGTGTCGACGTCGCTGTGGAGGTAGCGGACCTGGATCCCCAGCTCCAGGAAGTAGTCCGTGAGGTCCTCGGACATCTTCTTGGTGAGGGTCGTCACCAGGACGCGCTCGTCCCGCTCCGTCCGCTTGCGGATCTCGTGGACCAGGTCGTCGATCTGGCCCTCCGTGGGTTTGACGACGACCTCCGGGTCGACGAGCCCGGTGGGCCGGATGATCTGCTCGACGTAACCGTCGCCCCGGGACATCTCGTACTTCCCGGGTGTGGCGGAGAGGTAGACCGTCTGGTTGATCCGGCCCAGGAACTCCTCCCATTTCAGCGGGCGGTTGTCCAGGGCGGAGGGCAGCCTGAAACCGTGGTCGACGAGGGTCCGCTTCCGGGAGGCGTCGCCCTCGTACATCGCGCCGATCTGCGGCACGGTGACGTGCGACTCGTCCAGGACGAGGAGGAAGTCCTCGGGGAAGTAGTCGAGGAGGGTGTTGGGGGCGGTGCCGGGGGCGCGGCCGTCGAAGTGCATCGAGTAGTTCTCGACACCGGAGCAGGTGCCGATCTGGCGCAGCATCTCGATGTCGTACGTGGTGCGCATGCGCAGCCGCTGGGCCTCCAGCATCTTGCCCTGCTTCTCCATCTCGGCCAGGCGCTGCTCCAGCTCCTGCTCGATGCCGCTGATCGCCTTCTCCATGCGCTCGGGGCCCGCCACGTAGTGGCTGGCGGGGAACACGTGGAGTGCGGCGTCCTCGCTGATGACCTCGCCGGTGAGGGGGTGGAGGGTCGAGAGCGCCTCGATCTCGTCGCCGAACATCTCGATGCGGACGGCGAGCTCCTCGTACACCGGGAAGATCTCGATCGTGTCACCCCGCACCCGGAAGGTGCCGCGGGTGAACGCCAGGTCGTTGCGGGTGTACTGGATCTCGACGAAGCGGCGCAGCAGCTGGTCACGGTCGATCTCGTCGCCGACCTTGAGCTGGACCATCCGGTCCACGTACTCCTGCGGGGTGCCCAGGCCGTAGATGCAGGAGACGGAGGCGACCACGACGACGTCACGCCGGGTCAGCAGCGAATTCGTGGCGGAGTGCCGCAGCCGCTCGACCTCCTCGTTGATCGAGGAGTCCTTCTCGATGTAGGTGTCCGACTGCGGGACGTACGCCTCGGGCTGGTAGTAGTCGTAGTACGAGACGAAGTACTCCACGGCGTTGTTCGGGAGGAGCTCCCGGAACTCGTTGGCCAGCTGGGCGGCCAGCGTCTTGTTCGGCGCCATCACGAGGGTGGGCCGCTGCAGCTTCTCGATCATCCAGGCGGTCGTCGCCGACTTGCCCGTGCCGGTCGCACCGAGCAGGACGACGTCCTTCTCACCCGCGCGCACGCGCCGGTCCAGCTCGGCGATGGCCGCGGGCTGGTCACCGCTGGGCCGGTAGGGACTGACGACCTCGAAAGGCGCCACCGAACGTTGGATCTTCGAATCTGGCCGCATGCAACCACCGTACGACTCCCCACTGACAACAGCGGGGGATCAGCGGCTCCGCGACTGCCTGTACGTCCTGCGCGCGGCGGATTCGTGGGGCGGTGCGGGGCGGCGCCGGGCAGGGGCCGGGGTCACCGGCCCACCACGCAGGGGAGCGTGTCCCGGCGGCCGCCCGGTTCTTCCGGGTGCGTCGGTCACCACGAGGGGGTCGATCATCACGATCACCGCGGCGAGCAGCAGGAAACAGCCCGGCCCGATCATCATCGGCAGGAGCAGCGAGGTGGGGGCCTCGCCGGGCGGCGCCGGCGAGGCGCCGGGGTGCAGGTGCACCTGGAGCGCGGCCATCCCGGTGTAGTGCATCCCGCTCACCGCCACTCCCATCACCACGCCGGCCCCGAGGCTGGGGAGGAAGCCGTGGATGGAGACCGCGGCCCACAGCGAGGCGGTGGCGGCCACCACGGCGATGACGACGGAGAGCGAGACGGTGAGCGTGTCGTACGCGAACATGCCCTCGAAGTTCATTCCGGCCATGCCGAGGTAGTGCATGGAGGCGACGCCGAGTCCGGTGATCGTCCCGCCGGTGACCAGCGCCATGGGGGTGGCCCCCCGGTATCCGACGAGGAAGATGCCGACTCCGACCATCACCACCGCCATGACGAGGCTGGCGTACGTGAGGGGCCTGTCGTAGCTCACCGGCGCTTCCCTGACGGTGAAGCCCAGCATCGCTATGAAGTGCATCGTCCAGATGCCCGATCCGATGGAAGTCGCTCCGAGAGCCAGCCAGCCCGCTCTGGAGGCTCCCCGCGTACGCAGGGACCGTGTGGTGCACCGAAGGCCGAGCGCAGCGCCGAGGCACGCCATGAGAAACGCCGTGACGGGGGTCACGAGGCCGTAGGTGAATCCGTCAACTGTGCCCTGCATGCTGGTACGCCCTTCGCGGTGTGCCCGGGTTCGGGGGTGACCCTAAAGGGCAAGGCCCGGCAAGCAAACATAAGAACGGCATTTTATCCGCCTCCGGGCCCTCCGGAGCTTCGGTACCCGGCATTCCGTTCACAACATGGCCATCATCGTCCTCCCCTCCGTTGGGGAACGGATGGGAGTCTCTGCCTGTCCGCATCCCGACGCGAGGAGTACACGTGTCCGTACGCACCACAGCCTCCGGTACCGTCGCCGCCCTGCTCGGCGGCTGCGTCCTGCTGCCCGCCGCCCAGGCGCAGGCCGCCGCTGCCCAGGACAGCCCGGTCGTCTACGCCCACCGGGGCGCTTCCGCCTACGCCCCGGAGAACACGCTGGCGGCTGTGGACGCGGCCGATGATCTGGGCATCGCATGGGTGGAGAACGATGTGCAGCTCACCAAGGACGGCGTGCTGGTCGTCCTGCACGACACCACCCTGAGCAGGACCACCGACGCCGAGCGGGTCTTCCCCGGCCGTGCGCCCTGGGCGGTCAAGGACTTCACCGCGGCGGAGATCGCGAAGCTGGACGCGGGCAGCTGGTTCGGTGCCCGTTTCGCGGGGGCCCGGGTGCCGACGCTCACGCAGTATCTGCGCCGCGTCGAGCGCAACCGCCAGAAGCTGCTCCTGGAGATCAAGAGCCCGCAGACGTACCCGGGGATCGAGAAGGAGACCCTGCGCGTCCTGCGCGAGGAGGGATGGCTCGACCGAAGCCACGTCAAGCACAGGCTGATCATCCAGAGCTTCGGTGCAGAGAGTGTGAAAAATGTTCACGTTCAGCGCCCGGACGTCGTCACGGGCTTCCTGGGCACCCCGCCGGTGGCGGATCTGCCGTCGTACGCGAAGTTCACCGACCAGATCAACCCGTCGTACACCACCCTCGGCGCCGACTACGTCAAGGCCGTGCAGAAGCTGAAGGGCGCCCACGGCAAACCGCTCCGGGTGAACACCTGGACGGTGAACGACGCCGCGAAGGCGGCCGAGGTGGCCGGATTCGGCGTGGACGGCATCATCACCAACAACCCCGACACCGTCCGGGACGCCACCCGCTGAACACTCCGGCGGGCGGGCGCCGCCGGACCGCGCCCGCCGGTACCCGCTGCGCGCGTCAATGTCAGTGGCCGGTCGTACGGTGGGCCCCGTGGAGAGTGACGAGCAGGCCGTGGAGTGGTCCCGCGTGGAGAGTGACGAGCTGGTCGTGGAGTGGTCCGTCGTGCCCAGCGGCATCGGTCCGCTCCTGCTCGCCGCGACCCGCGCGGGCCTGGTGACCGTGGCCTTCCACGCACGCCCCGCGATCCGGGACGAGGTGCTCGGGAAGCTGCGGGCACGGCTGGGCGCGGAGCCCGTGGAGGCGCCGGACTCCGCGCTGCTGGCCGGGCCGGTGCGCCAGCTCACGGCGTATTTCACCGGGGCGCTGCGGGAGTTCTCGCTCGTCCTGGACTGGTCGCTGAGCTCCGGCTTCAACCGCGAGGTGCTCCGCGAGCTGGCCGCCGGCGTGCCCTACGGGACGGTCGTGGGTTACGGGGACCTGGCGAGCCGGGTCGGCCGGCCGGGCGCCGCCCAGGCCGTGGGGGCGGCCATGGGGTCCAACCCGCTGCCGGTGGTGGTCCCGTGCCACCGGGTGGTGGAGAACGGCGGGGGTCTCGGCGGGTTCGGCGGCGGGCCGGAGACGAAGCGGCAGCTGCTGGCGCTCGAGGGGGTACTTCCGCGGCCGCTGTTCTGAACACCGCCGCGCGAGGACGAGGAGCACATCACCGCGCCGGGTCCGTCCGCGTCCGCTCACCCGGTGTCGCGCAGGGGTGCGAGCTGGCACACTGCGGCGGTGACGACCGCTTCCCCCGCACCCCGGATCACAGCCGCCGAACTGCCGGCCCTGCGGCGCCGGACATCCGCCGTACTCATCGGGAGCCAGATACTCGGCGGCCTGGGCGTGGCCGTCGGTATCGCCCTCGCTCCTGTTCTGGCGGCCGAGGTGAGTGGCACCGAAGCGCTGTCGGGGCTCGCTCCGACCGCCTCCGTGGCGGGCACGGCGCTGCTGTCGCTGCCGCTGGCCGCCCTCATGACCTCGCGGGGCAGACGCGCCGGGCTCGTCCTGGCCTATCTGGCCGGCGCCCTGGGGGCGTTCCTCGTGGTGACCGCTTCCGTCGTGGGCAGTTTTCCGCTGCTGCTGCTCGGTATGGCCGGCTTCGGCGCGGGCTCGTCGGCCAATCTCCAGGCGCGGTTCGCGGCGGCCGACCTCGCGGAGCCGGAGCGGCGTGGCCGGGCGATCTCCACCGTCATCTGGGCCACCACGATCGGTTCGGTGCTCGGCCCCAACATCGCCGCCCCCGCGAGCCGCGTGTTCAGGGGCACCTTCGTGCCCGAGACGGCGGGCCCGTTCGCCTGGGCCGCTGTCATCTTCCTGCTCACCGGCACCCTGGTCGCCGTGCTGCTGCGCCCCGATCCGCTGCTGACCGCCCGGGCGCTCGCCCCTGAGGACACGACAGCCGCCGCGAGCCGTTCGCTGCGGGCGGGGATCGTGGCCGTACGCGCTGCCCCGATGGCCCGGCTGGCACTCGTGACCGTCGCCGTGTCCCACACCGTGATGGTCTCCATCATGGTCATGACCCCTGTCCATCTGGGGCATCACGGCGCGGACATCCAGCTGATCGGTCTGGTCATCAGCGGGCACATCGCGGGCATGTACGCGTTCTCCCCCGTCATGGGCTGGCTCGCCGACCGGGCCGGCCGGCTCCCCGTCATCGGGCTGGCCGCCGGACTGCTGTGCTGCGCGGCGGTGGCGGCCGGCACGTCGGGCGGCGGGCACGGCCGGACGGCCGCAGGCCTGTTCCTCCTGGGTCTCGGCTGGTCGGCCGGTCTGGTCGCCGGTTCGGCGCTGCTCACCGACTCCGTGCCGCAGGCGGCACGGGCCGCCGTGCAAGGACTTTCCGATCTCGCGATGAACACGGCGGCCGGCATCGGCGGCGCCGTCGCCGGGCTGATCGTCTCCCGGCTGGGCTACGGCTGGCTCAACGCCGTGGCCGCCTGCCTCCTCCTGCCGATGGCGGCTCTCGCGCTGCGCAGAGCGGTGGCCCGTCCGGCACCGGATTCCCCGGAGGCCTGACCGGCCTCCCGGCGGCCCGTGTCGTGACGGCCCGGCCGTCGCGGGTTTGCGGCTCCTGTGACCGCGACAGAGATGGGGCATGCCTCAGAATCCATCGGCACCCCTGTCGCAGGAAACCGGTCGCGGCCCCTTCGTACTCTCCGAAGAGGTGCGGGAGGCCCTTGATGAACGGCGCCCCGTGGTCGCCCTGGAGTCGACGATCATCACGCACGGACTTCCGCGCCCCCGCAACCTCCGGGTGGCGCAGGAACTGGAGGAGATCGTGAGAAAGGCCGGCGCCGTCCCCGCCACGGTCGCCGTGCTGGACGGCCGGGCGCATGTGGGCCTGGACGGTGGCGAGTTGGAGCGGGTCGCCGGGGATCCGGATGTACGCAAGCTGGGCCACCGTGATCTCGCGCCCGCGCTGGCCCTGGGTGCGAGCGGCGCCACCACCGTGTCCGCGACCGCCTTCCTCGCGGCGCGGGCCGGCCTGAGCGTCTTCGCGACCGGCGGGCTCGGCGGCGTGCACCGCGAGTGGACACGGACGCAGGACGAGTCCGCGGACCTCCGGCTGCTCGCCGGGACCAGGATCACGGTGGTGTGCGCGGGTGTGAAGTCGATCCTGGACGTACCCGCCACACTGCAGCGCCTGGAGACGCTCGGTGTCGGCGTGCTGGGTTACGGGACGGAGCACTTCCCCGGCTTCTACCTGAGCAGTTCCGGCGAGCGCGTCGACTGGACGGTGCGCACCCCGGAGGACGTCGCGGAGGTGATGCGGGCCCGGGAGCGGCTGGGCGGCCCGCCCGCGGCGCTGATCGTCGCCAACCCCGTGCCGGAGGAGGAACAGTTGGACCCCGGGGTGCACGACCGGGTGCTCGCCGGGGCCCTGGGCGCGTGCCGGGACCGGGGGATCACGGGGCAGGCCGTCACCCCGTTCCTGCTGGAACACCTGATGCGGGAGACCGGCGGGGCGTCCCTGGAGGCCAATCTCGCCGCCGTACGCGGGAACGTGCGGCTGGCGGCGCGGATCGCCGCGGCGGCCGCACGGTGAGCGGGGGCGGTCTGCTCGTGGTCGGGGAGGTGGTGACCGATGTCGTCGTACGGCACGCGTCGGCACCGCTCCACGGCACGGACACGCCTGCGCGTATCACCACGTTGCCGGGCGGAGCGGGAGCCAACGTGGCCTGCTGGGCGGCGCGTTCGGGGTGCGGGGATGTCCGGCTGCTCGCCCGGGCCGGGGCGGACTCCGCGGCCTGGCACCAGGACGCGCTGCGGCGGGCGGGGGTACGCCCGCTGCTGTGCGTGGACGAGGACGCCCCGACCGGCACGGTGGTGGCGCTGGTCGACTCCTCGTCCGAACGCACCTTTCTCACCGACAGCGGTGCGGTCCTTCGTCTGCCTCCCGGTGCGTGGTCGCCCTCCCTCCTCGACGGTGCCGCCCGGCTCCACGTGTCCGGTTATCTCCTCTTCGGGCCGACGAGCCGGGCGACGGCGGCGCTCGCGCTGCGGGACGCACGGCGGCGGGGTGTGCCGGTGAGCGTGGACCCGGCCTCGGCCGGGTTTCTCGCCGGGCTGGGCGCAGCGGTCTTCCTGGATCTGGTCGAGGGCATCGACCTGCTGCTGCCCAACGCGGACGAGGCCCGGGAGCTGACCGGGCTGCCGGACCCCCAGGATGCCGCTGCCGAACTGAGCCGCCATGTCGGCCGGGTCGCCGTCACGCTCGGGGGCCGGGGCGTCCTGCTGGCGGCCGGCGGCAGGGTGACCGCGCGCGTGCCCGCCGGGCCGGTCCCCGCGCCGGTCGACTCGACCGGTGCGGGGGACGCCTTCACCGGGGGTTTCCTGGCGGCGTTCATCGCGGGGGCCGACGAGGTCACGGCGGCCGCGGCGGGCTGCCGGGCGGGGGCGGAAGCGGTCACCACGGTCGGGGGCCGCCCCGGCGGGAGGCGGTCCGGCGGGAGGCGGGCCGTCCGGCCGGGACCGGGCGGGAGGTTCTAACCGCCGAGCCCCGTCCAGGCCGGGTGGCGCGGGTCGTCGGCCCGTACGACCGTGTCCGCGCTTTCGGCCGGGGCGGCTTCGTCCTCGTACCGCGTGAAGGCGGGCAGCGTCCACCGCTCGCCCTCCTCCGTACGCCGTCGCAGCGCACCCGGCGAGAGGCTCAGGTGGATCGCGAGGTCGAACGGGAACCAGTGCCCGAGGAGCAGCGGCCCGTGCAGGATCAGTACCCCTCCCTCGGGGAGCGCCTGGTACGGGCTCCGGGTCGCCCGGTCCGTCACGGGGTCCCAGAGGTCGGGCAGGATCCGTCCGCTGCCCCCCGCGTCGAGCGGGCGGAACACCTCACGCCACAGCGCCCCGGTGTCGAACCAGCCGTCGGCGTACGAGTCCGGGTCCTGTCTGCCGTATTCGTAGCGAAGGCTCGCCGGGCGCAGGAAGCCGCCCGTGGAGACGGTGAGCACCGGGCGGCCACGGGACCGCAGCGCCTCGGCGAGGTGCGCGGCCGGCTCTTCGGGACGGGCGGCAGGAGCACCGTCGACGCCGATCCTCAGCCAGGACCCGCCGTCGGCCGGTTCGAGTCCGTCGGCGTGAGCGGCGAGGGTGCGGGCCAGCCGGTCCCAGGTGATGGGGTGGAAGTGCACCCGTCCATCATCACCCCGGCGCGCCATGAGCCGTACGGTCCCGCCTCCGTCCGCCGGTTGCCCGGCACGGCCACGCGGACGCCCACGAGCAGGCCGGTGGACGCGCCCCCGCCGCCCCCGGGCCGGACGCGGGCCGTCAGACCCGGGGGCCCCGACCGCCGCGGAGTTCATCGGCGAAGGGGCCTTCGCCGAGCACCTCCGCCCGCCCCTCCTTGACCGCCTCCGCGAGCGTGCACTCACCGCGTCCGAGTGTCAGGACCACGTCCGCGTCCAGCACGAGGCGCGCGTCCGGGTGCCCGACGGGACCGTATCCGTAGGCCTCGCCTCCCTCCGCATCCGCACCGGTACGGATGTGGAACTCACCCTCCGGCAGCCTGACTTCGACGACCCCTTCACGGGTGAGGCCTTCGAGGGCCCGCAGCAGCGGCAGCGCGAACCAGTGGGCCCTGACCGCGTCCGTGGCGTGGCGCTCGCCGAGCGCGGGCACACCCCACCGGGCGAGCGCGGTCAGGACCGGGAGCAGCCCACGGCCGTGCTCGGTCAGCTCGTAGACCGCTGCGGCGGCCGGGGGCGGCAGGCGGCGGCGCACGGCCAGGCCGCCCTGTTCCATGTCCTTGAGCCGGGACGCCAGCACATCCGTGCTGACCCCGGGCAGATCGGCGTGCAGATCCGTGTAGCGGCGGGGGCCGGCCAGCAGTTCACGGACGATCAGCAGGGTCCACCGGTCGCCGACGGAGTCGAGGGCACGGGCGGTGGCGCAGAACTGGTCGTAGCTCCGGCGGCGGGCGGGGCGTGCGGGCTGCTGCTGACGTGGCATACGACGCAGTCTAGACATGTTGTTGGACTTTCCAAGCTCGAACTTGGTAAAACCAAGTATCGCAATTCGGGGTCGGGGAGGCACCGCATGGAGTTCCGGCAGTCCAGCAAGCTCAACGAGGTCTGTTACGAGATCCGGGGCCCGGTCATCGAGCAGGCCAACGCCCTGGAGGAGGCGGGCCACAGTGTGCTCCGCCTCAACACGGGCAATCCGGCGCTCTTCGGGTTCGAGGCGCCGGAGGAGATCGTCCAGGACATGATCCGGATGCTCCCCCAGGCACACGGCTACACCGATTCGCGCGGCATCCTGTCCGCGCGCCGCGCCGTCGCGCAGCGCTACCAGGCGATGGGGCTGGCCGATGTCGACGTGGACGACATCTTCCTCGGCAACGGGGTCTCCGAGCTGATCTCCATGGCGGTGCAGGGGCTCCTGGAGGACGGCGACGAGATCCTGATCCCGAGCCCCGACTATCCGCTGTGGACCGCCGTCACCACGCTCGCGGGCGGGAGGGCCGTGCATTACACCTGCGACGAAGGGGCCGACTGGAACCCCGACCTCGCCGACATGGCCTCGAAGATCACCGACCGCACCCGGGCCATGGTGATCATCAACCCGAACAACCCAACGGGCGCCGTCTACTCCCGCGAGGTCCTCGACGGCATGCTCGATCTGGCGCGCAGGCACGGGCTGATGGTGTTCGCCGACGAGATCTACGACCAGATCCTGTACGACGGCGCCGAGCACCACAGCGTGGCGGTGCTGGCTCCCGACCTGCTCTGTCTCACCTTCAGCGGTCTGTCCAAGACGTACCGTGTCGCGGGTTTCCGCTCCGGCTGGATGGTGGTCTCGGGCCCGCGGCAGCACGCCCGCAGCTATCTGGAGGGGCTCACCATGCTCGCCTCCATGCGGCTCTGCCCCAACGCCCCCGCGCAGTACGCCATCCAGGCCGCGCTCGGCGGCCGGCAGTCGATCCGGGAGCTCACCGCGCCGGGCGGCAGGCTCCACGAGCAGCGCGACCGGGCCTGGGAGCGGCTCAACGAGATCCCCGGGGTGTCCTGCGTCAAGCCGAAGGGCGCGCTGTACGCCTTCCCGCGCATCGACCCGAAGGTCCACGACATCGTCGACGACGAACGGTTCGTCCTGGACCTGCTGTTGCGGGAGAAGATCCAGGTGGTGCAGGGCACCGGCTTCAACTGGCCGCGCCCGGACCACTTCCGCATCCTCACCCTTCCGCACGCCGACGACCTGGACGCGGCGATCAGCCGCATCGGCCGTTTCCTGAACGGGTACCGCCAGTGACCTGCCGGGGCCGCCGTGCTCCCGGGCACGCCCGCCGCGAGGAGCGGGGACAGCACCGGAGCGGTGGCGGCCGAACGGCCTCCTGTGGGAACGGCTTTCCGTGAGGGGGCACCGGCCGCCCCGGCCACCGCACCATCCGGACCGGGTACGGAACGACGGCCAGGGGGTGTCAGCGGCGCAGGGCCGTGAGGGCGGCGACCGGGTCCGCGTCCGGCGTGGCCCTGGGCCACCAGTCGTCCTCACCCGGGTCGGACTCGTAGCCGTACCAGCGGCCGTCGTGGCCGAAGCGGAGCTGGAGCGTGCCCGCGGCGTTGGTCAGATGGTTGCGCCAGGGCTGGAAACGCGGGAAGTCGGCCGCGGCCAGGGCGGGCCTGGCCCGGTCGAACGGGCCGGCGGGAGGGTCCCATGGGGTTTCCAGCACCTGGAGTCCTTCCGCGCCGCCCTGCCGCCAGGCTGCGACGGCCCGGGCCAGGTCCGTCGTGTTGCGTCCCGTGGCGAAGGCCAGTTCCCGGTAGAGCGCCCGGGTCGTGGCGGTGAGCCCGGCGGTGGGGCGGGACGCGGCGATCCGTACGGCGTCCTGCCAGGTACTGAGCCCGGCGAGCGGGTCGTCGCCCGTGGTGAGCAGCGCGTGGGCGCGGGCTGCGGCGTCCGTGGCGAGATGGTCGAGGCCGAGCGGGTCGCGGGCACCGGGCAGCTCCGGGTAGGCCGGCGGCTCGCCGGGGCACGGCGGCACGGGCAGGGGCGCGGGCAGCGGTGGCAGGAAACGGTCGGCCAGGGCGTCGAGGGCCGTGACCGAGGGCATGGCGGGAGTCCCGGGGCGCTCGCGCGCGGAGTGCTCGGCGTTGCGGCGTCCCAGCTCGTCGAGGAGTTCACGCTCGCCCCGGCCGCGCATCAGCAGCAGGACGAACGGGTCGCTGTCCAGGAGCCGTGCCGTCTGGAAGCAGAGCGCCGCCACGTGCTTGCAGGGCCATCCGCGGTCCGGGCAGGAACAGTCGGGGTCCAGATCACCGGCGGCGGGCAGCAGACGGATGCCGGCCTCACCCGCCGTGTCGACCAGGGAGTGCGGCATCTCCTTGCCGAGCAGCGCCGACAGGTGCCCGGGCCGGGCCGCGACGGCGTCCAGGAACGTGTCCCAGTCGGACACCGTCAGCGTGCGCAGGCGCAGCTCCGCGCGGTAGGGGCGGGGGCGGCTGCCGTGGACGTAGGCGATGACCCGGCCGGGGGTCACGGTGATCGCGGCGACGTGGCCGCCGTCGGCGTACGTACGGCCGCGGGCGAGGCGCCCCTCGTCCATCGACAGGGTTTCCAGGGCGTCCACCCAGGCCCGGCCCCACCAGCTGTCCGCGAAGGGGCCGCCGGTGCCGGAGGCGCGGGCGGGCACCGCTTCGAAGGTGCGCCGCAGGTCGTCGGGGCCCGGGCGGACCGCGGGGCTCCCACCGGGGCTCATGACGTCCTCCGGAGCGAGACGAGGTCGGCCAGGTCACGGTCGCTGAGCTCGGTCAGGGCGGTCTCGCCGGAACCGAGCACCGCGTCGGCGAGGGCCCGCTTGGACTCCAGCAGTTCGCTGATCCGGTCCTCCACGGTGCCCTCGGCGATCAGCCGGTGCACCTGCACGGGCTGGGTCTGGCCGATGCGGTACGCGCGATCGGTGGCCTGCTCCTCGACCGCGGGGTTCCACCACCGGTCATAGTGGATGACATGGGCCGCTCCGGTGAGGTTCAGTCCTGTGCCCGCTGCCTTGAGGGAGAGCAGGAAGACGGGGACCTCGCCGGACTGGAAGCTGTCGACCATCCGCTCCCGCTCGGGCACCGGTGTGCCGCCGTGCAACAGCTGGGAGGGGATCGCGCGGGAGGCCAGGTGGGCGGAGAGGAGCCGGGCCATCGAGACGTACTGGGTGAAGACCAGGACGGAGCCGTCCTCGGACAGGATGGTGTCGAGGAGTTCGTCGAGCAGGGCGAGCTTGCCGGAGCGTCCCGTCAGCCGGGTCGGCTCCTCCTTCAGGTACTGCGCGGGGTGATTGCAGATCTGCTTGAGCGATCCCAGCAGCTTCATGATCAGTCCACGCCGTGCGATGCCCTCGGACTGCTCGATGAACGCCATGGTCTCGCGGACGGCCGCCTCGTAGAGCGTGGCTTGTTCCCGGGTGAGGAAGACGGGGTGGTCGGTCTCCGTCTTGGGCGGCAGCTCGGGCGCGATGCCCGGGTCGGACTTCTTGCGGCGCAGCAGGAAGGGGCGGACCAGCCGGGAGAGCCGCTCGACCGCCTCCTCGTTGCCCAGTCCTGCGGCGGTACCGGTGTTCTCGACGATCCTGGCGTGCCGGGAACGGAACGCCTTGAGCGGGCCGAGCAGGCCCGGGGTGGTCCAGTCGAGCAGCGCCCACAGCTCGGAGAGGTTGTTCTCGACGGGGGTGCCGGTCAGGGCGACGCGCGCCGGGGCGGGGATGGTGCGCAGTGCCCTGGCCGTCGAGGAGTGCGGATTCTTCACGTGCTGCGCCTCGTCGGCGACGACCAGTCCCCAGACGTGCCCGGCGAGCTGCTCCGCGCTGGAGCGCATCGTGCCATAGGTCGTGAGGACGAAGCCGCCGCCGGGGCCGCCGAGGGCACGGTCGGTGCCGTGGAAGCGGCGCACGGGCACACCGGGTGCGAAACGGTTGATCTCACGATGCCAGTTGCCGAGGAGGGAAGCGGGACAGACGACCAGGGTGGGGGCGGTGTGGGCACGGTGCAGATGGAGCGCGATGACGGTGATCGTCTTGCCCAGGCCCATGTCGTCGGCGAGGCAGCCGCCCAGGCCGAGTGAGGTCATGCGGTCCAGCCAGGCCAGTCCGCGGAGCTGGTAGTCGCGGAGTGTGGCGTCGAGTCCGGGCGGCGCGGGGAGGGTCGCGTCCTCGTCCAGGATGCGCTCGCGGAGCGCGGCGAGGGCTCCGGCGGGGACGGCCTCGACCTGCTCGCCGTCGACCTCGGCGCTGCCGGTGAGGGCGACGGCGAGCGCGTCCACCGGGTCCAGGAGACCGAGCTCCCGTTTGCGTGCCTTGCGGACGAGCGCGGGATCCACGACGACCCACTGGTCGCGCAGCCGCACCACGGGCCGGTGTGCCTCGGCGAGGGTGTCCATCTCCGCTTCGGTGAGCCGGTCGTCGCCCAGCGAGAGCTGCCAGTCGAACGTGAAGAGCTGCTCGGCGTCGAAGAACGAGGTGCCGTCGGTGGCCGAGCCCGGTGCGGGCCGGACGACGGCCGCCGCGGTGAGTGAGCGGGCGAACTCACGGGGCCAGTGGAGCGCCGTCCCTGCCGCCGCGAGTCGTGTTCCGGCCTCGCCGATCAGTTCGTGGAGCTCGTCCTCGGTGACGGCGAGCACGTCGGGGACGGGCTGGTCGAGCAGTCGTTCCAGCGGCGGCCAGATGCGGGCGGCACGGCGCAGTGCGAGCACCGCGTCGATCCGGGCCCTGGGGCCGAAGGGCTCGCCGGCACCGCCGCTCCACAACGTGGCCGCGTCGGTGACGTACGTCGGGTCGGCCAGGCTGTGCACCTGGGTGATGGCCGCGGCGGCGTGACGCGTCGCGGCCGGGCGGCCGGGCACGTCCTCGCCCGCCGTTTCCCCGGTGGCACCGGAGCCTGCGGCTCCCCCGGGGCGGTCGGAGGAGTCGAAGAGGTCGTACGCGGAGAGGTCGAGCCGGAGCGAGACGCGCACCCCGGCGTCGAGCCCGGCGGCCACCTCGACGGCCCAGGCCCGGGCGTCCGGCAGATGCTGCGCCTCGCGGGCGGCGAACGGCGCCCCCATGGCGTGGGCCGCGGCGGGCGTCCGGGGCAGGGCGTCGGCGACGGCGTCGAGGAAGGCACCGAGCAGCGCGCGGGGTTCGGGGACGCGCAGGGGGGTGCCGTCGAGCGGGACGGCGTGTCCCTCGGGCGGCATGGAGGCGGCGACGGCCCTCAGATGGGCGATGTCCTCCGCGTCGCGCGGTCCGGCCCGCCAGGCGTCGTGGTCGCCGGCCGTCAGTCCGGGCAGGAGCCTGCCGCGCGCCACGAGGGTGAGGGCGTGCAGGGCGGCTGCTCCCCACGCGCGGGTGGCGGGGTGTGCCGTGGCCCGGTGCCGGGCGCGCGCGAGCAGGGGCACCGCGTCCGCGACGGGAAACGCCACGGCGGGCACGGCGCGGGTGCCGGCACCGTCTGCGCCGTGCCGGCCGACGACCGTGAGCTCGATGAGGGGGAGGTCCGGTCCGCCGGCGGGGAGCGCCGTGCCGGGGTCTGTGAGGCCGACGGCCCCGTCGGGGTCCCAGAAGGCGATCCGGCCGTTTCGGGGCAGGGTCGCCGGCAGGAAGACCGCGGCGCACCGCGACAGCCGGTCGGCGAAGACGTCCTGCGTCTGTTGCGCCATGTCCCCGCCCCCCTCCTGGCCGCGGTCCGCCCGCTCCTGTCTTCGCGAGTCTAGGCGGGGGGTGTGACAGCGCCCGCCCCGGCCGTGTTCTCACGGATGGAGCGGGCGGACGACCGTCTCAGTGCCGGGTGAAGGGCCTGCTGCCGGACCGGTCGGACGGTCGTTCCGGACCGAACTCCGAAAGCGCCTCCGGGCCGGGCTCCGGCGGTCCGTCCGGCTCCGGTCCCGGGTCTCCGAGAGGTGCGTCCGGGAGCGGCCGGTCCGTGAGGGTCCGCCCGGTGACGGGGTCACCGAAGGGCGGGCCCACGACGGACGAGGGCCCCGCCGACGCGCCCACGGCAGACCGGTCCGCCTCCGCCGGGCTCCCGCCGGACGGGGCCGCGGGCCGGTGGTCCGCCACCGGCTGCCCGGGTACGCCCTGCGGCTGCCCCGCGTCGGCGGACGGCTGCGGCGGCTGCCCCTGCTGCGCGCGTTCCAGGAAGCGGAGCAGCTCCACCGGGAAGGGCAGGACCAGCGTGGAGTTCTTCTCGGCCGCGACGGCGACCACCGTCTGCAGCAGGCGCAGCTGCAGCGCCGCCGGCTGGGACGACATCTGCTGCGCCGCCTGGGCGAGTTTCTTCGAAGCCTGCAGCTCGGCGTCGGCGTTGATGACCCTCGCGCGCCGCTCGCGGTCGGCCTCGGCCTGGCGCGCCATGGACCGCTTCATCGTCTCCGGCAGGGAGACGTCCTTGATCTCCACCCGGTCGATCTGTACGCCCCAGCCCACCGCCGGACTGTCGATCATCAGTTCCAGTCCTTGGTTCAGCTTCTCGCGGTCGGACAGCAGATCGTCCAGGTCGCTCTTACCGATGATCGACCGCAGGGAGGTCTGCGCCATCTGGGAGACCGCGAACCGGTAGTCCTCCACCTGGATCACCGCGCTCGCCGGGTCCACCACCTTGAAGTAGATGACGGCGTCCACCCGCACCGTCACGTTGTCACGTGTGATCCCGTCCTGGGCGGGGACGGGCATCGTCACGATCTGCATGTTCACCTTGCGGAGCCGGTCGACGCCCGGGACGATCATGGTGAAGCCCGGGGGCCGCACCGCGTCGTGGAGCCTGCCGAGCCGGAGCACCACGCCCCGCTCGTACTGCTTGACCACCCGGGCCGCGGCCATGGCGTACACCAGGCCGCCCGCGAGCACCGCCACCCATACGCTCAACAGTCCCTGGCCCATCACGGCCCCCTGTCTCCGGGAGTGCGCTTCCGCACCCGACACGCCCTATTAACACGATATGCCCCATTCGCAACCCCTGAACCTCTGTTCGGGTGCCGGCGGCCCCGGTCGGCTGCGCACCGGGTGCCGGCGCTCGGAGGACCGGGCAGGGTGGCCAGCGCCAGCACGTCTCCGTGACGTACCGATGAGCCGGACGAGCAGACGAGGACCAGCCCATGTCCGTCACCGCGACCCCCGCCCTCCTCCGCCGCCGTGCCGGCGTGGCCGCCGGTGCGGCCCTGCTCACCCTGGCGGTCACCGGCTGTTCCGGACTCGGGCGCACGGCGGTGGGGCCGGTCGTCTACACCACCGGCCGGGACAAGGCCGTCGCCGTGCACAGCCCCTCGGTGAGGGGCTGCCACAGGATGGCGCCCGCCGGTGCGCGGAGGGTCGAGAACCTGACCCTGGTGGACATCGTCCTGTACACCACCCGCGACTGCACCGGCCCCGCGACCACCTACGTGTCCACCAGGCTCAGCGATGTGAACGCCGGGAGCGCCCCGGCCTGGCGCAGCTACCGGTTCGTCCAGTGACCGGTGGGTGCGGGGACGTATGCCCGCACCCGCGGAGCAGCGGGAACAGTTCCCGGGCCTGCTGCCGCCGGTCCCGGGCGGTGCGGACGGCCAGGGCGGGCATGAGCGCGCCCGGCGGCTCCGCCGGGGTCCGCGACGGGACCGCCTGTGCCCCGCTCCCCGTAGGTACGGCGGATGCCCTTCCAGGGAACGGAACCCGACCGGTCCCCCAGCGCGTCCCCGGCCGCGCCGCGCGACAGTGACCCCCGCGCCCTGGACCGGCGGGTGCCGGCGGCGCCCCCATGACGGCCCCCGCCCCGTCGTCGCCACGGTCCGCTCCCCGTTCCCGCCGTCGGTTTCCGTACGCCGCACCGTGGGGTCATACTGGAGGAGAGGCGATGGTGATGCGAACCGGAAGTGAACCGTCCACCGCACGCAGCCCCCTGCGGATGCGACTCTGGCTGAGTCTGTGGGGGATGATCTGGGCCGCGCTGGGCCTGACGGCCTTCGTGGTGACCGGACGTCCCGGCTGGGCGGCGGCCTGCGGTGTGCTGCTGGTGGTCACGGCCACGGACCTCTGCCTCGTCGTCCGCCACCTGCGGCAGGGCCCGCACTACCAGCCGGGCCGGGACATCCCGCCGTACGAACCCGACCGGGGCGGGTACGGCCGCTGAGACCCGCAGCGCTGACGAAGGCGCGGCCCCCGCACCGTCAGGGGCGCTCGTCGAAGCGGGCGGCCTGCAGATACTCCGGTTTCGGGTCGAGCGCGGCGGCCAGCCGGAAGTGGCGGGTGGCCTGTTCGGGGCGGCCGGCCCTCTGGAAGGTGCGGGCCAGCGCGAAGTGCGCGAAGGCGTTGTCCGGCTCACGCTCCAGGACCAGCTCGAATTCGAGCTCGGCCGGCCGGAGCTGGGCGGCGGCGAAGAAGGCCCGGGCGCGCAGCAGCCGGGCCGCCGTGTTCTCGGGGTGGGCGGCGATCACCGAGTCGAGCAGCTTGACCGCACCTCGCGGGTCCCGCGCGGCGAGAAGCTGCTCCGCCGCACGGAAGTCGATGACATGCGTTTCCGGATTACTCTCGGGCACAGCCTTGTCCTTCCCCTCGCCTTCCGCTTCTCAACATCCGGCCAGGTGTGCGTATTCCGGCCGGGCGCGGGATCAGCCGGTGGCAGCCCGCGCGGTGAGCTCCGACCAGACCCTGCGGACCTGGGGTGCCAGGTTCTCCAGCGGACCGTCGTTGTCGATGACGAGGCCGGCCACGGCCAGCCGCTGCTCACGGGTGGCCTGCGCCGCCATCCGGGCGCGGGCGTCGGACTCCGTCATGCCGCGCAGCCGTACGAGCCGGTCGAGCTGGGTCTGCGGTGACGCGTCGACGACCACGACCAGGTCGTAGAGCGGGGCGAGGCCGTTCTCCGTGAGCAGCGGGACATCGTGGACGACGACCGCGCCGGCTCCGGCTGCCCGCTCCAGCTCGGCGGAACGAGCCCCGACCAGCGGGTGGACGATGGCGTTGAGCGTGGCCAGGCGTGCGGGGTCGGCGAAGACGATCGAACCGAGCGCCGGCCGGTTCAGGGAACCGTCGGCCCCGAGGATTTCGGGCCCGAAGGCCTCGACGACTGCTGTGAGCCCGGGAGTGCCGGGCTCGACGACCTCCCGGGCGATCCGGTCGGCGTCGATCAGTACGGCTCCGTGGTGTGCGAGCAGCCGTGACACTTCGCTCTTGCCGGCGCCGATCCCGCCGGTCAGGCCCACTTTCAGCATGCGCCGAGCCTAGCCTCCGGCCGGGGGCGCCCGGAGGACCCCTCAGGAATCGCCCTCACGTTCCGCGAGGAAGCGTTCGAACTCGAGGCCGATCTCGTCCGCCGACGGCAGGTCGACCGACTCCGCCACGAGATTGCCCCGGGTCTCGGACCCCGCGACCGCG
This sequence comes from Streptomyces sp. NPDC014623, assembly GCF_043088245.1. NCBI lineage: Bacteria > Bacillati > Actinomycetota > Actinomycetes > Kitasatosporales > Streptomycetaceae > Streptomyces > Streptomyces sp. NPDC014623. The sequence goes on along the minus strand of NZ_JBIBZU010000003.1, from coordinate 365,449 downwards.
TCGTACTGGTGCTCCAGCCCTTCGACGAGCGAGACGAGCTCCTCGTCGCCCTGTCCGACCTGCCGGTCGATCTCGGTCTGGGTGCGGTGCGCCTCCGTGCGCAGCGTGTGCGCGACGCTCGGCAGGACGAGCCCGGTCGCCGCGGTGACCGCCTCCAGAGTGGTGAGCGCGGCGTCCGGGTAGGCGGACCTGGCGACGTAGTGCGGCACATGGGCGGCGACGCCGAGGACGTCGTGCCCCGCCTCCATCAGCCGGTACTCCACGAGCGCCTCGGCGGACCCGGGGACCTGCGCCTCGTCGAAGGGGCTGCGGTGGCCGGGCATCAGATCGGTGCGGTTGCCGTGCGGGGTGAGGCCGACCGGGCGGGTGTGCGGGACGCCCATCGGGATGCCGTGGAAGCTGACCGCGAGCCGGACACCGAGCCGCTCCACGATCTGTTCCACAGCGGCGGCGAACTTCTCCCACTCGACGTCGGGCTCCGGTCCGGAGAGAAGCAGGAACGGCGCGCCCGTGGCGTCCTGGACGACCTTCACCTCCAGGGCGGGCGCCTCGAACCCCGTGTACCGGTCGCGCTTGAAGGTCAGCAGCGGGCGGCGTGCACGGTAGTCGACGAGCCGGTCGTGGTCGAAGCGGACCACCGTCTGGTGCGGCAGCGTCTCCAGCAGGCCGTCGACGATCTGCTCGCCCGTCTCACCCGCATCGATGTACCCGTCGAAGTGATAGAGCATGACCAGGCCGGCCGACTCCTGGGCGAGCGCCACGTCGACGACAGCCAGGCCCTTCGGCTCCCATTCGTACAAACTCTGCGGATCAGGCACGGTTACCGCTCCTCCTCGTGTTCCCCGACAAGAACACCCTGCTCGCCCACGGCATTCCCGCGCACGCCCCTTTCACACGCGGTCGGCCGAGGACACGGCCGTGCGGCGCCGTCCCCGCCTTCCGTGCCACGACGTACGCCCCGTACTGCCGGTGCCTCCAGGTGCCGGAGCGGCCGAGGGGGCGTCAGCGAAGTGCACATGCCGGGCAGAGCTGTTGAGCGGAGCACGGCTCGTCGGGCCGGGCGGCGGGAAGAGGCCGGGGAGCCGTCGCGTACGGGTCGGCCACCGGCGAGGGGAGAACAAGGCGGCCAGGAACTCCGCACCCGTACCCCGGTGTTCCCACCGACCGCCTCTGATGACCGGTGTGACCCAGACGTCGCACGGATCCCGGCAGTCATGCGTCACGGGCCGTCAGCCACCGTGCGTTCCGCACGCTCCCCGCGTTCGGCGGCGCCGTCCGGCCGGGACGGCGCCCTGCGGAGCTCCCCGGTCCACGGCACCGGCCATGCCTGCCGGGTCATGGGCGAAGGTGTGTGCCGGACCGCCGGGCGGCCTCACCGGCCGGAGCGGCAACACCCGGATCGCCGGAGGCACGGTCGCCCCGGGAGCCGGCGGGGAGAACCTGGACACCGAGGAAGACGCCACCGGAACAGCGGCCTCCGGTCACACCCCCGACGGCAGCGGACCGGCCGGCGTCACCGGCGGCAAGGGCATGACTGACATCGCCGTGAGGCCCTGAGACGGGCCTCATCCACGTCCGGACACGGGTGAGGCCCGTCCCCCGGAGGGGACGGGCCTCACCTACGGCTCCACAGCTACTGCAGCCGATGGGCGGCTGGGGTCAGAGCGTCAGCTCTGGCCGCCGGCCAGCTTCTCGCGCAGGGCGGCCAGGGCCTCGTCCGACGCCAGGGCGCCGGAGTTGTCCGCGGACTCCGAGGAGTACGAGCCGCCGCCACCCGTGCCGCCGGAGGCAGCCGGGGCAGCGCCGGCCGGGGCGGCAGCGCCCTCGGCAGCGGCAGCCTCGTCGGCCTCGCGGGACTTGATGACCTGGGCCTGGTGCTGCTCGAAACGCTGCTGCGCCTCGGCGTACTGGGTCTCCCAGACCTCGCGCTGCGCCTCGAAGCCCTCGAGCCAGTCGTTGGTCTCGGGGTCGAAGCCCTCGGGGTAGATGTAGTTGCCCTGGTCGTCGTACGACGCGGCCATGCCGTACAGCGTCGGGTCGAACTCGACCGAGGCCGGGTCGCCGCCGAAGGCCTCGTTGGCCTGCTTCAGCGAGAGGCTGATGCGACGGCGCTCGAGGTCGATGTCGATGACCTTGACGAAGATCTCGTCGTTGACCTGGACGACCTGCTCCGGGATCTCCACGTGGCGCTCGGCCAGCTCGGAGATGTGGACCAGACCCTCGATGCCCTCGTCGACGCGCACGAACGCACCGAACGGAACGAGCTTGGTGACCTTACCGGGAACGACCTGCCCGATCTGGTGCGTACGGGCGAACTGCTGCCACGGGTCTTCCTGCGTCGCCTTGAGCGACAGCGAGACGCGCTCGCGGTCCATGTCGACGTCGAGGACCTCGACGGTGACTTCCTGACCGACCTCGACGACCTCGGAGGGGTGGTCGATGTGCTTCCAGGAGAGCTCGGAGACGTGCACGAGACCGTCGACGCCGCCCAGGTCCACGAAGGCACCGAAGTTGACGATCGAGGAGACGACGCCGGAGCGGACCTGACCCTTCTGCAGGGTCGTGAGGAACGTCTGGCGGACCTCGGACTGGGTCTGCTCGAGCCAGGCACGGCGGGACAGGACCACGTTGTTGCGGTTCTTGTCCAGCTCGATGATCTTGGCCTCGAGCTCCTTGCCCACGTAGGGCTGGAGGTCGCGGACACGACGCATCTCGACGAGCGACGCCGGGAGGAAGCCACGGAGGCCGATGTCGAGGATGAGACCACCCTTGACGACCTCGATGACGGTACCGGTGACGATGCCGTCTTCTTCCTTGATCTTCTCGATGGTGCCCCAGGCACGCTCGTACTGAGCGCGCTTCTTCGAGAGGATCAGGCGGCCTTCCTTGTCCTCCTTCTGGAGAACCAGGGCCTCGATCTCGTCGCCGACCTTGACGACCTCGTTCGGGTCGACGTCGTGCTTGATCGAGAGCTCGCGGCTCGGGATGACGCCTTCGGTCTTGTAACCGATGTCGAGGAGGACCTCGTCCCGGTCAACCTTGACGATGACACCGTCAACGATGTCGCCGTCGTTGAAGTACTTGATCGTCTCGTCGATCGCCGCGAGGAACGCGTCCGCGTCGCCGATGTCGTTGACCGCAACCTGCGGAGTGGTGGCGGTGGTCTCGGTGCTGCTCGTCATGTGGGAAAGGGCTCCGGTACGGACAGTGAGTCGTAGGTACTGCTACGCCGAAAGCCCGTATCGCCTCTGCAGAAGCCGGACAGCCTGGAGAGCACCGATCCAATGATCCGGAAGGCGCCCCGACAACCGAGGGGACATGCAACAGACGCGAGCGCGGCCTGCTAGGTCTGAAGCGCGCAGGCTCGCAGCGCAACTTGTAGCATACGGGGGCAGCCGGACAGGGTCAATGCGCGAAGCCGCACACCCGGGGCGCACCACCCCATTCCCGGCACAACTCGCGTTCGCCGAGGCCACATCGGTCACGGCCGTGCGTCGCGCGCGTACGGGCGTACTCACCCGTACGGCCCGTGGAGGCACCCGCGTGAGGCGGGTGAAGGCAAACTACAACGACGGGCACGATGAGCCAAGAGATGCACGAGTCCGAACCTGAGGCGACCCGCCGGCAGGCCGGCCAGGCGGAGAGCAGCCGGGCGAGCCGCGGCTGGTGGGACCGGAACGCCGACGAGTACCAGAGCGACCACGGGGCCTTCCTCGGCGACGGCCGCTTCGTCTGGGGGCCGGAAGGGCTGGACGAGGCCGAGGCCTCTCTCCTGGGTCCGGCACGGGACCTGAAGGGCCGGGACGTCCTGGAGATCGGGGCCGGCGCCGCCCAGTGCTCGCGCTGGCTCGCCGCCCGGGGAGCCCGCCCGGTCGCCCTGGACCTCTCCCACCGCCAGCTCCAGCACGCCCTGCGCATCGGCGGCGGCGTCCCCCTCGTGGAGGCCGACGCCGGACGGCTCCCCTTCCGGGACGGCTCATTCGACCTGGCCTGCTCCGCCTACGGCGCGGTCCCCTTCGTCGCCGACCCCGTCCAGGTCTTCCGCGAGGTGCACCGCGTGCTGCGGCCCGGGGGGCGCTGGGTCTTCTCGGTGACGCACCCGGTCCGCTGGGCGTTCCCCGACGAGCCGGGGCCGGAGGGCCTCTCCGTCTCCGCCTCCTATTTCGACCGCGTGCCGTACGTGGAGCAGGACGAGCACGGCGACGCGGTGTACGTGGAGCATCACAGGACGCTGGGCGACCGGGTGCGGGACGTGGTGGCGGGCGGCTTCCGGCTGATCGACCTGGTCGAGCCCGAGTGGCCCGCCTGGAACGACCAGGAGTGGGGCGGCTGGTCCCCGCTGCGAGGCCACCTGATCCCCGGGACCGCGATCTTCGTCTGCGAACGGGACCGGCCGGCGGGCTGAGGCCGAGGCCCGGCGCGGCCTGCTGGGGCACCGCCGGTCCGACGGCGCACGGCGGCGTACGACACTGGGTGCGTGATCCGTGACGACGCCCTGGCCCAGTTGCCCGTACGCACCGCCGTGCCCGCCCTGGAGCGGGCGCTCGATGAGCGGGGGGCCGCGGTGCTCTGCGCACCGCCCGGGACCGGCAAGACGACGCTCGTCCCCCTGGTGCTCGCCGGACTGACCGGGGGTGGCCGGACCCGCCGCGTGCTCGTCGCCGAACCGCGCCGCATCGCCGCCCGGGCGGCGGCACGCCGGATGGCGTGGCTGCTCGGCGAGCCGGCCGGCGGCCGGGTCGGCTTCACGGTGCGCGGTGAGCGTGCGGTGGGGCCGGACACGGTGGTGGAGGTCGTGACCACCGGGGTCCTGCTCCAGCGGCTGCAGCGCGACCAGGAGCTGGCCGGCGTGGACGTGGTGATCATCGATGAGTGCCACGAGCGCCATCTGGACGCGGACACGGCTGCGGCGTTCCTGCTCGACGTGAGGGGGACGATCAGGCCGGACCTGCGCCTGGTCGCGGCCTCGGCCACGACGGACGCCGAGGGCTGGGCGCGGCTGCTCGGCGACGCGCCCGTGGTGGAGGCGCGCGGCGTGTCGCACCCGGTCGAGGTGGTGTGGGCGCCGCCCGCCGGGACCGTGAGGCCCCCGCACGGAATGAGGGTGGATCCGGCCCTGCTGGCGCACGTGGCCGCGGTGGTGCGCCGTGCGCTCGCCGAGCGGGACGGCGACGTCCTGTGCTTCCTGCCCGGTGTCGGCGAGATCGGCCGGGTCGCCGGACAGCTCGCCGGCGTGGACGCCGAGGTGCTCCAGGTGCACGGGCGCGCCCCGGCCGCCGTGCAGGACGCGGTGCTCGCCGGTCCGTCCGGTGGACGCCGGGTGGTTCTGGCGACCTCCGTCGCGGAGTCGTCCCTCACGGTGCCGGGGGTGCGGATCGTCGTGGACTCGGGGCTCGCCCGGGAACCGCGTACCGACCACGCGCGAGGGCTGGGCGCCCTGACGACCGTACGGGCCTCCCGCGCGGCGGGACGCCAGCGTGCCGGCCGCGCGGGCCGTGAGGCTCCGGGCACGGTGTACCGGTGCTGGGAGCAGGCCGAGGACGGACGGCTGTCCGCGTTCCCCTCCCCGGAGATCAAGGTGGCCGACCTCGCGGCGTTCGCGCTGCAGGCGGCGTGCTGGGGCGATCCGGACGCCACCGGGCTCGCGCTCCTGGATCCGCCGCCCGCAGGCGCCATGGGTGCGGCGCGGGAAGTGCTGACGGCGGTCGGCGCGGTGGACGCCACCGGACGCGCGACGAGCCGGGGCGTGCGGATGTCGCGGCTCGGTCTGCACCCCCGGCTGGCCCGGGCTCTCCTGGACGGCGCGCGCGAGGTGGGCGGGCGCCGGGCAGCGGAGGTGGTGGCGCTGCTGAGCGAGGAACCACCTCGGGAGTACGGCGACGACCTGGCGCACGCGCTGCGTACGGCGCGGCGCGGCGGTGACGGTTACGCGGTCCGCTGGCGGCAGGAGGTACGGCGGCTCTCGCAGTCCCTCGGCTCGTCGAAGGACACGGGCAGCGGCCCGGAGGACGCCGCCGCCGGGCTGGTGGCGGCGCTGGCGTTCCCGGAACGGGTGGCACGGGCCCGGGGCGAGGGGGCCTTCCTGATGGTGTCCGGCACGGGCGCGGAACTGCGGGACGGTTCACGGCTGCGCAGTGCACCGTGGCTCGCGGTCGCGGTCGCCGACCGGCCCGCCCATGCCGCTTCCGCCCGGGTGCGGCTGGCGGCCGTCGTCGACGAGGGCACTGCACGGCTGGCCGCCGGGCACCTGCGGTTCTCCGGCGAGGAGGTCCGCTGGGCGGACGGCGACGTGGTGGCACGTTCCGTGGACCGCCTCGGGGCCGTCGAACTGTCGGTACGGGCGCTGCGGCGGCCGGCCCCGGAGCTGGTGCGCGCGGCACTGCTGGAAGGGCTGCGCCACGAGGGCCCGGGGCTGCTGCGGTGGACCCGGGACGGTGCACAGCTGCGGCTGCGGCTCGCGTTCCTGCACCGGGTGCTGGGTGCGCCGTGGCCCGATGTGTCGGACGGTGCGCTGCTGGCCCGCGCCGACGAGTGGCTGGAGCCCGAGCTGTCGCGCGCCGGCCGGCGTGCGGATCTGGCGCGGATCGACGCCGGGCAGGCGGTGCGGCGGCTGCTGCCGTGGGCGACGGGCGACGCCGCCCGGCTCGACGAGCTCGCCCCGGAGCGGATCGAGGTGCCGAGCGGCTCCAGGGTCCGGGTGGAGTACGGCGGCGAGCAGCCCGTGCTCGCGGTGAAGCTCCAGGAACTCTTCGGGCTGAGTGAGACGCCCCGGGTGGCCGGGGTGCCCGTCCTGGTCCACCTGCTGTCGCCTGCGGGGCGCCCGGCGGCGGTGACGGCGGATCTGGCGTCGTTCTGGCGGGAGGGGTACCGGGACGTCCGGGCGGAACTGCGCGGCCGCTACCCGAAACACCCGTGGCCCGAGGACCCGAGGACGGTGGAGGCGACCCGCTACACCTCGGCGCGGCTGCGCCGGGACGGCCCTTAGCGGCTGCGTCTCCGGGGCGTCCGGACCGGGAGCGTCCGGGCGGGAGCCGGACCAGGGGCGTACGGACCGGGATCCGGACGCCCCTGGTTCCGTGGAGGTCAGGTCGCCGTGGGTGCCGCGATCTTCAGCTCGATGGTCAGCGTGGCTCCGCTCGCGGTGGTGAGCCGCAGTTCATAGGTGCCAGCCGTGGCGTCGGCGTAGATCTTCGGGAGCTCCAGGAGCCCGTCCGCGCCGGTCATCAGGTCCAGGGTGCGGACGGGTTCGCCGTTCGCGTCCTTGAAGTACGGGCCCTTGTCGTTCTCGGCGGGCGTATCCGCATCGGTGATCATCGTGGCGGTGACGGCGGTGTCCGCCACCCCCGTGCCCTTGTACGTGGTCCTGATCTCGATCCGGTCGGCGAACTCGGCGCCGGGGGCGGCGATCAGGTCCTTGTCACCGGTCCGGGCGATGGTGTCCGCCACCCGGGCCGTGACACGCGCGTCGTAGGTCAGGATGCGCGGCTTGGCGGTGCCGGCGACGGCCGTCACCTTGAAGGTGCCCGTTTCCTCGCCGGCCGTCAGAGCGGGAGCGGTGACGGTGCCGTCGGCCCCGGTGGCCAGTGTGACGGTGCTCTTCCCGCCGGCGAAGCGGGTGTCCGTCTCACCGACGAGGGCGAAGGTGACCGGGGTCTTGGCGAGCGGGGCGCCGAGCATGTTCCTCGCCCGGACCTTGACGCGCTCGGTGAACTCCTCGCCGGCCGTGGCGGTGAGGATGCCGGTGCCCGCGTTCTCGAGGCTGCCGAGGGTCTTCCCGGGCGCGGGTGTGGTCGGGGGTGTGGTCGGCGGAGGTGTCGGCTCGGTGGGCGGAGGCGTCGTGGCCGGAGGCGTCGTGGCCGGCGGAGGCGTCGTGGCCGGAGGCGTCGCCGGCGGAGGTGTCGTCGGCGGGGAGGTGGCCGGCGGGGTGGTCGCGGCGGGGGGCGTGGGCGACGGGGAGAGCGTGCCGGTGCCCGGGACCGACGGGAGGACGCCCGTGCCGTCCGGGACCTCGTGGGTGCCGCGCTTGTAGTAGTCGAACCAGGAACGCACCGTGCGCAGGTACTCCGTCGAGTGGTTGTAGCTCAGCACCGCCTGATCGAGGTCCGTGGCGAGCGACAGGTCCCGGGGGCCCGCGCAGAGGTAACGCCCGGCCGCCAGCGCCGCGTCGTAGATGTTGTTGGGATCCTTGCGCCCGTCACCGTTGCCGTCCTGGCCCCATCGGGCCCAGGTGGAGGGGATGAACTGCATCGGGCCGACCGCACGGTCGTGGGTCGAGTCACCGTCGTACGCTCCGCCGTCGGTGTCCTTGATGAGTGCGAAGCCCTGGCCGTTGAGCGCCGGGCCGAGGATCGGGGAGAAGGTGGTGCCGTTCGCATCGACCTTGCCGCCGCGGGCCTGACCGGATTCCACCTTGCCGATCGCGGCGAGGAGCTGCCACGGCAGACGGCACGCGGCGTCGGTGCCCGCGACGGCCTGCTCGGCCCTCTTGTACGCGGCCAGGACCGAGGCGGGGATGCCCGCTTCGGCACTGCCGGTCACGGGCAGGTTCACGGACGCACCGGGCTTGTCGGGCGTGGTGAGCGGCGGAAGGTCCGTGTGGTAGGGCGAGTTTCCGGTGGCCGCGGTTTCGCCGGGCGGAGTCGCACCGGCCGCCGCCTGGTCACCGGGCTGCGGTGCGCCGGGAGCCTGGGAGGCGGACAGGGCCGCCACGGCGGCCGCCGCCACCGCGGTGGTGGTGGCCCCCCTGCGCAGTCTGCGGCCGAATTGCGCTGCCATAGGTGTCGGTCCCTCCCCGTCGACGGCTGTCCGCGCTCCCCGCGCGAGAACTCAGGCGACCCTACGACAACTCCCTCCGCCCGAACACCGGTCCCCGGCTGCTTCTTACCGTTTTCTCAGCTTTCCGGGCGTCAATTCACCAGAATGTTCCGGGCGGGTGACACGGGCTCACGCATACTTGCCGCCATGCCCTTCACGCTCAGCCATGCCGCAGCCGTGCTCCCGGGAATCCGCAGGTCGGGCACGGGCCGAGGCTCGCTGTCCGCCTCCGCGCTCGTCGCCGGATCGTTCGCACCCGACATCACCTACTACGCGGACACTGCCGTCCCCGGGGCGATGGAGTTCGGCGAGGTGACACACGCCGTATGGGGAGTGTTCACCGTCGATGTCCTCATCACCGGGGCTCTGGTGGCACTCTGGCTGATGCTGCGCGAACCGCTCGTCGCGCTGCTGCCCGGGGCGGCGCAGGGGCGCGTGCACACCTTCGTACGGGGACGGCGCCGGGAGCCCGGTGGCCCTGCCCTCCGCGAGGCGGTGTGGTTCTTCCTGTCCGCGGTCATCGGTGCGGGGACCCACGTCGTGTGGGACGCCTTCACCCATCACGACCGGTGGGGCACGGAGCTGTTCCCCGTCCTCGACCGGAGCGTCGGCGGCCACCCGGTGTTCCAGCTCGTCCAGTACGGCAGTTCCGCCGTGGCCCTGGTGCTCCTGGCGTGGTTCGTGCACACGGGTCTCCGGCGCACCGGGCGGGTTCCCGCACCGGCGTCCGTGCCGGTGCTGAGCCGGGCCGGACGCAGAGGGGCCGGCGCACTCCTCACGCTGTGCGTCCTGCTGGGCGTCGGCCACCGGTGTGCCCGCTGGTACGCCTACTTCGGGCGCGTCGACACACCTCTCGACATCATCCCCACCGCCTGTTTCGGCGCCGGGGCGGGCCTGGCGGCCGGCCTGGTGCTGTACGGGGCGTGGATGCGGCTGCTGCGGAAGCCCCCGGGGCCGCGCCCGCCGGACGGACCCCGCACGGACACCGCGGGGACCCGCACGGCCGGCTGAGCCGCCGGGTCTTCCCGGCATCCAGGCCCGGAGGAAACCTCCGGGCCTCCACTTCGCGGGGCCCGCGACGTACGGGTCTAGTGCGCGGCCGTCTCCCAGTCCTTACCGACACCGACCGAGACGTCCAGCGGCGCACGGAGCTCGACCGCCGTGGACATCTCGCGGCGCAGGATCTCCTCGACCTGCTCCCGCTCGCCCTTCGCGATCTCCAGGACGATTTCGTCGTGGACCTGGAGCAGCATCCGCGACGTCAGCTCCGCCTCCGTCAGCGCCCGGTCCACATGCAGCATCGCGACCTTCACGATGTCGGCGGCCGTGCCCTGAATCGGCGCGTTGAGTGCCATCCGCTCGGCGGCCTCACGCCGCTGGCGGTTGTCGCTGTTCAGGTCCGGGAGGTAGCGGCGGCGGCCGAGGATCGTCTCCGTGTACCCGGTGGCCCTGGCTTCCTCCACGACCCGGTGCAGGTAGTCGCGCACCCCGCCGAACCGCAGGAAGTAGGTGTCCATCAGCCCGCGTGCCTCACCGGCGTCGATGTTCAGCTGCTGGGACAGACCGAACGCGGAGAGCCCGTAGGCCAGCCCGTACGACATCGCCTTGATCTTGCGGCGCATCTCCGCGTCGACGGCCGACTTGTCGACGCCGAACACCTGCGAGGCGACCGTCGTGTGCAGGTCCTCCCCGGAGGTGAACGCCTCGATCAGACCGGCGTCCTCGGAGAGGTGGGCCATCACCCGCAGTTCGATCTGGCTGTAGTCGGCCGTCATCAGCGTCTCGAAACCCTCACCGACGACGAAGCCCCGGCGGATCGCCCGCCCCTCGTCCGTGCGGACGGGGATGTTCTGCAGGTTGGGGTCGGTCGAGGAGAGCCGGCCCGTCGCCGCGACCGTCTGGTTGAACGTGGTGTGGATACGGCCGTCCGCACCGATCGTCTTGACCAGCCCCTCGACCGTGACCCGCAGCTTCGCCTGCTCCCGGTGGCGCAGCATGATGACCGGCAGCTCGTGCTCGGTCTGCGCGGCCAGCCAGGCCAGCGCGTCCGCGTCGGTCGTGTAGCCCGTCTTCGTCTTCTTCGTCTTCGGCAGGGCCAGCTCACCGAAGAGCACTTCCTGGAGCTGCTTGGGCGAGCCGAGGTTGAACTCACGGCCCACCGCGGCGTGCGCCTCCTTCACCGCCTGCTGCACCGCGCCGGCGAACTGCTGCTCCATGCCCTCCAGGTGCGCCCGGTCGGCCGCGATGCCGTGCCGCTCCAGCCGGGCCAGCATGATCGACGTGGGCAGCTCCATGTCGTGCAGCAGCCCGGTGGCACCGACCTCCTTCAGGCGCACCGTGAAGGCGTCCCCGAGGTCCAGCACCGCACGGGCCTGCGCCATCAGGGCGTCGGCCTCCGCGCGGTCGTCCGCGCCGAAGGCCAGCTGCCCGTCGGAGGCGGGGGCCGGGGCCAGCTCACGGCCGAGATACTCCACGGCCAGTGCGTCCAGGGCGAAGGAACGGCGGCCCGGCTTGACGAGATACGCGGCGAGCGCGGTGTCCATGGTGATGCCGTCCAGCCGCCAGCCCTGCTCGGGGAGGACCCGCAGGGCGTTCTTGGCGTTGTGCAGGACCTTGGGCCGGGCGGGGTCGGCGAGCCAGGCGGCGAGGGCCTGCTCGTCGGCCTCGTCGAGCTCGGCCGGGTCCAGCCAGGCCGCGGCCCCGCCGGCGGCGGCGAGCGCGATCTCGGTGACCGTGCCGGCGCCCAGCGACCAGGTGTCGACGGTCATCATCCCGAGCGGCTGCCCGCCGTGGGCCTCCAGCCACGGGGCGACCTCACCCGGCCCCAGCACCGCACCGTCCAGCTCGACACCGGCCGCGGGCGCCGGCGGACCGGCCTCCTCGGCGCCCGGGTCGACGGCGAGCAGCCGCTCGCGCAGACTCGGGTTACGGATCTCCAGGACGTCCAGCACACCGGTGACCGCCGTGCGGTCGTACGGAGCACGCTCGAGCTCGGCCGGGCCCTTCGGCAGCTCCACGTCACGGACCATCTCGGTCAGCACACGGTTCATCTTCACCGCGTCCAGGTGGTCCCGGAAATTCTGCCCGGCCTTGCCCTTGACCTCGTCGGCCCGCTCGACCAGCTCCGCGAACGAACCGAACTGGTTGATCCACTTCGCCGCCGTCTTCTCCCCCACGCCGGGGATGCCCGGAAGGTTGTCCGACGGGTCACCGCGCAGCGCCGCGAAGTCCGGATACTGCGAAGGCGTGAGCCCGTACTTCTCCTGGACCTTCTCCGGGGTGAAGCGCGTCAGCTCCGACACGCCCTTCGTCGGGTAGAGCACCGTCACGTTGTCCGTGATCAACTGGAACGAGTCCCGGTCGCCCGTGACGATCAGCACCTCGAAGCCCGCCGCCTCGGCCTGCGTGGCCAGCGTCGCGATCACGTCGTCCGCCTCGAAACCGTCCACCGCGAACCGGTCCGCGCGCATCGCGTCCAGAAGCTCGCCGATGAGCTCGACCTGCCCCTTGAACTCGTCGGGGGTCTTGGAGCGGTTCGCCTTGTACTCCGGGAACTCCTGCGCACGCCACGTCTTGCGGGACACGTCGAACGCCACCGCGAAATGCGTGGGCGCCTCGTCGCGCAACGTGTTCGCCAGCATCGACATGAAGCCGTACACGGCGTTCGTCGGCTGCCCCGTCGCCGTCGTGAAATTCTCCGCGGGCAGGGCGAAGAACGCCCGGTACGCCAGGGAGTGCCCGTCCATCAGGAGCAGGCGCGGTCGGTTGTCTGCCGTCTTCTTCGATGCCGTCTCAGCCACGCCCCCGATCCTGCCACGGACCACTGACAATCCGGACCGGCCGAGGCCCGCCCCGCGGGAGTCTCCGGTACCGGTCTTCCCGCCCCCTCCCTCCCTCGGCCCCCCGGCACCCGTGCATGGCAGGATCAAAGGACTGTGAAGGCGCAGGAAGAAGCGACAGGACGCCACGACACGCACGGACGCGACACGCGCCCGCGCGCCCGGAGGCGGCCGAAAGCCCGAAGGGGAGCACCATGGCCACCAAGCCCCCGACCGGTGACCCGGTCCAGGACGCGCCGCGGATCGACGCGGTCCGGCACGCCGCCGCCGGACTGCCCGCCGTCGCCCACACCCTGCGCGTCGCCCAGCAGCAGATGGGCGTGCGGCGCACCGCGCAGACCCTCCTCAAGGTCAACCAGAAGGACGGCTTCGACTGCCCCGGCTGCGCATGGCCCGAGGGCGGCAAGCGCCACACGGCCGAATTCTGCGAGAACGGCGCCAAGGCCGTCGCCGAGGAGGCGACCCTGCGCCGCGTCACCCCCGGCTTCTTCGCCGCCCACCCCGTCGCCGACCTGGCCACCCGCAGCGGCTACTGGCTCGGCCAGCAGGGACGCATCACGCACCCCGTGTACCTGCCCGAGGGCGCCGACCGGTACGAGGCCGTGACCTGGGAGCGCGCCTTCGAGATCATCGCCGAGGAACTGGCCGCGCTCTCCTCCCCCGACCAGGCGCTCTTCTACACCTCCGGCCGCACCAGCAACGAGGCGGCGTTCCTCCTCCAGCTCTTCGCCCGCGAGTTCGGCACCAACAACCTGCCCGACTGCTCCAACATGTGCCACGAGTCATCCGGCTCGGCCCTCACCGAGACCATCGGGATCGGCAAGGGCAGCGTCAGCCTCGACGACCTCCACCAGGCCGACCTGATCATCGTCGCGGGACAGAACCCCGGCACCAACCACCCCCGGATGCTCTCCGCCCTCGAACAGGCCAAGGCCTCCGGGGCGAAGATCATCTCGGTGAACCCGCTGCCCGAGGCCGGCCTCGAACGCTTCAAGAACCCCCAGACCGCCCGGGGCATGCTCAAGGGCGCCGCCCTCACCGATCTCTTCCTCCAGATCCGCATCGGCGGCGACCAGGCGCTCTTCCGCCTCCTGAACAAAATGATCATCGAGACCGACGGAGCCGTCGACACCGGCTTCATCGCCGAACACACGCACGGCTACGAGGAGTTCGCCCAGGCCGCCCGCGCCGCCGACTGGGACGGGACCCTCACCGCCACCGGCCTCGACCGCGACGCCATCGAACAGGCGCTCGCCATGATCCTCGCGTCGGAACGCACCATCGTCTGCTGGGCCATGGGCCTCACCCAGCACAAGCACTCCGTGCCGACCATCCGCGAAGTGGTCAACCTCCTCCTCCTGCGCGGCAACATCGGCCGCCCCGGCGCCGGCGTGTGCCCCGTCCGCGGACACTCCAACGTCCAGGGCGACCGCACCATGGGCATCTTCGAACGGCCCTCCACGGCCTTCCTCGACGCCCTCGACCAGGAATTCGGCATCACCTCGCCCCGGCACCACGGCTACGACGTCGTACGGTCCATCCAGGCACTCCGCGACGGCGACGCCAAGGTCTTCTTCGCCATGGGCGGCAACTTCGTCGGCGCCACCCCCGACACCGCCGTCACCGAGGCGGCCATGCGCCGGGCGCGCCTCACCGTCCACGTCTCGACCAAGCTCAACCGCTCGCACGCCGTCACCGGCACCCGCGCCCTGATCCTGCCCGCCCTCGGCCGTACCGACAAGGACACCCAGGCCGGCGGGAAGCAGTTCGTCACCGTCGAGGACTCCATGGGCATGGTCCACGCCTCACGCGGCAACCTCACCCCCGCGAGCCCCCACCTGCTCTCCGAACCCGCGATCGTCGCCCGCCTGGCCCGCGCCGTCCTCGGTCCCGCCTCCACCACCCCGTGGGAGGACTTCGAGAAGGACTACGGCACGATCCGCGACCGCATCTCCCGCGTCGTCCCGGGCTTCGAGGACTTCAACGCCCGCGTCGCACGGCCCGGCGGATTCGCCCTCCCCCACGCCCCCCGCGACGAACGCCGCTTCCCCACCGCCACGGGAAAGGCCAACTTCACCGCCGCACCGGTCGAGTACCCCGAACTCCCCGAGGGCCGGCTGCTGCTGCAGACCCTGCGCTCCCACGACCAGTACAACACCACGATCTACGGTCTCGACGACCGCTACCGCGGCATCAAGGGCGGCCGCCGCATCGTCATGGTCAACCCCGAGGACGCCCGCGCCCTCGGCCTCGCCGACGGCTCCTACACCGACCTCGTCAGCGAGTGGAAGGACGGCGTCGAGCGCCGCGCCCCCGGCTTCCGCGTCGTGCACTACCCCACCGCCCGCGGCTGCGCCGCCGCGTACTACCCG
The DNA here is from genome assembly GCF_043088245.1 of Streptomyces sp. NPDC014623. NCBI lineage: Bacteria > Bacillati > Actinomycetota > Actinomycetes > Kitasatosporales > Streptomycetaceae > Streptomyces > Streptomyces sp. NPDC014623. Next base: position 350,424 of record NZ_JBIBZU010000003.1, on the reverse strand, counting down.
GAGACCAACGTGCTCGTCCCCCTGGACGCCACCGCCGACACCAGCAACACCCCGGCCAGCAAATCGGTCGTGGTCCGGTTCGAGACGGCCTGACCGCCCACACCCCTAAGCGCACGCTCAGCCGTCTGGTAAGAACAGGGCAGACAGCAGCGACCGCACACGATCGGAGCCGGACCCCATGGGCGAGCACACCGCACCCACGTTCCCCCAGGAGATCATCGACGAGTACGCGGCGCTCGGCGTCGACCTCCCCGCCCTCTTCTCCGCCGGCCACCTCGGTGAGCGCATGGGCGTCAGGATCGTCGAAGCCTCCGCCGAACGCGTCGTGGGCACCATGCCCGTCGAGGGCAACACCCAGCCCTACGGACTGCTCCACGGCGGCGCCTCGGCCGTCCTCGCCGAGACCCTCGGCTCCGTCGGCAGCATGCTCCACGGCGGTGCCACCAAGATCGCCGTAGGCGTCGACCTGAACTGCACCCACCACCGCGGCGCCCGCAGCGGCCTCGTCACGGGCACCGCCACCCCCGTCCACCGCGGCCGCTCCACCGCCACGTACGAGATCGTCATCACCGACGAGCACGACAAACGTGTCTGCACCGCCCGCCTCACCTGCCTGCTCCGCGACGCCCCCGGCCCCACCGCGGGCTGACCCTCCCCGCCCCTCCCCGAGCCCTCTGCCCGGTCCGGAAAGCTCACCGCGTTCCGGACCGGGCAGACCCATGTCCGAGGCGATCGCGGGCAGTCGGCGGACACGCGGGGTCAACACCCTTGACCGCCCCACCCGTCCCGTGAGCCACTTCAGCCATCCCACCACTCCGCGGCATAGCACACACAACCCACACATGTAACACTGCGTAATATATGCGCAATACATGAAAAACCTCGTGCGCCCGCCCTCGCACAGTCGGCAGGCCGCCCCCCGTGCCCCTTACGCCCCGAGCCACGCGACAGCACCAAGATCACCCCAAGCCCCTTAGCAGAGCTGCGCGTTCTCACCATGCGGTCATTCCACCGCCCGGGCAAAAGCCGCACACCTTCACACCGCGGCCAACAAGCCTTCCCCATGGCATAACAAGACAGTCACATCATCACCTCACCCATCCCGCACCCCCCGGCCTGCCCTTAGAGTCACGGCCAGTCACCGCGCCGCCGGGCGTATCTGCTGCACGGCCCTGTACCACCCAGTACAGCCCGGCGTAGTCACGGCACCTCATGCAGAGGAGGCCGCGCCAGGGAAAGGACCTTTCGTGCGACACCGTTCTTTGATCATCCTCACCACAGTGCTCACCACCGGTGCACTCACACTCACCGCCTGCGGGTCGCGCGACGACAACAGCAAGGGCGACAGCGACAGCGGCGGCGGCAAGACCACCGTCGTCATCGGCGTCGACGCCCCGCTGACCGGATCCCTCTCCGCACTCGGCCAGGGAATCAAGAACTCCGTGGACCTCGCGGCCAGGACCGCGAACAAGAACAACGAGGTCCCCGGCATCGAATTCAAGATCGAAGCCCTCGACGACCAGGCCGTCCCCGCCTCCGGACAGGCCAACGCCACCAAACTCGTCGGCAACAAGGAAGTCCTCGGAGCCGTCGGCCCCCTGAACTCCGGCGTCGCCCAGTCCATGCAGGGCGTCTTCGAGAAGGCCAACCTCACCCAGGTCTCCCCCGCCAACACCAACCCCGCCCTCAGCCAGGGCGACAACTGGGGCAAGGGCGACTCCAAGCGCGTCTTCAAGACCTACTTCCGCACCTGCGCCACCGACGTCGTCCAGGGCAAGTTCGCCGCCCAGTACCTCTTCAACAAGGCCAAGAAGAAGCAGGTCTTCGTCGTCGACGACAAGCAGACCTACGGCGCCGGCCTCGCAGCCATCTTCTCCGCCGAGTTCAAGCGCCTCGGCGGCAAGGTCGTCGGCACCGACCACGTCACCGTGAAGGAGACCGACTTCTCCAGCACCGCCGACAAGGTCAAGAGCTCCGGCGCCGACTCCGTCTACTACGGCGGCCAGTACCCCGAAGGCGGCCTGCTCTCCGACCAGATCAAGAAGACCGGCGCCAAGATCCCCACCATGGGCGGTGACGGCATCTACGACCCCGCCTTCATCAGCGCCTCCGGCGAAGCCAACGACGGCGACTTCGCCACCTCCGTCGGCTACCCCGTCGAAGCCCTCCCGACCGCCAAGCAGTTCATCACGGACTACAACGCAGTCGGCTACAAGGACCCGTTCGCAGCCTACGGCGGCTACTCCTACGACGCCGGATGGGCCATCATCCAGGCCGTCAAGGCCGTCGTCGCCGACAACGACGGCAAGCTCCCCGAAGACGCCCGCGCCCAGGTCACCGAAGCCATGGCCAAGGTCTCCTTCGACGGCGTGACCGGCAAGGTCTCCTTCGACGAGTTCGGCGACACCACCAACAAGCAGCTCACCGTCTACGAGGTCCAGAAGGGCACCTGGAAGGACGTCGAGAGCGCCACGTTCGAAGACTGACCACCCAGCACACCCCCAGCACACGCTCCTGACCGCGCGAGGGTGCAAACAGCACCCTCGCGCGGTGTCATATCCGACAAGCTCATCGGAGGCACTGCGGTGAACGAACTGCCGCAACAGCTGGCCAACGGTCTCGCACTCGGCGCGCTCTATGGCCTCATAGCCATCGGGTACACCATGGTGTACGGCATCGTCCAGCTCATCAATTTCGCCCACGGCGAGATATTCATGATCGGGGGCTTCGGCGCCCTCACCACCTACCTGGCACTCCCCAGCGGAACCTCGCTCATGGTGGTCATACCCCTCATGATCATCGGCGGCGCCATCGCCTCCGTCGCCGTGGCCACCGCCGCGGAACGCTTCGCCTACCGCCCCCTGCGAGGCGCCCCCCGCCTGGCACCGCTCATCACCGCGATCGGCCTCTCGATCGTCCTCCAGCAGCTTGTGTGGGGCTTCTACCCCGAAGCGAAGAAGCCGCGCAGCTTCCCCGAATTCCAGGGCGAGTCGTTCAAGATCTTCGACAACCTCTACCTCCAGCGCGCAGACGCCTTCATCCTCGTCCTCGCCCCCCTGTGCATGCTCGCCCTCGGCCTCTTCGTCGCCAAGAGCCGCAGCGGCCGCGCCATGCAGGCCACCGCACAGGACCCCGACACCGCCAAACTCATGGGCATCAACACCGACCGCATCATCGTGATGGCCTTCGCCATCGGAGCCGCGTTCGCCGCCGTCGCCTCCGTCGCCTACGGACTCGACAAGGGGCAGATCAACTTCGAGATGGGCTTCATCCTCGGCCTCAAGGCATTCACCGCCGCAGTGCTCGGCGGCATCGGCAACATCTACGGAGCCATGGTCGGCGGAGTCGTCCTCGGCCTCGCCGAAGCCCTCTCCATCGCCTACATCGAAGAAATACCCGGCATGCAACAGCTCGGCGGCGGCGCCTGGGCCAACGTCTGGGCATTCGTACTTCTCATCGTCGTCCTCCTCGTCAGGCCACAAGGCCTGCTCGGCGAGCGCGTCGCGGATCGGGCGTGAGAGCCATGACAACCGACACCACCAAAACCGCCGTCACCACCCCGGCCGGCACCAGCTCCCGGACCACCACCCTGCGAGGGGCCACCGCCCTCGGCGGCCTCGCCACCATCGCCAGCACCTTCCTGTCCTGGACCTACACCGACGAGTTCCCCGGCGACCTCACCGTCTACGGCTACCCCGGCGGCCTCCAGGTCCTCACCCTCGTCGCAGGTGTCCTCGTACTCCTGTACGCACTCGCCGCCCTCGACATCCGCGGCCTCCGCTGGCTCGCCCCCACCGGCACCACCAAAGCCCTCCAGTTCCTGGCCCTCGGCGCCTTCGGCACCACCTGGTTCACCGTCGTAGCCATCGCCGTCGAACTCGGCGGCATCGTCAACCTCGAACCCGGCGGCTTCGTCGCAGCGGTCACCTCGGCCGTCCCCCTCCTCACCTTCCTCCTCCCCGACGACACCCGCACAGCGCCCCGCCCCAAGAACCTCCCCTCCTGGGCCGAGATCCTCATCATCGTCGCCGCCTTCGGCATCGGCCTCTTCGTCGTCACCTACGGCATCGACACCGAGTACGCCGAACTCTTCACCGGCTACATGATCACCGCGGGTTTCGCCGTCGCCGCCCTCTTCAAATCCGGCCTCATGGCCCGGCTCTCGGCACTCACCACCACACACCGCTCCATCGCCGTAGCCGCCGCATTCGTCGCCGCCGCAGCATTCCCCTTCACCCAGAGCACCGACCAGTACACCCTCATCGCGGTCAACATCCTCATCTTCGCGACCGTCGCACTCGGGCTGAACATCGTCGTCGGCCTCGCCGGACTCCTCGACCTCGGATACGTCGCCTTCCTCGGCGTCGGCGCCTACACCGCCGCCCTCGTGTCGGGCACCACCGCATCCGCCTTCGACATCCAGTTCCCCTTCTGGGCCTCCGTCCTCACCGGCGCCGCCGTCTCCCTCATCTTCGGCGTCGTCATCGGAGCACCCACCCTCCGCCTCCGCGGCGACTACCTCGCCATCGTCACCCTCGGCTTCGGCGAGATCTTCCGCATCACCGTCGGCAACCTCGACGGCGTATCCGGACCCCAGATCACCAACGGCCCCAACGGCGTACCCAACATCCCCGACCTCGTCTTCTTCGGATACGACTTCGGCGAATCCCACACCGTCCTGGGGATCGAACTCGGCGGATACGCCAACTACTACCTGCTCATGCTCCTCGCGATGATCCTCGTGGTCCTCGTCTTCAGCCGCGCAGGCAGCTCCCGCATCGGCCGCGCCTGGGTCGCCATCCGCGAGGACGAGACCGCCGCCACCGCCATGGGCATCAACGGCTTCCGCGTCAAACTCATCGCCTTCGCCCTCGGCGCCACCCTCGCCGGCCTCGCCGGCACCGTCCAGGCACACGTACAGAGCACCGTCGTCCCCGAGATGTACGTCTTCGCCGGCCCCGTACCGCCCAACTCCGCCTTCCTCCTCGCCGCGGTCATCCTCGGCGGCATGGGAACCATCAGCGGACCCCTCATCGGCGCCACACTCCTCTACATGATCCCCGCGAAGCTGCAGTTCCTCCAGGACTACCAGCTCCTCGGCTTCGGCCTCGCACTCATCCTCCTGATGCGCTTCCGTCCCGAAGGCCTCATCGCCAACAGGCGGGCCCGGCTCGAATACCACGAGACCGGCCAACTCGACACACCCGAGGGCACCTTGCCCGACTCCGGCGTCGGCACCGTGAAGGCGGGGGCGTGAACGACATGACGACCACCACCAACGAGACCGCTCCGGTCCTGAACGCCTCCGGCGTCACCATGCGCTTCGGCGGCCTCACCGCCGTACGTGACGTCGGCCTCACCGTCAACGCCGGCGAGATCGTCGGCCTCATCGGCCCCAACGGTGCAGGCAAGACCACCTTCTTCAACTGCCTCACCGGCCTCTACATCCCCACCGAAGGCAAGGTCCGCTACAAAGGCACCGTCCTGCCCCCCAAGCCCCACCTCGTCACCCAGGCAGGCATCGCCCGCACCTTCCAGAACATCCGCCTCTTCGCCAACATGACCGTCCTGGAGAACGTCCTCGTCGGACGCCACACCAGGACCAAGGAAGGACTCTGGTCCGCACTCCTGCGCGGCCCCGGGTTCAAGAAGGCCGAAGCCGCCTCCCACACACGCGCCATGGAACTCCTCGAGTTCATCGGCCTGCAGGACAAGGCCGACCACCTCGCACGCAACCTCCCCTACGGAGACCAGCGCAAGCTGGAGATCGCACGCGCCCTCGCCAGCGACCCCGGCCTCCTCCTCCTGGACGAGCCCACCGCCGGCATGAACCCGCAGGAAACCCGCGTCACCGAAGAACTCATCTTCGCCATACGCGACATGGGCATCGCCGTACTCGTCATCGAGCACGACATGCGCTTCATCTTCAACCTCTGCGACCGCGTCGCCTGCCTCGTACAAGGCGAGAAACTCGTCGAAGGCACACCCGCCGTCGTCCAGAGCGACGAACGCGTCGTCGCCGCCTACCTCGGCACGCCCTTCGAGACCGACACCCCCAAGAAGGCCGACAACGCCGAGCGCACCACCAGCACAGAAGGGGAAGCCCAGTGACCGCACTGCTCGAGGTCGAAGACCTCAGGGTCGCCTACGGCAAGATCGAAGCCGTCAAGGGAATCTCCTTCACCGTCGAAGCCGGCCAGGTCGTCACCCTCATCGGCACCAACGGCGCGGGCAAGACCACCACCCTGCGCACACTCTCCGGCCTCCTCAAGCCCTCCGGAGGCCGCATCCTCTTCGACGGGAAGCCCCTCGCCGGCGTCCCCGCCCACAAGATCGTGGCACTGGGCCTCGCCCACTCCCCCGAGGGCCGCCACATCTTCCCCCGCCTCACCATCACGGAGAACCTCCAGCTCGGCGCCTTCCTCCGCACCGACAAAGCAGGCATCGAGAAGGACGTCCAGCGCGCCTACGACCTCTTCCCCATCCTCGGGGAACGCCGGAAGCAGGCCGCCGGAACCCTCTCCGGAGGCGAGCAGCAGATGCTCGCCATGGGACGCGCACTCATGTCCCAGCCCAAGCTGCTCATGCTCGACGAACCCTCCATGGGCCTCTCGCCGATCATGATGCAGAAGATCATGGAGACCATCGTCGAACTCAAGGCGGCGGGCACCACGATCCTGCTCGTCGAGCAGAACGCCCAGGCGGCCCTCTCCCTCGCGGACCAGGGCCACGTCATGGAGGTCGGCAAGGTCGTCCTCTCCGGCACCGGCGCCGACCTCCTCCACGACGAGTCGGTCCGCAAGGCCTACCTCGGCGAGGACTGAACACCCCGCGACACGGGAAGGGCCCGCTCCCCGGACGTCCGGGGAGCGGGCCCTTCCCGTACACACAGACGGACCTACTCGGCCGCCTTCTTCTTCTCCTCGGCGTCCTCGATCAACGCCTCCGCCAGCTGCTGCATCGACATACGGCGGTCCATCGACGTCTTCTGGATCCAGCGGAACGCCGCCGGCTCGGAGAGCCCGTAATCCGTCTGCAGGATGCTCTTCGCCCGGTCCACCAGCTTCCGCGTCTCCAGCCGCTGCGAAAGATCCGCGATCTCGCTCTCCAGCGCCTTCAGCTCCGCGAACCGGGACACCGCCATCTCGATGGCAGGCACCACGTCGCTCTTGCTGAACGGCTTCACCAGGTACGCCATCGCCCCGGCGTCCCGGGCCCGCTCGACCAGATCCCGCTGCGAGAACGCGGTGAGCATCAGCACGGGGGCGATGGACTCCTCCGTGATCTTCTCGGCGGCGGAGATCCCGTCCAGGACCGGCATCTTCACGTCGAGAATGACCAGGTCCGGCCGGTGCTCCCGGGCCAGCTCGACGGCCTGCTGCCCGTCCCCGGCCTCACCGACGACCGAGTAGCCCTCTTCCTCCAGCATCTCTTTGAGGTCGAGGCGGATGAGCGCCTCGTCCTCGGCGATGACGACGCGGGTCGTCAGCGGCGGGACGTGCGACTTGTCGTCGTCGGCGGCGTCTACGGGCTGGGGCGACTCGGGCGTGGTCACGGGGCTCCTCGGTATGGGGCAGGAACTGCTGCGGAGCAGCCTACCTACCTGCCACACCTCGTGGTCACCAGGTACACTGCTGACCGGATAGCAAGCCGGGTTGGCGCAATTGGCTGACGCGGAGGTCTCAAACACCTCTGCCCGAAAGGGCATGTGGGTTCGAATCCCATACCCGGCACACATCACCAGATGCGGATGCTCACGTTCTCGTGAACATCCACATTCTGCTACGCATCGCATCATGACATCACACAGAGTGGTGGCATGATCTTCCACGGAATGACAGTTCGCCAAAAGGCGCTGGACCTACTCGATTCCGGCGCCAATGGCGCGGATGTCGCCCGCCGGTTGAATGTGCCGCGCGGCACGGTTTCCTACTGGCTGCACATGGAGCGCTCCAAGCGGAACACCTGCCCTGGCACCAGGACCCCTTCTTGCCACCGGTGCGACGGCGTCGGGCTCGCCGGAGCCGACTACGTCTATCTCCTCGGCCTTTACCTGGGGGATGGCCACATCAGCCAGCCCGCTCAGCACCGGGTGTCGAGCATGATGATCACACTGGACGACTGCTGGCCGGGCATCCAGGACGAAGCAGAGGCGGCAATCCACAAAGTGTTCCCGGACAACGCCACATGCCGGGTCCGTAAACCCGGCTGCCATAACATCAAGGTCTACTCGAAGCACCTTCTCTGCCTGTTCCCCCAACATGGCCCACGCAGGAAACACGAACGTGAGATCGCGTTGGAGGCCTGGCAACAAGAACTCGTCGACGCGAACCCTTGGCCATTCGTCCGTGGACTCGTCCATTCCGACGGTTGCCGCATCATCAACTGGACCACTCGCATGGTCGGCGGCGTCCGCAAGCGGTACGAATACCCGCGGTACTGGTTCACGAATGTCTCCGACGACATCCGGCAGCTCTACACCGACACCCTGGACAAGCTCGGCATCGAGTGGACCCACTGCACCCGCGCGGGCAAGGGGTACAACATCTCCGTAGCCCGACGGGCGTCCGTGGCCCTCATGGACGCTCACGTCGGGCCGAAGTACTGACGACCGTTACTCCGGGCTGTCGTCCTCGCCGATGTGGTGCACCCGTACCAGGTTCGTGGAGCCGGCGACTCCCGGCGGGGAGCCGGCCGTGATGACCACGATGTCGCCCTTCCGGCAGCGGCCGATCCGCAGCAGTTCCTCGTCCACCTGCGCCACCATCGCGTCCGTCGAGTTCACGTGCGGCCCGAGGAACGTTTCGACGCCCCAGGTCAGGTTCAGCTGCGCCCGGGTGGCCGGGTCAGGGGTGAAGGCGAGGAGCGGGATCGGGGAGCGGTAGCGGGAGAGGCGTTTGACGGTGTCGCCGCTCTGGGTGAAGGCCACCAGGAATTTGGCGCCGAGGAAGTCGCCCATCTCGGCTGCCGCGCGGGCGACCGCGCCGCCCTGGGTGCGGGGCTTGTTGCGGTCGGTGAGGGACGGGAGGCCCTTGGCGAGGATGTCTTCCTCGGCCGCCTCGACGATGCGTGCCATGGTGCGGACGGTCTCGACGGGGTATTTGCCGACGCTGGTCTCGCCGGAGAGCATCACGGCGTCCGTGCCGTCGATGACGGCGTTGGCGACGTCGGAGGCTTCGGCGCGGGTGGGGCGTGAGTTGTCGATCATCGAGTCGAGCATCTGGGTGGCGACGATGACCGGCTTGGCGTTGCGTTTGGCGAGTTTGATGGCGCGTTTCTGGACGATCGGGACTTGTTCCAGGGGCATTTCGACGCCGAGGTCGCCGCGGGCGACCATGATGCCGTCGAAGGCGGCGACGATGTCGTCGATGTTGTCGACGGCTTGGGGCTTCTCGACCTTGGCGATGACGGGGAGGCGGCGGTTCTCCTCGTCCATGATGCGGTGGACGTCGTCGATGTCGCGTCCGGTGCGTACGAAGGAGAGGGCGATGATGTCGGTGCCGGTGCGCAGGGCCCACCGGAGGTCTTCGATGTCTTTCTCGGAGAGCGCGGGGACGGAGACGGCGACGCCGGGGAGGTTGAGTCCCTTGTGGTCGGAGACCATGCCGCCTTCGATGACGGTGGTGTGGACGCGGGGTCCGTCGACTTCGGTGACTTCGAGGGTGACGCGGCCGTCGTCGATGAGGATGCGTTCGCCGGTGGTGACGTCGGCGGCGAGGCCGTCGTAGGTGGTGCCGCAGGTGGTGCGGTCGCCTTCCATGGGTTCGACGGTGATGGTGAAGTCGTCGCCGCGTTCAAGGAGTACGGGGCCTTCGGCGAAGCGGCCGAGGCGGATCTTCGGGCCTTGAAGGTCGGCGAGGATTCCTACGCTGCGACCGGTTTCCTCGGATGCTTTGCGTACGTGGTGGTAGCGCTCTTCGTGTTCGGCGTAGGTGCCGTGGCTGAGGTTGAGGCGGGCGATGTCCATTCCCGCTTCGACGAGTGCCTTGATCTGCTTGTATGTGTCGGTTGCGGGTCCCAGAGTACAGACGATTTTTGCTCGGCGCATGGTTCGAGCCTAGACCTTACCTGCGGGTAGGTAATTGTCTCCGCGTGACTGCCCAACGGCCTTTGCGTGAAAGGTTATTGACAACTGTTGAATTGTGCGGCGGGGTGCTCCGATGAGCACCTTCGGGCGCGCCCGGCGGGTGGGTGCGGCTGCGGGGTGGTGGGGCCGGTCACCGGATCGCAACCTGTCGGGGGTGTTGCGCGGTGTGGCGCCTGGGCCAGAATCTACGCGCGTTGTTCGCTCGAACGAGGAGTCAAGGATGCCGTTGAACCGTAGGACGTTTCTGGGCCGTTCGACTGTCGCCGGTGCGGGTGCGGCCCTGGTGGGAGGGGTCGGTGCGGGGGCCGCGGCGGCCTCGGAGCCGAGGGGGCGCGGCCACGGGCGGCCGCCGGGACGGTACTCGTTCACGGTGATGGGGACGACGGATCTGCACGGCAATGTCTTCAACTGGGACTACTTCACGGATCAGGAGTTCGACGACAAGGCGCACAACGATGTCGGGCTGGCGAAGATCTCGACGTTGGTGGAGCAGATCCGTGAGGACCGGGGTCGCCGGAACACGTTGCTGATCGATGCGGGTGACACGATCCAGGGCACCCAGTTGTCGTATTACTACGCGAAGGTCGATCCGATCACGGCGAAGCGCGGTCCGGTGCATCCGATGGCGCAGGCGATGAACAAGATCGGCTATGACGCGGCGGCACTGGGGAACCATGAGTTCAATTACGGCATTCCGGTGTTGCGGAAGTTCGAGGAGCAGTGTGATTTCCCGCTGCTGGGTGCGAACGCGCTGGACGCGAAGACGCTGCGGCCGGCGTTCGTCCCGTATGTGATCAAGCGGATGCGTACGCCGTACGGTCGTGATGTGCGGGTGGCGGTGCTGGGGTTGACGAATCCTGGTATCGCGATCTGGGACAAGGCGAACGTGGGCGGGAAGATGGTGTTCCCGGGCCTTGAGGAGCAGGCGGCGAAGTGGGTACCGAAGCTTCGTTCGATGGGTGCGGATGTGGTGATCGTCTCCGCGCATTCGGGTTCGTCGGGTACGTCGTCGTACGGGGATCAGCTGCCGTACGTCGAGAACGCGGCGGGTCTGGTGGCGGAGCAGGTGCCGGGCATCGACGCGATTCTGGTGGGTCACGCGCACTCGGAGATTCCCGAGTATTTCGTGACGAACAAGGAGACGGGGAAGCAGGTCGTTCTCTCGGAGCCGTTGAAGTGGGGGCAGCGGCTGACGCTGTTCGATTTCGATCTGGTGTGGGAGAGGGGCCGCTGGGTGGTCGAGAAGGTCGGTGCTTCGGTGCTGAACTCGAACACGGTGGAGGAGGATCCGCGGATCACGTCGTTGCTCGGGGACGAGCACACGAAGGTGGTGGCATATGTGAACCAGGTGATCGGTACGTCGGTGGCGGCGATGTCGACGGCTGAGGCGCCGTGGAAGGACGAGCCGGTCATCGATCTGATCAATCTGGTGCAGGCGGAGACGGTGAAGGAGGCACTGGCCGGGAGTGAGTACGCGGCGTTGCCGGTGCTGTCGCAGGCGGCGTGTTTCTCGCGTACGGCGGCGATTCCTGCGGGTGAGGTGACGATCAGGGATGCTGCGGGGCTGTATCCGTTCGAGAATACGTTGGAGGCGCGGCTCCTGACGGGCGCGCAGCTGAAGGACTATCTGGAGTATTCGGCGCGGTATTACGTGCGGACGGCGGCCGGGGCTCCGGTGGACACGTCGAAGTTGACGAATGCGGAGAACATTCCGGATTACAACTATGACGTGGTGTCGGGTGTGACGTACGACGTGGATGTCGCGAAGCCGGTGGGTTCGCGGATCGTGGGGTTGTCGTTCGAGGGTGCGCCGGTGGATCCGGCGGCGGAGTTCGTGTTCGCGGTGAACAACTACCGGGCGAGTGGCGGCGGTAACTTCCCGCACGTGCCTGGGGCGAAGCAGTTGTGGGCGAATTCGGATGAGATTCGGAACACGATCATCGGGTGGGTTCAGGCGAAGGGTTCGGTGGATCCGGCGGAGTTCGCTTCGGTGGACTGGCGTCTGACGCGGGATGGCGTGCCGGTGTTCTGACCGGCGGGTGTGTTCCGGCGCGTCGTGGCGGCCGTTCTCCTGGTGGAGGGCGGCCGCCTTCGTGTGGTCAGTGGTCTTGTGTGAGGGGTGTGGGCGAGCTGCTCTGCGCGGGGAGGGCGGGGGTGGGACGGGGGGTGAGGCCGAAGGTGGTGAAGGCGGTGCGTTGCGGGAGGGGGTAGGGGGTGGTGCCGGTGACGTTGTTGAGGATGGTGGCGCTGCGCCAGGCGGCGAGTCCGAGGTCGGGGGCGCCGACTCCGTGGGTGTGGCGTTCGGCGTTCTGTACGTAGATGTTGCCGGTGAGGGCGGGGTCGAGGTCGAGGCGGAAGTCGGTGTGGATGCGGGGGCGTCCTCGGGTGTCGCGGCGGATGTGGGGGGCGATGCCGGTGAGGAGGGTGTCGAGGGGGCGTTCGCGGTAGCCGGTGGCGAGGACGACGGCGTCGGTGGTGAGGCGGCTTCGGGTGGCTTGTTGGGTGTGTTCGAGGTGGAGTTCGATGCGGGTGCCGGGGCCGGAGAGACGGCCTGCGGTGCGGACGTTGACTCCGGGGGTGAGGGTGGCGTCGGGCCAGCCTCCGTGGAGGGTGCGCCGGTAGAGCTCGTCGTGGATGGCGGCGATGGTGTCGGTGTCGATGCCTTTGTGGAGTTGCCATTGCTGGGGGACGAGGGCGTCGCGTACGTGTTCGGGGAGTGCGTGGAAGTAGTGGGTGTAGTCGGGGGTGAAGTGCTCCAGGCCGAGTTTTGAGTACTCCATGGGTGCGAAGGCCTGGGTGCGGGCGAGCCAGTGGATTCTTTCGACACCGAGGGGACGGGCCCGGAGGAGGTCGAGGAAGATTTCGGCGCCTGACTGGCCGGAGCCGATGACGGTGATGTGGTCGGCTCGGAGGAGTTCTTCGCGGTGGTGGAGGTAGTCGGCGGAGTGGATGACGGGAGTACCGGGTGCTTCGGCGAGGGGGCGCAGGGGTTCGGGGATGAAGGGTGCGGTGCCCACGCCGAGGGCGATGTGGTGGGTGCGGGTGCGGCCGGTTGCGGTGGCTTCGCCGTCGGGGGTGAGTTGGGTGTGGTCGACTTCGAAGAGGGAGTGGCCGGTGTCCCAGCGGATGGCGTCGACTCTGTGGTTGAAGTGGATGGTGGGGAGTTGTTCGCTGACCCAGCGGCAGTAGGCGTCGTATTCGGCGCGGTGGATGTGGAACTGCTCGGCGAAGTAGAAGGGGTAGAGGCGGTCGCGGGTGCGGAGGTAGTTGAGGAAGGTCCAGGGGCTGGTGGGGTCGGCGAGGGTGGTGAGGTCGGCGAGGAAGGGGACTTGGAGGGTGGCGCCGTCGATGAGGAGGCCGGGGTGCCAGTGGAAGGCGGGGCGTTGTTCGTAGAAGGCGGTGGTGAGGGGGTGGGTGCCGGGGGTGGTGGGGATGCCCTGGGCGAGGGCGGCGAGGGAGAGGTTGAAGGGGCCGAGGCCGATGCCGATGAGGTCGTGGGTCCGGTCGCCTTCGGGGGTGGTCCGGTCGGTCATCGGGAGGTGCTGCCTTCCATGGTGGCGTTGTCGTGGGCGTGGGTGACGAGGGTGAGGAGCTGTTGGAGGTCGTCGGGGGTGGTGTGGGGGTTGAGGAGGGTGGCTTTGAACCAGAGGCGGTTGTCGGCCCGGGCGCGGCCGAGTACGGCGTGTCCTTGGTCGAGGAGGGTGCGGCGGGTGGTGGCGAGGGTGGTGTCGTCGGTGTGGGTGGGGCGGAAGAGGACGGTGGTGATGGTGGGGCGGTCGTAGAGCTCGAGTCCGGGATCGTTGTCGATGAGGTCGGCGAGGTGGTGGGCGGTGTTGATGGTGCGGTCGATGAGGTCGGCGAGTCCGTCACGGCCGAGTGCTTGGAGGGTGACGGCGATTTTGAGGGCGTCGGGCCGGCGGGTGGTGCGGAGGGAGCGGCCGAGGAGGTCGGGGAGGCCGGCGTCGGTGTCGTCGTCCGCGTTGAGGTAGGGGGCGTGGTGGTGGAGGGGGGTGAGGTCGTGGTGGCTGGGGACGGCGAGGATGCCGGCGGATGCGGGTTGCCAGCCGAGTTTGTGCAGGTCGAGGGTGACGCTGTGGGCGCGGTGGAGGCTGCGCAGGGCGTGGCGGTGGGTGGGGCTGAAGAGGAGGGGGCCGCCGTAGGCGGCGTCGATGTGGAGTTCGGCGTGGTGGGTGGTGGTGAGGTCGGCGATGTCGGTGAGGGGGTCGATCTGGCCGGTGTCGGTGGTGCCCGCGGTGGCGGTGACGAGGAGGGGGCCGTGGTGGCGGGTGAGGGCGTCGTGGAGTGCGGTGGGGTCCATGACGCCGGTGGGGGCGGGGATGACGACGGGTCGGGGGAGGCCGAGGAGCCAGGCGGCCCGGGTGATGCTGTGGTGGGCGTTGGCGGCGCAGATGGTTTGTACGGGGCCGTGGCGTTCGCGGGCGAGGAGCAGGGCGAGTTGGTTGGATTCGGTGCCGCCGGTGGTGATGAGGGCGTCGGGGTGGGGGGTGTGGGGGTAGATCTCGGCGGCGAGTGCGGTGGTGAGGGCGGCTTCGAGGGCGGAGGCGGCGGGGGCTTGGTCCCAGGAGTCCATGGAGGGGTTGAGGGCTGAGGCGGCGAGGTCGGCGGCGGCGGCGAGTGCGAGGGGCGGGGTGTGGAGGTGGGCGGTGCAGTGGGGGTGTGCGGGGTCGGCGGCGCCTTCGGTGAGTGCGGTGACGAGGGTGCGGAGGGCGTGGTGGGCGCCGGTGCCGTGGTTCGGGATGAGGGGGCCGGTGGTGCGGTGGAGGTTGTGTGTGACGGTGCCGGGGCCGCCGGCGGGGAGGGGGCCGTTGCGTCGGGTGGCGCCGTCGTGGAGTGCGGTGAGGACGGTGTCGATGAGGGGGCGCAGGTGGGCAGGGCCTGCGGCGCCTCCGGCGAGGGGCGGGGTGGGCATGGGTGGTGTGGTCCTTCGGGTGCGCGGGGGCGGTGGTGCCAGCCTGTCCGGGTTGCGGAGGGGGCGGCCGAAGAGCCCAACGATCTGAACCCGAAAGGGGTACTGCGGTTCGGTGCGGGGGTGTCGGCGGCTGTGGGGCTGGTATAGGAATTCGCTGTTCGCACGACTGTGCCCGGCCCTTCTCGGTGAGGGGCCGGGCACGGTGGCGGGGTGGGTGGGTGGGTGGGTGCGCCGGGGCCGGGACTGCGTCGTGGCGCTGGGTGTTCCGGTGGTCAGGGCGTTCGCGTGATGGCGGGGGTGTGTTCCTGGGTCGTCGGTCGTGGTGCTGCGGAGCGGGAGTGCCCTGGGTCATCGGCCGTGGTGCTGCGGCGCGGGCACGGTGGTGTCCTGGTCATTGGGCGTCGCGTACGGCGAGGGCGCGGCGGAGGTCGTCGATCTGGTCGGTGAGTTTGCGGCGCAGTGCGGGGGTGAGTGCGGGGTTGTCGAGGGCTTTCTCGCCGAGGTGGATGCTGTCGGGGTCGACGGCGTGGGTGGGGAAGGCGTGGTGTCCGGCGGCTTCGGCGATGGCGGGGCCGCGGCGTGCGGCGAGTGCGATGGCGTCGGGGTAGTAGCGGGCGATGTAGGGGTGGAGGAGTTCACTCTGTTCGGGCTGCCAGAAGCCTTGGGCGGTGGCGGTGAAGAGGTAGTTGGACAGGGTGTCGTCGGTGAACATGGCTTGCCAGGCGGCTGCTTTGGCGCCGGGGGTGGGGAGGGCGGCGCGGCAGCGGGCGGCGCCTTCCTGTCCGGTGGCGCTGGGGTCCTCGTCGAGTTCGTGGGCGATGGTGGTCTCGTCGGTGGCGCCGAGGACGGCGAGGCGGGTGAGGATGCGCCAGCGGAGTTCGGGGTCGAGTTCGGGTCCGCCGGGGACGGTGCCTTCGCGGAGCCAGTCCTGGATGGTGTCGGGCTGGGTGGCGGCGTCGATGAAGTGGCGTACGGCGGTGAGGCGGAGGCCGGGGTCGGGGCTGCCGGGGGTGGTGCCGGGGCCTTGTTCCCAGTCCTTGGCGGTGAGTCCTTCGGTGCGGCGCAGGAGGTCGCGGCAGAGGGAGGTGAGGGTGGCGAGGGCGGTGGGCCGGTCCTGGGGGGTGAGGTAGCGGTCGGCGATGTGGGTGGAGGCGAAGCCGAGGACGCCTTGGACGAGGGCCAGGTCGGTTTCGTAGGGGAGGTGGGTGCGGGCCGCGGTGAGGTGGACGGTGGGGTGGAGCTGGCCGTCGCGGACCATGTCGCGGGCGGTGTTCCAGAGGAGGGCGCGGGTGAGGGGGTCGGGGATGCCGGTGAGGTGGGTGAGGGCGGTGTCCCAGGAGTCGGGGTCGAGGCGGATCTTGGCGTAGGTGAGGTCGTTGTCGTTGAGGACGACGAGGTCGGGGCGCCGGCCGGGTTGGGTGGTGGGGGTGCCGTCCTGGGGGATGTCGAGTTCGAAGCGGTGGCGCAGGGTGAGTTGTTCGCTGCCGGTGTGGGTGTCGAGGCTGTGGTCGTAGGTGCCGACGATGATGCGGTGGGGTCGGTCGCCTGCGTGGTCGACGGTGAGGTTCCAGCTGTTGCCGGTGTTTTCGACGTGGGCGGTGAGGGTGTCGACGCCGGTGGTGCGGAGCCAGGTGGTGGCCCAGGTGTGGACGTCGCGGTCGGTGGCGGTGGCGAGGTTGTCGATGAAGTCGGCGAGGGTGGCGTTGGCGAATTTGTGGCGGGCGATGTGGGTGTTGATTCCGGCGAGGAAGTCTTTTTCGCCGAGCCAGGCGACGAGTTGGCGGAGTGCGGAGGCACCCTTGGCGTAGGAGATGCCGTCGAAGTTGAGGAGGGCGGAGGCGGTGTCGGGGACGGCGTCGGGGTCGGGTGCGACGGGGTGGGTGGTGGGGCGCTGGTCGGCGTCGTAGCCCCAGCCCTTGCGGGAGACGCCGAAGTCGGTCCAGGTGTCGGTGAAGCGGGTGGCTTCGGTGAGGGTCTGGTAGCCCATGTACTCGGCGAAGGACTCGTTGAGCCAGATGTCGTCCCACCAGGTGAGGGTGACGAGGTCGCCGAACCACATGTGGGCCATCTCGTGGGCGATGACCATGGCGCGGGTCTGGCGTTCGGTGTCGGTGACGGCGGAGCGGTAGAGGAATTCGTCGCGGAAGGTGACGAGTCCGGGGTTCTCCATGGCGCCGGCGTTGAATTCGGGGACGAAGGCCTGGTCGTAGGAGTCGAAGGGGTAGGGTTCGTCGAATTTCTCGTGGTAGCGGTCGTAGCAGGCGCGGGTGATGCCGAGGATCTCGTCGGCGTCGTCGTCGAGGTGGGGGGCGAGGGAGCGGCGGCAGTGGATGCCGAAGGGGAGGCCGGCGTGGTGGGTGGTGACGGAGTGCCAGGGGCCGGCGGCGACGGCGACGAGGTAGGTGGAGATGGGCGGGGTGGGTGCGATGGTCCAGCGGCCGTCGGGAGCCTGGGTGGTGGTGCCGTTGCCGAGGACGGTCCAGCCGGTGGGTGCGGTGACGGTGAGGTCGAATACCGATTTGAGGTCGGGCTGGTCGAAGGCGGCGAAGACGCGCTGGACGTCTTCCATGAAGAGCTGGGTGTAGACGTAGGTCTCGCCGTCGGCGGGGTCGGTGAAGCGGTGCATGCCTTCGCCGGTGCGGGAGTAGCGCATGGTGGCGTCGACGGTGAGTTCGTGGGGGCCGGCGGTGAGGCCGTCCAGGGGGTAGCGGTTCTCGTCGAGGCGGCCGGGGTCGAGGGGGTGTCCGTCGAGGCTGAGGGAGCGCAGGTTCTCCGGCTTGATCTCGACGAAGGTGTCTCCGGCCGCGTGGGCGGTGAACCGGATGGCGGTCCTGGAGTCGAAGGTCTCGTCGCCTGTGGTGAGGTCGAGTTCGACCGTGTACCTGTGTACGTCGAGGAGTTGGGCTCGGGTCTGCGCTTCGTCGCGCGTCAGTACGGACATGGCGCCCATGCTGCCGTACGGTTCCGGGGCTGTGCAGTGGGGTTCTCGCAGGGCTGACGGCGGGCGGCGGGGGTTGTCCGGCCGCCCGGGGAGCGGTGCCCGGCGACGCGGAGCCTCTGGCTCGGGCGGCCCCGGCTCCTGTGGCCTCCGGGGCGCGTGGCTCCTGGCCCGGACGGCCCCGGCGCCCGGGGCTGTGCGGCCCGGCGCCCGTGGCCTCGGGATGCGTGATCCCCGGGATGTGTGGCCCCGGGGCGCCGGGGCGGGCCGGCCGTGGGGTCAGGCGCCGGGGGGAACGGATTCCTCGGCGATGCGCTCGTGGTGGCGGATGACCTCGGCGACGATGAAGTTCAGCAGCTTCTCGGCGAAGGCCGGGTCCAGCTTGGCGCTCTCGGCGAGCTGGCGCAGCCGGGCGATCTGGCGGGCCTCGCGGGCGGGGTCCGCGGGTGGCAGGTGGTGCTCGGCCTTGAGGTGGCCCACCTGCTGGGTGGCCTTGAAACGCTCGGCGAGCATGTGGACGACTGCGGCGTCGATGTTGTCGATGCTCTCGCGCAGCCGGTTCAGTTCGGCGGTGACGTACTCGTCGATGTCGCTCGTGGTCATGGTCAGCGAGCTTAGACCGTCCGTGGGGTGAGCGACGGCGGGTGCGGGTGGTGCCCCGTTTCCTGTTCGGCGGCCGGTCGGCAGGAGTGTGCTCGGCCTGCGCCGTCGTCGGGGAGCCGGCTGTGGCACGGTCGCGCCGCCCGTTCCGGGCCGGCCGCCGCGGCACGGAGTGCGCTCGTGGTGGTGGGCCGTGCCGGCGGATCGACAAGGGGGTGACGTCCGTCGTCCGGACCGTCCGCCGTGCGGCGGGGCGTGAGCGGCCGGGCGGGATGAGGGGATGGGACCCGGGGGGTGCCGGGACGCGATGCTGAGGGCCGTTCACGGATCCCGTGCACAGCTCGAATCTCGCGTACAGGAGCGTATGAGCACGACGGGTGACTTCAGCGTGGGGGACGACCACTTCCTGCTCGACGGGAAACCGGTGCGGTTGCTTCGGGGGCACTGCACTATTTCCGGGTGCACGAGGCGCAGGGGGAACACCGCTTGTCGATGATGCGGGCGATGGGTCTCACCTGTGCGGAGACGTATGTGCCGTGGAACCTTCATGAGCCGCGGCCGGGTGTGTTCCGGGATGTGGGGGCGGTGGGCCGGTTCCTGGACGCGGTGCACGGAGCGGGGCTTGTGGCGATCGTGCGGCCGGGTCCGTACATCTGTGCCGAGTGGGGGAACGGTGGGCTGCCGGCCTGGGTGACGGGGCGGTTCGGCCGGCGGGTGCGGACCGGGGACGCGGGGTACGGGGCTGGGCCGTTACTGGTCGGTGGAGCCGGGGCGGACGCTGTATGTCCCGGGGCCCGTGCTCCGTGAGGGGGCCAACGAGGTGTGGGTGCTGGAGCTGGAGGAGGCCGGGGAGCCGTTCGTGGGGCTGGGCCCGGGGGCGCCCGTCAGGACGGGTGCCCCCGGGGGGTGTTGCGGGGTGAGTGGGGTCAGAGGCCCGCGGCGGCCGATGCGATGGTGGAGGCGAAGGCCGACACCTGGGTGTACACGCCGGGGTAACCGGGCCGTGCGCAGCCCTGGCCCCAGCTGACGATGCCGACCTGGATCCAGGCTCCGGCGTTGTCCTT
This sequence comes from Streptomyces sp. NPDC014623, assembly GCF_043088245.1. Classification (NCBI taxonomy): domain Bacteria; kingdom Bacillati; phylum Actinomycetota; class Actinomycetes; order Kitasatosporales; family Streptomycetaceae; genus Streptomyces; species Streptomyces sp. NPDC014623. Next base: position 330,805 of record NZ_JBIBZU010000003.1, on the reverse strand, counting down.
GCGGAACATGGGACCGCCGGAGTCGCCCTGGCAGGTGTCCACGCCGCCGGTGCTGACGTATCCGGCGCAGATCTCCTCGCTGGGGACGAGGTCGCTGCCGTAGGCCTGCCGGCAGGTGGTGTCGGAGACGTAGGGGACGGTGGCCTTGAGGAGGTGGCGCTGCTGGCCGCCGCCCTCGGTGGCGGCGCCCCAGCCGGCGATGGTGAAGGTGCCGGTGTCGTAGGCGGTGGTGGTGGCGATCTTCAGGGTGGGCTGGTTGATGGGCTGGGCGAGCTTGATCAGTGCCCAGTCCTTGCCGACGCCGTTGTAGCCGGGTGCCTGGAGGACCTTGGTGGAGCGGACCTTGACGGCGGAGGACGACTGGAGGTCGGCGACTCCGGCGGTGGCGGTGATGGAGGTGTTGTTGCCGGATCCGCTGACGCAGTGGGCGGCGGTCAGGACGATGGTGGGACTGTAGAGGGCGCCGCCGCAGCCCATGGAGAGCCGGACCATGAAGGGGAACTCGCCCTGGGCCGCGCGGGTTCCGCCGACGACGGGTGCGGGGGCGGCGGAGGCGTTCGACGGCTGGAGGCTGAGGGTGGCGAGTGCGACCGCGGCTATGACGGAGCATCTCTTGAGGGTGCGCAGGAGTTGTTTCATGGGCTGTGCCTGCTTTCGGTGGGGGGTCGATGGGGGTGTTCGTGCAGGCGTGCGGGCGTGCGTGTCCTGGTCAGGGGCACAGGCCGGTCAATTTTCGGCATGCTCCCGACAAGAGCCATCCGATTATCGGGAAGCGATCACCGCTGTCACAAGGCAGGGTTTCCGGCCAAGATCACTGGTCGGTCCTTGGCCGGTTTCCCGCGAACCGGCCTGGAGTGAAGGTCCGTCGAGCGCCGTTGACGGGGTTCGGGCATGAGTGACGGCAGCGAGGTGGGCGGCGGTCCGGTCGTCCATGGATTCCCGCATCTCGACGCGGTCCGGTCCGCGGTCACCGCGCTCTACCGGCGGCTCTCCCCCGACGGCGTGCGTGCCTACGGCACGAGCCTCGCCCCGGCCGACGCCGCCTTCCGCGACGTGGACGACCTGCACCTCGGCGCCCAGCGGGTGGCCGGCGCCCTGGTACGGCACCTCCGCCTGCCGCAGGCCCGCATCATCGTCGGCTTCCGGCGGATGGAGCATGCCGCGAGCGTCGAACTCACCGCCGGGCCGGAGTACTTCGTCGAGCTCAACGACCGTTTCCGTACGCACCGCAGGGACATCGGGGCCGCGCTGGCGCACGAGATCACCCATGTGCTGCTGCACCGGCTGGGGCTGGAGCTCCCCGGCACCCACGACAACGAGATCCTCACGGACACGGTGACGGCCTATCTCGGTGCGGGCTGGCTGCTGCTGGACGCCTTCCGTCAGGACGCGGTCTCCAGCCAGAAGCTCGGCTATCTCACACCCGAGGAATTCGGATACGTACTCGCCAAGCGCGCGCTGGTCTTCGGTGAGGACCCGTCCGTGTGGTTCACCAGCCCTCAGGCGTACACGGCGTACACCAGGGGCCGGGCCGAGGCCCTGCGCGACCTGCGCCGGCCACCGCTGGCGGCCGCGGGGTGGGCGGGCAGGCGCCGCTATGCCAGGGACCGCCCTCATGCCGGGGACCATCCTGGTGCGGTACGCGACCCGTCCGCCCCCTACGCCTTCGAGGACGGGGCCGACGGGCTCCGGGTCTCCTTCGCCTGCCCCACCTGCCACCAGCGCGTCCGGGTCCCGGTCCGGGGCCGGACACGGGCCCGGTGCGGGCTGTGCCGCACGGTCCTGGAGTGCGACACCTGAAGATCGTCCGGCTCCGGGACGGCCGTAGGGTCGGGGTATGACAAATGATCCGGTTGGGGGTGCAAGCAGCCTTTTCGAGGCGTTGCACGACGACGAGGACGCCGTCGTCCGGGCACTCCGTGCGGGTGCGTCCGCCGAGTCGAGCGACGAGGACGGGACGACCGCGCTGTATCTGGCGTCCGTGCAGGACCTGCCCGGAGCGGTCCGGCTGCTTCTGGCGGCGGGGGCGGACCCGGACCGGGCGAGCGGCCCGGAGAAGGGCGACCTCCCCCTGTGCGGTGCGGCGTGCGGCGGTCATGCCGAGGTCGTCGGGGCGCTCCTGTCCGCCGGGGCGAAACCGGATCTGAGCGAGGAGTTCGGTTTCACCGCGCTGCGCTGGGCGGCGGGCCTGGGCCACGCGCGGGTGGCGGAGGCCCTCCTCGCCCATGGCGCGGACCCGGAACTGCCCGGCCCGCAAGGGGAGGTCCCGCTGGTGGTCGCGGCCCGGCGGGGATCGGTGCACACCGTGCGCGCCCTCCTCCGGCACGGTGCCCGCAGCCTGTCCCCCGCACTGGAGGAGGCCCGGCGCATGCTCACCCTGGACGTGGAGCAGGAACTCCGGGACACGCTGCGGCGCGCCTACGGGGACGACGGGGGGTACGGGAGTGCGGTGCGCCGCGCACCGGCGGACGGCGGGGTGACCGTCACGGTCGAACTGCTGCGGGACGGGGAGCCGTTCGCGTCGCAGGACCTGCAGACGGGGCACGGGGCGATCGCGACGCTCCTGGAGAACGAGCTGGGCCTGCGGGCCCCGTTCGAGGAGCTGGCCGCCCGGGCGCTGCGCGGCGGGGGTCCCGGGCTGGACAACTGGCTGGTGGCGGTCGGGACCCTGTGGCTGCGCGGCGACGAGGAGACGTTCCGGTCCGCGGCCGCGTGGACGGTGGGCGAGGACCCGCTGCGGCAGGCGTTCGGCGTGGACGTGCTGGCGCGGCTCGGGTTCCACACCGGCGGAAAGCCGTTCGCCGCCCGGGCGGTTCCGCTGCTGCGGGAGGTGGCCGGGGCCGCGGCCCCGGCGCCGGCCGCCGCCGCGGCGCGGGCGCTCGGCCGCTACGAGGGGCGGGACCCGGACACGCAGGAACCCGCCCCGGGATGAACTCGGTCGTCCGCCGGGTTTTTGACGCACCGGGGCCGTGGTGGCCGGTGCGCCCCGGACCTCCTGGCCGGGGGCCGGGAACGGTCGACGTGCGCACGCGTCCCGGACGGACCCGATCGGCCGGATCGGCGTCGCGCTCTCCTGACGTGGGCGGCTCCGACCGGTCAGGTGAGGCGGTCGGCCTCGTCGAGCAGATAGCGGCGCTCTACCTGATTGGCCGTCAGGGAAGCCGCCTCGCGGTACAGTTTCGCCGCGCCGGCCGCGTCGCCGGTCATCTGCAGCAGGTGGGCGCGCACCGCGCGCTCCCGCTGCCGGGTGAGGGGGTCCTGCCCCAGCCCATGGCGCCGATCGAGGTCGTCGAGCAGTGCTGTCCCCCGGTCCGGCCCGTAGGCCTGGGCGACCGCGACCACCCGGCTCAGGCGCACCGGCGCGGTGGGGGTGAGGCGTTCGAGCCACAGGTACAGCATCGCGATCTGCGGCCAGTCCGTCCGTTCCGGTGTCCCGGCCGCCGCGTGCAGGGCCGCGATCGCCGCCTGCAGCTGGTACGGACCCGTCGCCCGCCGGCTCCAGACGCCGTCGATCAGCCGGGTGCCCTCGCGGATCAGATCGCGGTTCCAGCGCGTGCGGTCCTGCTCCTCCCACGGCACCAGCCCGCCGTCGTCACCGATGCGGGCCGCCCGCCTCGACTCGATGAGCAGCATCAGTGCCAGCAGGCCGGTCACCTCGGCGTCGTCCGGCACCGTGCCGGCGAGCATCCGGGTCAGCCGGATCGCCTCGGCGGTCAGGTCGGTACGGGCGAGTTCATGACCGGCGGAGGCGGTGTAACCCTCGTTGAAGACCAGGTAGAGAACCCGCATGACGGCGGCCATGCGGGTGTGCCGGTCGTCTGCGGTCGGCGCGGTGAAGCGGGCTCCGCTGCGGGCCAGTTGCTGTTTGGCGCGGCTGATCCGCGTCCCCAGAGTGGTCTCGGTCGTTCCGTAGGCGTGCGCGATCTCGGCGGTCGTGAGACCGCCCACGGCGCGCAGGGTGAGCGCCACCTGGGAGGCGGGGCTCAGGGCGGGGTGGCAGCAGAGCAGCAGGAGGGTGAGGCCGTCGTCGGTCTCCTGCGCCGGGCCGCCCTGGCGGGCCGGTTCCTGCATGGCCAGTTCGGCCGTGCCTGCTTCCTTTTCCCTTCGGCGCCGTGCCTGATCGGAGCGGAGCAGGTCGACCATCCGCCGGTAGCCGACCCGGATCAGCCAGCTGCGCGGATTCTCCGGCACACCCTCGGCGGGCCACGTCCGGCTCGCCGCGAGCAGCGCCTCCTGTACGGCGTCCTCGGCGATGTCGAAACGGCCGAAGCGCCGTGTCAACGCGCCGAGCACCTGCGGCGCTTCGGTGCGGAGCAAGGGTTCGAGGTCCGTGACCGGTCCGCGGTTCACCGGCCGGTGCGGCGCGCTGTCCGCGCCGGGCCTCGCGCGGGGCGGCCGGTCACGCCGTGAAGTCCTCTCCCATGACGGGCCGGACCTCGATCGGCTCGCCCAGCACCTCCACGATCCGCGAGGCGATCTCCAGGGCCCGTTCCCGGCCGGCCACGTCGATGACGGCGAAACTGGCCAGGACCTCCTTGAGCTCGGCGAACGGTCCGTCGGTCAGTGTCACGCCGTCCGGGGACCGGTGCACCGTGGTACTGACCGCCGGGTGGCCCAGGCCCTCGGTGCTGACGAGTTCCCCGGTCCCGAGGAGTTCCTTCTCGAATTCCCGGTATGTGGCGAAGGCGGCCAGCGCCTCCTCCGTGGGCACATCAGCGGTCGCGGCGTCCCAGGCGGCGGCCGACGTGTATCCGAGCAGCAGGTACTTCACGGGTCCCCTCTCCGATCGTGCTCGGCGATAGTAGGGCAGGTCAGCGCGTGCTGCACGGGGAGAGCACGAGGACGGTCGTCCAGGTGGCGGCGAGCGGACCGTTCACGGTGGTCCGGACGCTCATGTGGTCCGCCGGCACGGGCAGTACCAGCGCGAGCCAGGTGGCACCGTCGAGCACGGCCGGGAGGACGGCCCGGCGGCCCACGCACCGCGCGGTGAGCACGACGGCGGCGGACATCAGGGCGCTGTGGGCGGCGACCACCGAGGCCGAGTGCGCGACGCTGTGCCAGGACATCCGGACGAGCGGCTGGTCCGGTGCGCCGACCGGGAAGCCGTTCTCCGGATCCGTGGGCAGGAGGCCGGAGGTGACCGGCCCGGCGCCGGGGATCCCGACAGGGATCGGCAGCGCTCGGCGCCCGCCTCCTCCGGTCGGTGTGCGCCCGACGTCGGCAGCCGGCGCGAGTACGCCGGGGCCTGCGAGCACGAACGTCGAGATCTGGATCCACCCGGCACCTCCGGTGGCGAGCCGGCTGGTCAGGTGCCTGGTGACGCCGGAACCCTCGCGGGTGGCCGTCTGGATGCCGGCCGAGGCGAAGAGCGCCGGTCCGGCGAGTGCTCCGGCGAACAGCGGGCGATCCGAGCGGCGGACGACGGGGACGGCGGTGGTGGTGACAGCGGCTGTCATGACTTCCTCCTTCGGGGTCTGCGGGCTACCTCGTGGCCGGATCCGTGATCTCGACACCCTTTCCGTGTGACCCGCATCACGCACGGGAGGTGTCAAGAACAGGCCGCCGGCTTCGAGGTAGCCGTGAGAACCCGTCAAGGAGGACGAAATGACTGAGACCATCCGGCCGAGCGCCGAGCTGAAGGCCCTGGACCGCCTGGTCGGCACCTGGGCCGTGACCGGCGGCGCCGAGGGGACCGTGCGGTACGAGTGGATGCCCGGCCGGTTCTTCCTGAGCCAGCACGTCGAGCTCATCCAGTACGGCGAGCCGGTCAGCGGCCTGGAGGTGATCGGAAACCTGCGCCCGTTCGGCGAGCCGGCCGGCGCGGACGTGGTGTCGCGGTTCTACGACTCGAACGGCAACACCTTCGACTACGTCTACGAACTGAACGGCGACAGGCTCACCATCTGGGCCGGGGCGAAGGGCGGCCCCGCGTTCTACGAGGGCACCTTCGACGCCGACGGCACCACGGTGTCCGGCGACTGGGTCTACCCGGGCGGGGGTGGATACACATCGACCATGACCAGGATCTGAGACCGGCCCGCAACAGCGTGGGCCAGGCGGCCCGGCCGTAGCCGGCCGCACCGGGCGGGCCGTCGCCGGGCGGCGGCTTCACGCGGCTCCGGCTGCGGGCCGTAACACCTGGGCCGGAGGCCGAGTGGGGGCGGAGCACCGGCCGAGCGGCGGGCCCGTTCAAAACGGATGCAGCTCATGCCCGGCGGCCAGCCGCCCGGAGGCCGGATACGCGGTCCTCCCGGACGAGGTCGCAGCCCGCCGCTCGGCCGGAACCGGGCATCGTCACCGAGGGTGATGCGAGCTGCTGCCCAGGATTCCGGGGGCCTCCGGCGCCGGGGTCGTGGCGTGACCGGGCCATGCCGTCCGGGGTGCGTCCCGGAGGCGGGCACGGGGTGCGGTGACCGGCGGGACCGGTCACCGCACCCCAGGGCTATGCCGCCCGGCGACCGCGGCCCGGAGCGCTGCCGCGTCCCGTGCCGCCGGCCCGGCCGGCGCCGGCACCACGGGCGGCACCGCCGCCGGACCCACCACGAGCCGCACCGCCGGCCGCACCACCGCGGGCGGCGCCACCGGCGCCGCCCTGCGCGGCGCCCGGGCCCGCGCCCGTCCCACCGCGCCGGCCACGTCCCCGGCTGCCCGAGCGGAAGGCTCCGCCGACCGCCGAGCCCGGTCCCTGCCCCGTGCCGCGTGTACGCGGCTTGGGCTGCGCCGGCTGCGGCACCTCGATGACGATCGCGACGCCGGAGGGCTCACGGGCACCTGTGATCCGGCTGAGCTCCTCGTCGCTGGACTTGACCCGGGTGGTGCGCGGCGCGATGCCCGCGTCCTGCATCAGCCGGGTCATCTCGCGCTTCTCCTCGGGCAGCACGAGCGTGACGACGCTGCCGGACTCCCCGGCGCGCGCGGTGCGCCCGCCGCGGTGGAGGTAGTCCTTGTGGTCGGTCGGCGGGTCCACGTTGACGACCAGGTCCAGGTCGTCGATGTGGATGCCCCGCGCCGCCACGTTCGTCGCGACGAGCGCGGTGACCTGGCCGTTCTTGAACTGGTCCAGCGTCCGGTTGCGCTGCGGCTGGGACCGGCCGCCGTGCAGGGCCGCGGCCCGTACACCGCTGGCGAGGAGCCGCTTGGCGAAGCGGTCCGCGGCACGCTTGGTGTCCACGAACATGATCACCCGGCCGTCACGGGCGGCGATCCGGGTGGCGACGGCCTTCTTGTCCGTCTCGTCCGCCACGTGCAGCACATGGTGCTCCATGGTGGTGACGGCTCCGGCCGACGGGTCGACCGAGTGCACGACCGGGTCGGTGAGGAACATCTTCACCAACCGGTCGATGTTCTTGTCGAGGGTCGCGGAGAACAGCATGCGCTGCCCGTCCGCCTCCACCTGCTTGAGCAGTGCGACGACCTGAGGCATGAACCCCATGTCGGCCATCTGGTCGGCTTCGTCCAGGACGGTGATCGAGACCTGGTCGAGCCGGCAGTCGCCGCGCTCGATGAGGTCCTTGAGCCGGCCCGGCGTGGCGACGAGCACCTCGGCGCCGCGGCGCAGCGCGCCGGACTGCCTGCTGATCGACATGCCGCCCACGACGGTGGCGACGCGCAGGTTGACGGAGGTGGCGTACGGGGTCAGCGCGTCGGTGACCTGCTGGGCGAGCTCGCGGGTGGGGACGAGGACGAGTGCCAGCGGGGCGTGCGGCTCGGAGCGGCGTCCCGCGGTGCGGGCGAGCAGCGCCAGGCCGAAAGCCAGGGTCTTGCCGGAGCCGGTGCGGCCACGGCCGAGGATGTCCCGGCCGGCCAGCGAGTTCGGCAGGGTGGCGCCCTGGATGGGGAAGGGGTCGGTCACGCCCTGTGCGGCGAGGGTCTTCAGCAGCGCTGCGGGCATGTCCAGCTCGGCGAACGCGTCGACGGCGGGCAGGGCGGGGGTCAGGGTCTCCGGCAGGGCGAACTCTCCGCCCTGGGCGGGCACGGGCCTGCGGCGGGCCGGCGCCTTGCCGGATCCTCGGGTGTTCGCCTGAGCCCGGTCCGGGCCGCGCCCCTTTGTCGGGCGGCTGCGGGTCGGACGGTCCTGGCGTTCGGAGCGGGTCATACGGAATTGCCCTCCTGGGGGATTCCTGGGATTACTGCCGACTGCTGCGGACTGCTTGATGTGCGCCCCAGGATGCAAGCACAGAGCAGGTGTCCCGGTTGCGGTGGCGAACCGGGGAAGGACGAGCCGGAGACAGCACAAACCGGGGCCCGCACCTTCACGGTGCGGGCCCCGGCTGCGAGGTACGCGTCCGGCAATTAGGCCGGGACGATGTTCTCCGCCTGCGGGCCCTTCTGGCCCTGCGTGACGTCGAAGGAGACCTTCTGGCCCTCCTGGAGCTCACGGAAGCCCTGGGTGGCGATGTTGGAGTAGTGGGCGAAGACGTCGGCGCCGCCGCCGTCCTGCTCGATGAAGCCGAAACCCTTTTCCGAGTTGAACCACTTCACGGTTCCAGTAGCCATGTCATTCTCCTAAAAGAGGTGCAGTGCCGGAAATCCGCACTTTACGAATTCCAAGTCGCCGCATTGAGCCCCATCCGGAGAAAGCCGGAAAACAATAAAGCGCCTGAGGAGGGTTCCCGTCAGGCGCACATAAAGTTCATGGGTACCAAAACTGCAACTCGGCAACCGTAGCACGTTCTGTCGGCGAACGGCAGATCATGTTGCTCCGGCGCGCCGGAGATCCTGCCGAGCAACGCGGCGGCGGGGACCGGCCACGGCGGCCTCCACAATCGCTCGCGGGTGTCCCCCGACCTGCTCCCCCAAGGGTTTTGGGCACTTCACCGGGCAACGGAGTCATTCATTCCGCCGGGGTCCCGGAGCGGTCCGCAAGGGGCTGCGGGCTCCGCGCACGGAGAGATGGTTCACCTGAGTGCCGTAGCGGTGCGCGCCCGGACCACGCACCGCGGGCAGGCGGATCCGTCGCAGGCCTTGCACCGAACGGGCGTCATCCGGCGCGAGGCCGTCCAGGAGGAGCGCGAGGTACGGGTGGGGCGAGGTCCCCGGGCTCGTGGCCGCAGCCCGCCCCCTGGCAGGAGGCCGCGCCCCGGACCGCGTCGCGGACGAGGTGCCGGGCGGGCCGAGGGCCGGGCCGGTCCGGAACGCCCGTCGGCGATCCTGCGGACGGCGGCGTGTCCCTGTACGGCGAGGACCCGTGCGGCGAAGACCGGCGGTCCGGGTCGGCGCTCGGGCCGGGAAGCCGTCTCGGACTTCTTCCGTGGGCACCCCCCTCGTCCGCCCGGCCACGCGGCGCCCCGCACCACGTGGCCGCAGGTCAGAAGGTCACGACTCGCGGACAGGACTGTCGTCCCCGCCCCTGCGCAGGGTGCGCAGCGGGTGGCCGGGGCGCCAGACCCGTACGACGAGGTCGTCGCCGTCGAGGCCGGTGCGGACCACCTCCGCGAGCTCGGCGCGGAAGAGGAGGAAGGGCTCCGGCGGGGTCACCTCCTCGACGAAACGGGCCAGCACGGCGGCGTCGGTGACCTCCACCGCCCGCCCCGAGACGCGGACGTCCCCGTCGGCCATCCCCGCGTCCGGCCCCGGGTTGGCCTGGAGGGCGAAACGCGGATCACGCCGCAGGTCCAGCGCCTTGCGGGAGTTCGGCATCATGCCGAACCACAGCGCGTCCATCCGGAACTCCACCTCCAGACCGGTGACCCGGGGCGAGCCGTCCACGCGCAGGGTCGCGAGGACGTGGTGCTTGTACTGCTGGAACCGTTTCCGTACGGCTTCGGCGAAGGCCGGTTCCGCCGCGCGGAAGTCCTGCCACGAACCAGGTGTCTCGCTCGATGTCATGGGTGCCATCGAACCTCGTGATCAGGACATCTCCTGTCGTGTTTTCGTCGTGCGTCACCGGTTCGGGCGCCCTCGTCGCTGCTCCTCCGTCGGACCCGAGGGGCCGGGTACGAGGTGGGCGGCGGCCCGGCCGCCGCTCGTGCCGTGCTCCTCCGGGCGGGCACGGGCGCTCTCGTGGCGGCCTGTGATCGCCGGCGCCTGTCCCGCCTTCCCGTGCGGACCGGCGGCGGGCCCGCGGAGCCGGGCGGGCCGGTCATGCGGGTCTCCGGTCCCGGCGCGGGCTTCCGTCCGGGCGGCCGCGGGAGTTCCGGGCGTACGCGCCCCGGCACCCAGGTGCGCCGCTGTGCACCGGTGTTCGCTATCTTGAGCGCCGCCGCCCCCGGCGGCCCTCCTCCCCGTCGACGAACGAAGGAGCCGGCCATGGAGGCCGCCACCACGTGTTATCGCCACCCGTCGTACGAGACGTATGTGCGCTGCACGCGCTGCGACCGGCACATCTGCCCCGACTGCATGCGCGAGGCGTCGGTGGGGCATCACTGCGTGGAGTGCGTGCGGGAGGGGCAGCGTTCGGTCCGCCGGGCCCGCTCGGTGTTCGGCGGCGCGGTGCCGAACGCCGCGACGCCGGTCGTGACGTACGTGCTGATGGCGCTGAACACCGTCGCGTACGTCGTCGAGGTGGTCCGGTCCGGGACGGTGGAGCGTTTCGGGATGCTCGGGGCGGTGCTGGTCGATCCGTCGGGCGGGCGGTACTACTACAAGGGCGAGACCTATCCCGGCTTCGAGCTGAGCGGGGTGGCCGACGGGGAGTGGTACCGGCTGCTGACGGGCGCCTTCCTGCATCTGCCGCCCGACGCGTCGTTCGGTGTGATGCACCTGGTCTTCAACATGCTCGCGCTGTGGAACCTCGGCCGGGTCGTGGAGGAGCAGCTCGGCAGGGCGAGGTATCTGGCGCTGTACCTGCTGTCCGCGGTGGGTGGTTCGGTCCTGGTGTACCTGGTGTCGCCGGAGACGACCGCGGTGGGCGCCTCGGGGGCGGTCTTCGGTCTGGCGGCGTCCTTCTACGTCATCAGCCGGCGTCTGGGCCGGGACATGCGGGCGGTCAACCGCTTCATGGCGGGGTTCTTGGTGTGGATGGTCGTCTCCGCCGCGTTCACCTCGTGGGAGGGGCACCTCGGGGGTCTGGTGACCGGTGGGCTGGTGACCTACGGGCTCGCGTACGCGCCGGCGAGGCTGCGGACGTCGGCGGCGCAGCTGGCGGGCGGGGTGGTTCTGGTTCTGCTGCTGGCCGTGGTGGTCGCCGTGCGGACGGCCGCGCTGACCGGGGCCTGACGGCGAAGCCGCCGGCCCCTGACCTCGGGTCCGCCCTCTGAGATCATCGTCCCATGGTGAGGGATGTGGTGGTGGGGCGGCCGGAGGACGGGAGTCCGGGTGGCAGGGGGCCCGGTGGAGGGGTGCGCCGCGGTGTCCGGCGGCTGCATCCGCTCGACTGGCTGGCGGGCGCTCTGCTGGTCCTGGGCCTCCTCGCGGTGGCGACCGGGGTGCTGCCCCCGGGCCCGGCCGCGGACGAGATGCGGCGCGTCGGACCGTTGGTGGTGTTCCTGGGCACGGTGATCGTGATGGCCGAGCTGACGGGCCGGGCACAGGTCTTCGATGTGGTGGCGGCCTGGGTGGCACGGGCGGGGCGGGGGCGTTACCCGCTGCTCTTCGGGCTGTGCGTGGTGTTCGCCTCGCTCACCACGATCACGCTGAACCTCGACACCACGGCGGTGCTGCTCACCCCCGTCATGCTGGCGCTGGCCACCCGGCTGGGGATCGCGGCGCTGCCCCTGGCGATGACGACGGTGTGGCTGGCCAACACCGCGAGTCTGCTCCTGCCGGTCTCGAACCTGACGAACCTGCTGGCCGCGGACCGGGTGGCGCTCTCTCCGTCCGGATACGCCGCGGTGATGTGGCTGCCGCAACTCGCGTCGATCGCCGTGACGGCGGTGTGCCTGTGGGGCTTCTACTGGCGGCGCGGCCGCCGCGGCGAGGGCCAGGACCGGTACACCCCGCCGGATGCGCCGGTGGCCGAGGATCCCGTCCTGCTGCGGATCTGCTCGGTGGCCTGTGCGGGTTTCCTGCTGGCGATCCTGGTGGCGGACGTTCCGCTCTGGTCGGCGTCGCTGGCCGCGATGGTGGTCGTCGTGGCGGCGTTCGCCGTACGGCGCAGACAGGAGCTGGGGTGGTCGCTGGTCCCGTGGCGGCTGCTGGTGCTGGTGCCGGGGATGTTCCTGGTCGTGCAGACGGTCGACGCGCACGGCCTGCACGGGCTGCTGGAGTCCGCGCTCGGCTCGGACGACGGCTTCCTGGGGATGCTGCGGTCGGCGGCGGTGGGCGCGGGGCTGTCGAACGTCCTGAACAACCTGCCGGCCTATCTGGCGGGCGAGGCGGTCGTCCCGGTGGGGAACCGCGAGCAGTTGCTGGCTCTGCTGATCGGCGTCAATGTGGGACCGCTCGTCACCCCGTGGGCGTCGCTGGCGACGCTGCTGTGGTTCGAGCGGTGCCGCTGGCACGGGACGCGGATCGGCATGGGCCGGTTCCTCGGTACCGGTCTGGTGCTGTCGGTGACGGGCACCCTGGCCGCCGTGTCGACGCTGGCGCTGGCCGGCTGAGCCGTTCCGGGCCGGTGCGCATGAAGACGCGCCACGGCGCCTGCCCTTGTCCGGTCGGGGACGGGGCAGGCGCCGCGTTCAGTTCCGTACGCCGTTGTACGGGACGTCTGTGTGCCGTGATCAGACCGTCAGGGAACGGTCCGTCGGGCGGATCGGGGCGTGCAGGGCACTGGTCCCGGTCAGGAAGCGGTCCACGCCGCGCGCGGCGGAGCGGCCCTCCGCGATGGCCCAGACGATGAGGGACTGGCCGCGGCCGGCGTCACCGGCGACGTAGACGCCGTCGACGTTGGTCGCGTAGTCCTCGTCGCGTGCGACGTTGCCGCGCTCGTCGAGCTCCAGGCCGAGCTGCTGGACGAGGCCGTTGGCCTGGTCGGTTCCGGTGAAGCCCATGGCCAGGGTGACGAGCTGGGCCGGGATGACACGTTCGGTGCCGGCCTTCTGCTCCAGCTTGCCGTCCTTGAACTCCACCTCGATGAGGTGCAGCGACTGGACGTTGCCGTCCTCGTCGCCCTCGAAGTGGGTGGTGGAGACGGAGTAGAGCCGCTCGCCCCCCTCCTCGTGCGCGGAGGTGACCTTGTAGAGCATCGGGAAGGTGGGCCAGGGCTGGTTGGCGTTACGCTCCGCGCCCGGCTGCGGCATGATCTCCAGCTGGGTGACGGAGGCCGCGCCCTGCCGGTGGGCGGTGCCGACGCAGTCGGCTCCGGTGTCGCCGCCGCCGATGACGACGACGTGCTTGCCCTCGGCGGTGATCGGGGAGACCGTCAGGTCGCCCTCCTGCACCTTGTTGGCGAGCGGGAGGTACTCCATCGCGAAGTGCACGCCCTTGAGCCCGCGCCCCGGGACGGGCAGGTCGCGGGAGACGGTGGCACCGGCCGCGATGACGACGGCGTCGTAACGGCGGCGGAGCTTGGCGGCGTCGATGTCCTTGCCGATCTCCACCTCCGTGCGGAACTTGGTGCCCTCCGCGCGCATCTGCTCGATGCGGCGGTTGATGTGCGACTTCTCCATCTTGAACTCGGGGATGCCGTAGCGGAGGAGTCCTCCGATGCGGTCCGCGCGCTCGAAGACGGCGACGGTGTGGCCGGCGCGGGTCAGCTGCTGGGCTGCGGCGAGACCCGCCGGACCCGAGCCGATGACGGCGACGGTCTTGCCGGAGAGGCGCTCGGGAGGCTGCGGGGTGACGTCGCCGTTGTCCCAGGCCTTGTCGATGATGCTGACTTCGACGTTCTTGATGGTGACGGCCGGCTGGTTGATACCGAGGACACACGCCGACTCGCACGGAGCGGGGCACAGCCGGCCCGTGAACTCCGGGAAGTTGTTCGTGGCGTGCAGGCGCTCGGACGCCGCCGACCAGTCCTCGCGGTAGGCGTAGTCGTTCCACTCGGGGATGAGGTTTCCGAGCGGGCAGCCGTTGTGGCAGAACGGGATGCCGCAGTCCATGCAGCGGCCGGCCTGCTTGCTGATGATCGGGAGCAGCGATCCCGGAACGTAGACCTCGTTCCAGTCCTTGACGCGCTCGCCGACGGGGCGGGTCTCGGCGACCTCGCGTCCGGTGGTCAGGAAGCCCTTGGGGTCAGCCATTGGTCGCCGCCTCCATCATCTTCTCGGTGGTCTCCTGCTCGGAGAGACCGGCGAGCTCAGCGGCGTCCTTGGCGGCGAGCACTGCCTTGTAGGTGGACGGGATGATCTTGCTGAAGCGGGCGGCCGCGGTGTCCCAGTCGGCCAGCAGCTTCTCGGCGACCGTGGATCCGGTCTCCTCCTGGTGGCGGCGCACGACATCGTGCAGCCACTGCCTGTCGGTGTCGTCGAGGAGCTCGACGGCTCCGGCGTTGCCGGTGTTGACGTTGTCGGGGTCGAGGTCGATGACGTACGCGATGCCACCCGACATGCCTGCGGCGAAGTTGCGTCCGGTCTCGCCGAGGACGACCGCGTGCCCGCCGGTCATGTACTCGCAGCCGTGGTCGCCCACGCCTTCCGAGACGACCGTGGCGCCGGAGTTGCGGACGCAGAAGCGCTCGCCGGTCCGGCCTCGGAGGAACAGCTCGCCGCCGGTCGCACCGTAACCGATGGTGTTGCCGGCGATGGTGGAGTATTCGGCGAGGTGGTCGGCGCCGCGGTCCGGGCGGACGATGACGCGGCCGCCGGAGAGGCCCTTGCCGACGTAGTCGTTGGCGTCGCCCTCCAGACGCAGCGTCACACCGCGCGGTACGAACGCGCCGAAGGACTGGCCCGCGGACCCGGTGAAGGTGATGTCGATGGTGTCGTCGGGCAGGCCCGCACCGCCGAACTTCTTGGTCACCTCGTGGCCCAGCATGGTGCCGACGGTGCGGTTGATGTTGCGGATCGCGATCTGGGCCCGGACGGGCTGGGCGGCCTCGGCACTGTCGGCGTCCAGGGCGTCGGCGGCGAGCTTGATCAGCTCGTTGTCGAGGGCCTTGGCCAGGCCGTGGTCCTGCTCGGCGATCTGGTGACGCACCGCGCCCTCGGGCAGCTCGGGCACGTGGAAGAGGGGCTCGAGGTCGAGGCCCTGGGCCTTCCAGTGGGTGACGGCCCGGTCGGTGTCGAGGAGTTCGGCGTGGCCGACTGCTTCCTCGATCGTGCGGAAGCCGAGCTCGGCGAGGATCTCACGGACTTCTTCGGCGATGAACTCGAAGAAGTTGACGATGTATTCGGCCTTGCCGGAGAACCGGTCGCGCAGGACGGGGTTCTGGGTGGCGATGCCGACCGGGCAGGTGTCGAGGTGGCAGACGCGCATCATGACGCAGCCGGAGACGACGAGCGGCGCGGTCGCGAAACCGAACTCCTCGGCGCCGAGCAGCGCGGCGATGACGACGTCGCGGCCGGTCTTGAGCTGGCCGTCGGTCTGGACGACGATGCGGTCGCGCAGACCGTTGAGCAGGAGGGTCTGCTGGGTCTCGGCGAGGCCGAGCTCCCAGGGGCCGCCCGCGTGCTTGAGGGAGGTGAGCGGGGACGCGCCCGTGCCGCCGTCGTGGCCGGAGATGAGGACGACGTCCGCGTGGGCCTTGGAGACTCCCGCGGCGACCGTTCCGACGCCGACCTCGGAGACCAGCTTCACGTGGATGCGGGCCGCCGGGTTGGCGTTCTTGAGGTCGTGGATCAGCTGAGCCAGGTCCTCGATGGAGTAGATGTCGTGGTGAGGCGGGGGCGAGATCAGGCCGACGCCCGGGGTGGAGTGCCGGGTCTTGGCGACCCAGGGGTAGACCTTGTGGCCGGGCAGCTGGCCGCCCTCGCCGGGCTTGGCGCCCTGCGCCATCTTGATCTGGATGTCGTCCGCGTTGACCAGGTATTCGCTGGTGACGCCGAAGCGGCCGGAGGCGACCTGCTTGATGGACGAGCGGCGCGCGGGGTCGTAGAGGCGCTCGGCGTCCTCGCCGCCTTCACCGGTGTTGGACTTGCCGCCCAGCTGGTTCATGGCGACGGCGAGCGTCTCGTGCGCCTCCTGGGAGATGGAGCCGTACGACATGGCGCCGGTGGAGAAGCGCTTGACGATCTCGGCGGCGGACTCGACCTCGTCGATGGAGATCGGCTCGCGGCCGCTCCTGAAGCCGAACAGGCCGCGGAGCGTCATGAGGCGCTCGGACTGCTCGTTGACCCGGCCGGTGTACTTCTTGAAGATGTCGTACCGGCGGTTGCGGGTGGCGTGCTGGAGGCGGAAGACCGTCTCGGGGTCGAACAGGTGCGGCTCGCCCTCGCGGCGCCACTGGTACTCGCCGCCGATCTCCAGGGCGCGGTGCGAGGCGGCGATGCCGGAGGCGGGGTACGCCTTGGTGTGCCGGGCGGCGACCTCCTTGGCGACGACGTCGAGTCCGGCGCCGCCGATCTTGGTGGCGGTCCCGTTGAAGTACTGGGCGACGAAGGCCTCGTCGAGGCCGACGGCCTCGAAGACCTGGGCCCCGCGGTAGGAGGCGACGGTCGAGATGCCCATCTTGGACATGACCTTCAGGACGCCCTTGCCGAGGGCGTGGATCAGGTTGCGGATGGCCTGCTCGGGCTCGATGCCCTCGATGAACGTACCGGCGCGGACGAGGTCCTCGACGGACTCCATCGCGAGGTACGGGTTGACCGCGGCGGCGCCGTAGCCGATGAGCAGCGCGACGTGGTGGACCTCGCGGACGTCACCGGCCTCGACGAGCAGGCCCACCTGGGTGCGCTGCTTGGTGCGGATGAGGTGGTGGTGGACGGCCGAGGTGAGCAGCAGCGAGGGGATCGGCGCGTGCTCGGCGTCGGAGTGCCGGTCGGACAGGACGATGAGGCGGGCGCCGTCCTCGATGGCGGCGTCGACCTCGGCGGTGATCTGCTCGATCCGGGCGGCGAGGGCGTCGCCGCCTCCGCCGACGCGGTAGAGGCCGGACAGGGTCGCGGCCTTCATGCCCGGCATGTCGCCGTCGGCGTTGATGTGTATGAGCTTGGCCAGCTCGTCGTTGTCGATCACCGGGAAGGGCAGCGTGACGCTGCGGCAGGCCGCGGCGGTCGGCTCCAGGATGTTGCCCTGGGGGCCGAGCGAGGAGCGCAGCGAGGTGACGAGTTCCTCGCGGATGGCGTCCAGCGGGGGGTTGGTGACCTGGGCGAACAGCTGGGTGAAGTAGTCGAAGAGCAGCCGGGGACGCTCGGAGAGCGCGGCGATCGGCGAGTCGGTGCCCATGGAGCCGAGGGGTTCGCCGGCGGTGCGGGCCATCGGGGCGAGGAGGACGCGGAGCTCTTCCTCGGTGTAGCCGAAGGTCTGCTGGCGGCGGGTGACCGAGGCGTGGGTGTGGACGATGTGCTCGCGCTCGGGGAGGTCCTCGAGCTCGATCTCGCCGGTTTCCAGCCATTCCTGGTACGGGTTCTCGGCGGCCAGGGAGGCCTTGATCTCGTCGTCCTCGATGATGCGGTGCTCGGCGGTGTCGACGAGGAACATCTTGCCGGGCTGGAGGCGGCCCTTGCGGACGACCTTGGCCGGGTCGATGTCCAGGACGCCGACCTCGGAGGAGAGGACGACGAGGCCGTCGTCGGTGACCCAGTAGCGGCCGGGGCGCAGGCCGTTGCGGTCGAGGACCGCGCCGACCTGGGTGCCGTCGGTGAAGGTGACGCAGGCCGGGCCGTCCCAGGGCTCCATCATCGTGGCGTGGTACTGGTAGAAGGCGCGGCGGGCCGGGTCCATGGACGTGTGGTTCTCCCACGCCTCGGGGACCATCATCAGCACCGAGTGCGGCAGCGAGCGTCCGCCGAGGTGGAGCAGCTCCAGGACCTCGTCGAAGGAGGCGGAGTCGGAGGCGTCCGGGGTGCAGACGGGGAAGATCCGGTCGAGCTGGGCCTCGCCGAAGAGGCTGGAGGCGAGCTGGGACTCGCGGGCCTTCATCCAGTTGCGGTTGCCCTTGACCGTGTTGATCTCACCGTTGTGCGCGACGAAGCGGTACGGGTGGGCGAGCGGCCAGCTCGGGAAGGTGTTGGTGGAGAAGCGCGAGTGGACCAGCGCGACCGTGGTGGCGAAGCGGCGGTCGGAGAGGTCCGGGAAGAACGGCTCCAGCTGCCCGGTGGTGAGCATGCCCTTGTAGACGATCGTGCGTGCGGAGAGCGAGGGGAAGTACACCCCGGCCTCACGCTCGGCGCGCTTGCGCAGGACGAACGCCTTGCGGTCCAGGGCGATGCCGCTGTTCGTGCCGTCGCCGACGACCAGCTGGCGGAACTCCGGCATGACGGCGCGGGCGCCGTTGCCGAGGAGGTCCGGCGTGACCGGGACCTGGCGCCAGCCGAGGACGTCGAGGCCCTCCTCGGCGGCGATCCTCTCGATCTGCTTGACGGAGCCGGTGGAATCGTCCGCGGGCAGGAAGGCGATGCCCACGGCGTAGGAGCCGGCCTCGGGGAGCTCGAACGCGACCTCTTCCCGGAGGAAGGCGTCGGGGACCTGGAGGAGAATGCCGGCGCCGTCACCCGAGTCGGGCTCGGATCCTGTGGCGCCGCGGTGTTCGAGGTTGCGCAACACGGTCAGCGCCTGCTCGACCAGCTCATGGCTGGCCACACCGGTCAGAGTGGCCACGAACCCGACGCCACAGGCGTCGTGCTCGTTACGGGGGTCGTACATCCCCTGCTGGACAGGGCGACCGTCCATGGGCGACCAGGCGTCGGAACGCATCGGCTCTCCCGTCGTCGTCGTGGCATGTGCTGTGCCGAGGGACGACGCTGGCCCTCTGCGAAATTTCGTGCAGGTTACATGATGGGACGCTTCTCAAAAAGCGGAAAGAGTGTTCCAGCATGCGGACGCCACGGAGTCGTGGCGGCGGGGGTCGCGAGCGGACGGGCCGGGGTTCGCCGTCCGGAGACCGCAGAGAGCAGGCGTCGTTGCCTGCGGTGTCTACGGCTCTTTCCCAGCGGTCACAGAATTGAAACCACCGAGTAATGGCTACTTATGTGTAGCGCTGTATAGCGTCTCATTTTAAGGGCGCTCCGCCCGATCCGCCCAGAGGTGTGCGCCACGACATACGTCACACCGCGGCCGCACGCAGGGCCCCGGCGGTCCCCTGGGTCATTCCGCCGAAGGGTCGCGTGTGACCGCGCGTCCCTGCGGCCGTATGTGGTGACAGGGACAAACCGCTGGTGGGGAGCGGTTCGCCCTGTTAATTTCAAGGTCGTTTATCCATACGACCGGGGGGATGCACATGCGTAGAACCAAGATCATCGGCATTGGGCTCATACCCGTGCTGATGTGCGGGGCGATCGGCGCGAGTGTGACGGCAACGCTCGTCCTGACGGCTCCGGCGGCTTCGGCCACCGACCGGGCGTGGGGGCCGCCCGCAGCTCTGACCAGCACGAACAGCGCGAACACCAGCCCGGGCGTGAAGGTGACGCCGGACGGCACCGCCGTGACCGTGTGGACCCGTGGCACCGCGGACGGTCCGCAGGAACTCTGGGGGGCGACCCGACCGGCCGAAGCCACCTCGTGGGGTGCCCCGGTCCGTATCGCTTCCGACCAGCACTACGTGCGCGACGTGCACCTGGTCACCGAGGCGGACGGCTCGGTGACCGTCGGCTGGGGGCACACCAGGACGGACGACTCCGGCCCTTACAGCACGTCGAGGCTCGCGGCCGGAGCGGCGGCGTGGACGGCGCCCGCACCCTTCACACCCGCCGCCTACGTGTACGACCTCGTACTGGTGAGTGGTCCCGGCGGCCGCCTCACCGCGGTCTGGAACGGCGAACCGGCTCCTGGGGGGGACCAGCAGGAAGACGGGCTGTACGCCTCCGACCTGGCCGCACCGGGAGGCGCGTGGTCCGAGGCGGTCCCGATCAGCAGCGGTTATTCCTACGAACTGAAGGCGGCGTCGGCGGCCGACGGTGCGGTGACCGTCGCCTGGCAGGCGGACCTCTACGGGTCGGAGTTGGTGCGGGTGGCGAGCCGGGCGGCGGGCGCGGCCGACTGGAGCGCCCCCGAGGCGCTGAAGACCGGTGACTCCCTGCTCGAACTGGACGTGCGGGCGACCGCCGGCGGCGCGTCCCTGGTCAGCTGGTGGGGGGCCGGTATCACCCGCTCCTTCGTGCACCGCCCGGCCGGCAGCACGACGTGGAGCGGTACGGAAGACCTGCCCGCAGACCCGCACCGGGGTACCACCTCACCGCCTCAGCTCGAATCCGACGGCCGGGTGACCGCGTTGTGGTCCAGTGACAGCACCCTGCTGCGGACGGCCACCCGTGCGCTGGACGGCACGTGGTCACAGCCCCGCACCGTTGCCGGGGCGGAGGTGTTCAAGCTCTGGGGCCCGGCCATGGGCCTCGACGGCTCGCTCACCGCCATGTGGACGACGCTCGACGGCGAACTGTGGGCCGTGGTGCGCTCCGACGGCGTCTGGGGCCCGGCCGTGCACGTGGGTCAGGTCAACCTCCACGCGCAGGGCTCCGTCGCCACCGGCACGGACGGCCGTGCCGTGGCCGTGTGGAACAAGCAGCTCGGGCTGACGGAGGACTACCACTCGATCGAGCAGGTCTGGACGGCGGCCACGGGGGCCGTGAAGCCGGCCGTCCCGCCCACGCGCCGGGACTACGTCGGTGACGACGGCTTCCCGGACCTGTACGCGCGCGGGACGAACGGCTCGCTGCTCGTGTACCAGGGCAACGCGGCCGGGAGGGTGTCGGTGACCGCCGACGGCGGGACCTGGCCCACGACATCTACGCTCATTCCCTTCGGCGACCTCAACGGTGACGGAGCGAACGACACCCTGGTCACCGACGCGACGGGCGCTCTTCACCGCTACAGCCCGCCGCGGGGCACCGTCGTCACGCCCCGGTCCCCGTCGGTGCGGGTGAACAGCGGCTGGTCGGGCTTCGACGGTCTGACCTACTCCGGTGACTTCACCTCTGACGGCCGGCCCGACCTGGTGGCCCGCGAGACCGCGACCGGCGACCTGCACCTGTTCGCGGGCACCAGCGGCGGCGCCCTCGCCCCCGCCGGCCGGATCGGCACCAGTTGGAAGGGCCTGACCATCGTCGGCGCGGGTGACCTCGACGGCGACAAGCACGCCGACATCGTCGCCCGCACCGCCAACGGCGACCTGTACCGCTACTACGGCACCGGCAAGGGCGCCCTCTCCTCCGGCACCAGGATCGGCACCGGCTGGGGCGGCATGGCCGACTTCGTCGGCATCGGCGATCTCACGGGCGACGGCAGGGACGACATCCTCGGCCGCACCACGACCGGTGACCTGTACCGCTATGCCGGCAACGGCGCGGGAGGCGTCGGCTCGGGGGTCAAGATCGGCACCGGCTGGAAGAGCTTCGCCGGCATCCGGTAGCGGTCGCACGGGGGTGGTGGAGGTGCGGCCCGGGGGGGGGGGGCCGCACCTCCACGTACGCCGGCAGGCCCGGTGGGCTCACGTACGCCGGGGGCCCGGCGGGCCGTCAGCCGACGGCCACGCCGAACAGCGAGCCCAGCCCGTACGTGATCGCCGCGGCGGCCCCGCCGAGCACGAGCTGGCGCAGACCGCTGAACCACCAGGTGCGCGCCGTCACCCTGGCCACCACCGCACCGCAGCCGAACAGGCCGGCCAGGGCGAGCAGCACGGCGGGCCACATCTGGCCGGCGCCGAGCAGGTACGGGAGTACGGGCAGCAGGGCGCCCAGGGCGAAGGCGCCGAAGGAGGACGAGGCGGCGACGAGCGGTGAGGGCAGATCGCCCGGGTCGATGCCCAGCTCCTCGCGGGCATGTATCTCGAGAGCCTGCTCCGGGTCCCTGGACAGCTGCCGCGCGACCTCCCGGGCGAGCGCGGGTTCGACGCCGCGGGACTCGTAGAGCGCGGCGAGCTCCCGCATCTCGTCCTTGGGGTGCTTGCGCAGCTCGCGCCGTTCGACGGCGAGTTCGGCCTCGACGAGCTCGCGCTGCGAGGCGACGGAGGTGTACTCCCCCGCGGCCATCGAGAACGCGCCGGCGGCCAGTCCGGCCAGTCCGGTGATGACGATGGCCTGCTGGGAGACCGCCCCTCCGGCGACGCCCGTCATCAGGGCGAGGTTGGAGACGAGACCGTCCATGGCGCCGAACACCGCGGGCCTCAGCCAGCCGCCGTTGACGTCCCGGTGGGTGTGGTTGTCCCGGTGGGCCTCGTGCAGTACGGCGTCGGTCTCGATGATGGACACAGCTCTCCCCTTCCCCGGGAGCGGGCCCCATGGCTTCTCTCCCGCTCCGCACCGTCGAAACTACGCACGAGAAGAGCCTCCCGCCAGCAAGGAAGGCCGAACTTACCTGCCACGACGGCCTCACCCGGGTGGCTCATCTGTACGGAATGCACGTCTCTCTTCGACACGATCGGGGAAACCTCGTACATCCGGGTCTTCCGGGTCTTCCGGGTTTTCCTGGCGAGCGCGAAGGGTCGGCACGATGGAGCTCATGGCGGACGGTCCGGCGGCGGTCACGGGTGACAGGGCCCGGGGGGCGCTGCTCGGGCTCGCGGTCGGGGACGCGCTGGGAGCACCGGCCGAGAACATGCGCCCGTCGGAGATCCGCCGCCGCTGGGGCCGCATCGAAGGTTTCGTCAGCGACGATCCGGCCGGGACGGACGACACCGAGTACGCGATCTTCTCCGGGCTCCTGCTGGCCAGGCACGGCTCGGCGCTCACCGTCTCGCACGTCGAACGGGCATGGCACCACTGGATCGCCGATCTGGACGAGGGCCCGTTCCGGGGCGCCGGATTCAGCGAGCGCGGGACGCTGGAGAATCTGCGGCGCGGTCTCGCCGCCCCGATCTCGGC
This sequence comes from Streptomyces sp. NPDC014623, assembly GCF_043088245.1. Taxonomy (NCBI): domain Bacteria; kingdom Bacillati; phylum Actinomycetota; class Actinomycetes; order Kitasatosporales; family Streptomycetaceae; genus Streptomyces; species Streptomyces sp. NPDC014623. Next base: position 308,093 of record NZ_JBIBZU010000003.1, on the reverse strand, counting down.
CCAGCACCGGCACGCCTGGAGCGACGGCCTCACGATGCGGGCGGCACCGTTCGGGGTCTTCGCGGCGGGCCGGCCGGCCGAGGCCGCCCGCCTGGTCGCGGTGGACGGGCGGGTCAGCCATGAGGGGGAGGGCATCTACGGGGGGCAGGCGGTCGCGGCGGGGGTGGCGGCCGCGATGGTGGGAGCGGGGCTCGCCTCCGTGATCGCCGCCGCGCTCTCGGTCGTGCCGATGGACTCCTGGACGGCCCGTTCGCTGCGCCGGGCGGTCACGGCCGCGCAGCGTTCGTATCCTGACCGTCTGACCGGGGAACGCGCGGTGCGTTCCGCGGTGGTGATCGGCGGCTACCCGTGGACGGACCTGGCGCCGGAAGCGGTGGGCCTGGCCTTCGGCGCGCTCACGGCGGCGCGTGGCGATTTCCGTACGGCGGTGCTCACGGCCGTGAACATGGGCAGGGACGCCGACACCACGGCCGCCGTGGCGGGCGCGCTGGCCGGCGCCCTGCACGGGGCGTCCGCGATCCCCCGGGAGTGGGCGGCGGCGATCGGCCCGGTGCGGGGCAGCTGTCTGCCGTCGATGCGGGGGTACCACGTCCTGGACATCGCGGAGCTGCTGACCCCGGACGACGGGGAGGGCCCGCCGGCGCCGCCCTCCCCGGGCCGGGAGCCCGCCGCCGCGCCCGTGCCCCCGCGGGGCGGGACGGCCGGCGCCCGGCCTCCCCACCCCGCGGGGTGTGCTCCCGCGCGCACCGGGCCGGGCGCTCCGGCCTCCGGCACGCGGCAGGACGCCCGGTGACCGCTGCCCGCCGTCCTCCGCGGGACACGCCCGCCGCACCGGCGGAGGCCGCCCCGCACGTGGCCATCCGGATCACGGCGGAGCCGGCGGCGGTGAGCGCCGTCCAGGACCGCGGCGCACCGGACAGGCGGTCCAGGGTCGAGGGCCTGCTGCTCGGGCTGGCCGCCGGTGACGCCGCCGGGTGGCCGGCCGCACGGCACCGGGCGGCGCGGATGCCGGAGTGGACGAGGCGGCTCACCCGGGAGCTGGACACCTTCGCGGAGCAGAACGCGACGACGACGCTCCCCGTGCCCATCGCCCTCAACCAGCCGCCGGAACCGCTGCGCCTCGGCCCGTCCGACGACGCCGAGTGGGCGGCGTTCACCGCCCGGACCGTGCTGGCGGCCGCCGCCGACCACGCGCCGGGCCTCTCCCCGGGCCACCGGATGCGGGACGCGGTCGACCGGTCGTGGAACGCGCTGGCGGCGAAGGTCGCCGCCGCGAGCGCCCGGGCCCCCGAGGTCGAGTCGGCCGTCCTGCCGCTGCGGGCCCGGATCTCCGTAAGGGCCGGGCTCGGCAACCTGGCCGCCGGGCTGCGCCCGCCGGCCACCGGCCACGACAATCCGCACTACTTCGACGACGCGGCCTGCGTGCGGGCCGCCGTCCTCGCGGTCGTGCACCCCGGCGACCCCGCGGCGGCGGCCGTGCTCGCCGAGTTCGACGCCCGGTACACCCAGGACGGTGACGGGGTGCACGGCGCGCGGGCCGTCGCCGCGGCGGTCGCCGAGGCCCTCGCCGGGGCGGACGTCGACACGGCGGTGAACGCCGCGCTCGGCCGGCTTCCCGAGGGCACCGAGATCGCCCGCAACGCCGTCCACGCCGTACGGCTGGCCCGGGATTTCGCGGGTGAGGCGGCGGGCGCCTTCGCTCTCGTCCCCGTGCTGGAGCATCAGATCGTGGACCACGTCTACAGCTACGGGATCGCGGCGGCCGAGACCGTGCCGGTCGCCCTCGCGCTGACGACCGCCGCCCGGGGAGAGCTCACCCAGGCGGTTCCCGCCGCGGCCTGCCTGTCCCGGGTCGCCGATTCGGCGCCCGCGCTCGCCGGGGCCCTGACCGGGGCGCTGGGCGGGGCGGCGACCGTGCCCGCGGGCTGGCGGGAGGCCTGCCGGACGCTGGCGGGATGCGCGCTGCCCCGGCTCGCCGGCACGGATCTCGTCGAACTCGCCGGGCTGCTGGCAGCCACGGAACCGGCCGCCCCGGGTGGACAATTCCGGCATGACACGCAAAACAACCGACCCGCTCGCGGCCGGCACGACCACCACGACGCTCACCCTGGATGAACGCATCACCGGAGCTCTCGTCGGCGCGGCCGTCGGGGACGCGCTCGGCGGTCCCGTCGAGGGCTGGACACCCGAGCAGATCGCCGAGCGCCACGGCGGCCGGGTGACCGGCGTCGTCGGGCCCTGGTACGGCGACGACTGGCGCACGGCACGCCCCATCGCCCCGTACCACAAGGGTGACGGGCACGTCACCGACGACACCCTGATGACCCATGCGCTGATCCGGGTGTACGAGACGGTGCGCGGCCATCTCGACGCGTACTCCGTCGCCGACCACCTCGTCCCGGACCTGATGTCACGACCCCGCTGGATCCCGGAACTGGAGGCCGAGGCGCTCCCCCTGCAGCGGATCTTCCTCGCCGAGAAGTGGATCGTCACGCGGCTGCACTACGGGCACGCCGACCCCCGTGAAGCGGGTTCGGGGAACATCGTCAACTGCGGGGCGGCGATGTACATGGCCCCGGTCGGCCTGGTGAACGCCGCCCACCCGGAGGCGGCGTACGCGGAGGCGCTGGACGTCGCCGGTGCCCACCAGTCCTCCTACGGCCGGGAGGCGGCAGGGGTCCTGGCCGCCGCGGTCGCCGCCGCGTGCGCCCCGGACGCGAGTCCCGCCTCCGTCGTCGAAGCCGCTCTGTCCCTCGCGAAGGACGGCACCCGGTCGGCGATCGAGTCGGTGTGCGAAGTGGCGCCCCGCTACACGGACTTCGAGTCCGCCCTGGTGCCGCTTCGGGCCGCCGTCGCCCCGTTCGACACGGTCGGGCCCCACTACCGCGACCCCTCGCTCGGCGCCCGGCGCCCCTCCCGGCTGCACTCCGTCGAGGAGCTGCCGGTCGCGCTCGGCATGCTGCTCGTGGGCGACGGCGACTACCGGCACACGGTGCTCGGCTCGGTCAACTACGGCCGTGACTGCGACTCGATCGCCACGATGAGCGGCGCGCTCGCGGGTGCGCTCCACGGCGAGCAGGCGATCCCCGCGGCCTGGGTGAAGACGGTCGCCGAAGCCAGCCGTCTCGATCTGCACGCCCCGGCGCGGGCTCTCGCGGAGGTGGCCCGCGAGATCTTCGCACGGGACACGGGACGGCGCCGCGCCCACGAGGCGGCGTTCGCCGTGCTGACGGGCGACGGCCGGTGACCGTACGCCTGACCTGGGTCCAGCCGGAGGACCTGGTGGGCCACGAGTTGCGCCAGGCCGCGCAGGACGGCAGGGACACCGGGGACATCGAACAGCGCTGGTACGCGGCCGGGGGCCTCCCCGCACCGGAGCGCGCGGGGGCCTCGAAGGCTCCCGGGCCGCGCGGGCTGCGCACGCTCGCCGAGCGGCTGCTGGACGAACTCGGCGCACTGGAAAGCCCGTTGGCGGCCGACGAGCCGACCGGCCTGTCCGGGATCCGCGCCGCCTGCGCGCGCTGGCCGGCCCCGCGCACCCGTCCGGCGGAGTCCGGGCCCGACCGGCTGCACGCGGCATGGCTGGGCCGGGCCGCCGGCTGCCTGCTGGGCAAACCGGTCGAGAAACTGCCGCTGGCCGGTATCCGCGCCCTGGCCCGTGCCACCGGCAACTGGCCGCTCACCACCTGGTTCACCGCCCGGGGGCTGCCCGGTGGACTGGCTGCCGCCTACCCCTGGAACCGGCGTTCGGCGCCCACCTCCCTCGCCGAGAACATCGACGGGATGCCGGAGGACGACGACCTCGACCACCCCCTGCTGACCCTCCTGCTGCTCCAGAGGCACGGACGCGGGTTCAGCACCTGTGACCTCGCCCGGCTGTGGCTCGACGAGCTCCCGGCCGGCCGTGTCTTCACCGCTGAGCGCATCGCTTACCGCAATCTGCTCGACGGCATCGAGCCGCCGGACACCGCACGCCACCGCAACCCGTTCCGGGAGTGGATCGGCGCCCGGATCCGGGCCGACGTGCACGGCTGGACCCATCCCGGCGACCCGGGGGCCGCCGCGGAACAGGCCCACCGGGACGCGGTCCTCACCCACACCGCCAACGGGGTGTACGGGGCCATGTTCACGGCCGCCGCGCTGGCGGAGGCCGCGGGCGGCGAGACGGACGTGCACGGCTGCCTGGCGACGGGACTGCGTGTGGTGCCGCCCCGCTCCCGGTACGCCGGCGCGGTGCGCCTGGGCATCGGGGCGGCCCGCGCCGAGCGGGACTTCGACACGGTCGTGGACCTTCTCCACGAGGTCTACGGGGCCACCCACCACTGGGTGCACGTCCTGCCCAACGCGGCGCTGCTGGCCGCCGCCCTGACCCACGCGGACGGGGACTTCAGCCGCTCCATCGGCTGCGCGGTGTCCGGCGGCTGGGACACCGACTCGAACGGCGCGACGGCCGGCTCGCTCGCGGGCCTGCTGGCCGGGCGGGCCGCCGCGCTGCCCGAGCGCTGGACCGCCCCGCTCAAGAACCGTCTCGCCACGTCCGTAGCCGGATTCGGCTCCATCGGCTTCGACGCCCTCGCGGAACTGACCCATCAGGAGGTATGCCGCCCATGACAGCGATCGCGGTGCTCGACAGCACCGGCATGGACCTGGTCACCTACGTCGCCCGGGCACCCGGGCGCGGGGGGACCGCCACCGGACGGGGGTTCCGGACCGCCCCCGGCGGCAAGGGGGCCGCGCGGGCCGTCGCCGCGGCCCGCTCGGGAGACGACGTGGTGATGACCGGTGCCGTGGGGACCGGCGCGTACGGCTTGCTGCTCCGGACGAGTCCGGAGCACGCCGGCGCGGACACGGAGCTTCCGCCCGCCGTCGCGGGATCCGGCGGCGCCGCGCGCATCGTCGGCGGCGACGAGGGGTCCGACGCGACCGTGGTGGTCCCCGGCACGGACGGCGCGGTGACCACGCTCGGCCCGGGCGGGGAGGCGGCCGTCGCGGCGGCGGACCTGCTGCCCCTGCAGCCGGAGTTCCCGATGGCCGCCGTGACCGAGGCCGTGGCCTGGGCTTCCGCGGCGCTGCGCGTGCGGCGCCCCGGCGCCCCGGCGCCCATGCCCTGCCGCGGGGAGACCGATGCCGCATGACCGCTGCCGCTCCTACGACGACGCCTCCGCTCACCGGCCTGCGGGTCCTGGACCTCGCCACGCTCTTCGCCGGGCCGCTCGCGGCCACCGTGCTCGGGGACTTCGGGGCCGAGGTCATCAAGGTCGAGCACCCCCGGAAACCCGATCCCTCGCGCGGCCACGGCCCCGCGAAGGACGGGATCGGCCTGTGGTGGAAGCTGCTCGGACGCAACAAGCGGACGCTGACCCTCGACCTCTCCAGCCCCGGCGGCCGGGACGTGCTGCTGCGGCTGGCCGCCGGCACCGACGTGGTCATCGAGAACTTCCGGCCCGGCACCCTGGAACGCTGGGGCCTGGGCTGGGAGGAGCTGCGTGCCGTCAACCCGCGGCTGGTGCTGGCCAGGGTCACGGGCTTCGGCCAGAAGGGCCCGTACGCGCACCGGCCGGGCTTCGGCACGCTCGCCGAGGCGATGAGCGGTTTCGCCGCCGTCACCGGGGAGCCGGACGGACCGCCGACCCTGCCGCCGTTCGGGCTCGCCGACTCGATCGCGGCGCTCGCCACGGCGTACGCGGTGATGACGGCGCTGGCCGGACGTGAGCGCACCGGGGGCGGACAGGTGGTGGACATGGCGATCATCGAGCCGATCCTGACCGTGCTGGGGCCGCAGCCGCTCTGGTACGACCAGCTCGGCTACGTGCAGCCGCGTACCGGCAACCGCTCCCGCAACAACGCCCCGCGCAACACCTACCGCACCGCCGACGGCCACTGGGTCGCCGTCTCGACCTCCGCCCAGTCGGTCGCGGAACGCGTGATGCGCCTGGTGGGGCGTCCGGAGCTGATCGAGGAGCCGTGGTTCTCCGCCGGGACCACACGCGCCGAGCACGCCGACGAACTCGACGAGGCGGTGGGCCACTGGATCTCCCGGCGCACCCGGGAGGAGGCGGTGGACGCCTTCGAGAAGGCCGAGGCCGCGATCGCGCCCATCCATGACGTACGGGACGTGATGGAGGACCCCCAGTACCGGGCGCTGGGCACGATCACCGAGGTCGACGACCCCGAGCTGGGGCCGCTGCGGATGCAGAACGTGCTGTTCCGGCTCTCGGAGACACCGGGGGCGATCCGCTGGGCCGGCCGGCCGCACGGAGCGGACACGGACGAGATCCTGGCGGAGGCCGGCCTCTCCGCGCCGGCGATCGCGGCGCTGCGGGAGGAGGGCGCGCTGTGAGCCGCCCGGAAACGGCACTGACCTGGCTGTACGTCCCCGGGGACCGGCCCGGGGTGGTCCGTAAGGCGCTCGGCTCAGGTGCGGACGTGGTGATCGTCGATCTGGAGGACGCGGTCGCCTCGGACCGTAAGGAGTACGCGCGGGGGGCGACGGCGGAGCTCCTCTCGGACCCGGTCACGGTGGACCCGTCGGCGGTGCCGGTCCATGTCCGGGTCCACGGCGAGGACGACGTCAAGGCGCTGGCGGGGCTGCCGGGGCTGTCCGGGATGCGGCTGCCCAAGATCACCCATGCGGCGTCCGTGCACCATGTCGCGGCTCTGGCGCCGGGTGTGCCGCTGTATCCGCTGCTGGAGTCGGCACTGGCGATCGAGCACGCGTACTCGATCGCCGGAGCGCATCACTGCGTACGCGGTGTCGCGCTGGGCGAGGCGGATCTCCGGGCGGATCTGGGGGTGCGGGACGACGCGGGCCTCGACTGGCCGCGCAGCCGTGTGGTGATCGCCGCCCGGGCCGCGGGGCTCGCCCCGCCCGTGATGTCGGTGTACCCCGACGTCCGGGACCTCTCCGGCCTGCGGTCGTCCTGTGCGCACGGGAGGGATCTCGGCCTGCTCGGACGGGCGGCGATCCATCCCCGGCAGCTCCCGGTCATCGAGCGGGCTTTCCGGCCCACGGCGCGCGAGGCCGAGGCGGCGGAACAGATCCTGGAGGCGTCCCGGTCCGGGTCCGGGGCCCAGGCCCTGCCGGACGGGAGGTTCGTCGACGCCGCGGTGGTGGCGGCCGCGGAACGCACGCTGTCGTTGGCGCGGCGGCGCTGAGGCAGACCGCGACGTACGCGAGGGGCCGCCGGACCTGTACGGTCCGGCGGCCCCTCGGCGGTCTGCGGAGCGTCAGCTCCTGTCGGCCTTCTGCGGGGTCCCGCCGCTCTCCGGGGACGTCTCCGCCCCGGGGGTGTCCCCGGAGGGTGCGGCCTCGGAGGAGGCCGCGTCGGAGGAGGCCGTTTCGGCTTCCTCCTCGCCGCCGTCCTCGGCGAGGTCCGCCGCGGCGGGCTCGACGATCTCCTCGCGGCCGGGGCGCCTCTTCGCCGAGATCACGATGTACGTCACCGCGAGTACGAACACGATGACCGCGGTCCACACGTTGAGCCGGAGGCCCAGCACGTGGTGCGCCTCGTCGACACGCATGTACTCGATCCAGCCGCGTCCCGCGCAGTACGCCGCGACGTACAGGGCGAAGGCCCGGCCGTGTCCGAGCCCGAAGCGGCGGTCCGCCCAGATGACCAGGAAGGCGACGCCGACGCACCACAGGGACTCGTAGAGGAAGGTCGGGTGGTAGGTGCCCGCGACCCGGTTCACGCCCTCGCTGATCTCCAGCGCCCAGGGGACGTCCGTCTCCCGGCCGTACAGTTCCTGGTTGAACCAGTTGCCCCAGCGGCCGATCGCCTGGGCGAAGGCGATGCCGGGGGCCAGCGCGTCCGCCCAGGCCGGGAGCGGGATCCCACGGCGGCGGCAGCCGATCCAGGCACCGACCGCGCCGAGCGCGATCGCACCCCAGATACCGAGGCCGCCCTCCCAGATCTTGAAGGCGTCCACCCAGTTCTCACCGTCGCTGAAGTACAGCTGGTAGTCGGTGATCACGTGGTAGAGCCTGCCGCCGACCAGGCCGAAGGGCACGGCCCAGACGGCGATGTCGGCCACGGTGCCGGCTTTGCCGCCTCTGGCGATCCAGCGCTTGTTGCCGAACCAGACGGCGACGAAGACACCGATGATGATGCAGAACGCGTAGCCGCGGAGCGGGATCGGGCCGAGCTCGATCACCCCGGTCGACGGGCTGGGAATGAAGGCAAGGTTCATGACGAGGTCGACGCTACCCTGCCGGACGGGACGTACGGCAAGCCGTCCGGCAACTTCTGGGTAACGGGACCCGCCGCGAAGCACTCGCCGGGGTGCGTCAGGACGTGGACGGTGTGGTTCCGACGGTGCCCGGTTCCTTGCCCTTGTTCGCCTCCGCGACCCACTTCCTGAGGTTGGCGACGGAGATCTGTTCGTCCCCCTTCTTCGGGAAGACCGGCTCGCCGTTGAGCAGTGCGGTCGGCGTGCCCTCGAACCCGCCCTCGGTGAACGCCTTGCCGGACTTCTCGACCCAGCTGTCGTGGGTGCCGTCCTCCACACAGCTGCGGAAGGACGGGGTGACCAGACCGTCCACCTCGCCGGCCAGCTCGATCAGCTTGCCGTTGTCGCCGAAGGCGTCGTCGGTCTCCGGTGGCTGGTTGCGGTACAGGACGTCGTGGTACGGGGCGAACTTGCCGGCGTCCTGGGCGCAGGCTGCGGCGTTGGCCGCGCGCAGCGACCCGCTGCCGCCGAGGTTGCCGTCGATGATCGTCACCAGGTGGTACTCCACCTTGAGCCGGCCGCTGTCCGTGAGTTCTGTGATCGTGTCGCGGAAGGCGGTCTCGAACTGGGCGCAGACCGGGCAGCGGAAGTCCTCCCAGACCGTGAGCGTGGACGGTGCGTCGCCGGCCCCGACCCGGAGGGCGAGCCCGCCCTCCCCCACCGCCCCGGACGGGGTGACGGCGGGCCCGGCCTCGCTGTCCTTGCCGCTCTTGCCGGCGTTGGCCGCGATCACGCCGATCACTGCGGCCAGCGCGAGCACCCCCACCACGGCGGCCGAGACGATCATCGTGCGGCGGCGGCGCTCCCGCGCCCGGCCCTGCTCACGCTGCTGGACGAGCCGGTCACGCGCGGCTCTGCTTCGGTCCTGGTTCTTCTCGCTCACGGTGCGTGAACGAACCGGGGAGGCACCGCAGCGCCTCCCCGGCCCCAGGTCCACCCGTACGGATGACGACCGCTGTCAGCGCTTTCGAACGCCTTCGGCCAGTTCGCCCGCCAGCGCGCGGACGGCGGCGAGGCCCGCGGCCTCGTCCGGCGCGTCCAGCATCCGCTTGACGAAGGCCGAACCGACGATCACCCCGTCGGCGAAGCCCGCGACCTGCCGGGCGTGCTCGGCAGTGGAGACGCCGATGCCCACACAGACCGGCAGGTCGGTGGTGGCGCGGGTGCGGCGCACCAGGTCCTGGGCCTGCTCGCCGACGGATTCGCGGGTGCCGGTGACGCCCATCAGCGAGGAGGCGTAGACGAATCCGGAGCCCGCCGCCGTGATGGTGGCGAGGCGCGCGTCCTTGCTGCTCGGGGCGACGACGAAGACGGTGGCGAGACCGTGCTTCTCGGCGTGCTCCCTCCACAGTCCGGACTCCTGGACCGGCAGGTCGGGCAGGATGCACCCGGCGCCGCCCGCGTCGGCGAGCTCGGCGGTGAAGCGCTCCACGCCGTACCGGTCGACGGGGTTCCAGTACGTCATGACGAGGATCGGCGCCCCCGTCGCCTCATGCGTCTCACGGACCGTGCGCATGATGTCGGCGATCTTGAGGCCGCCGCGCAGCGCGATGTCGTCGGCGGTCTGGATGACCGGCCCGTCGAGCACCGGATCACTGTGCGGGAGCCCCACCTCGACGACGTCGGCGCCGCCCGCGACGGCCGCCTTGACGGCCGCGATGCCGCCGTCGACGGTCGGGAAACCGCCGGGCAGGTAGGCGATGAGCGCCGCCCGGTCCTCGGACGCCGCCCGGGCCAGCGTCGATTCGAGAAGCTCTCGGTTGCCGCTCACTTGGTGACCTCTTCCTCTCCGTCGGCCACATCGGCCTCGACGACCGCGTCGGCGCCGTCGTACAGGCCGAAGTACCGCGCTGCCGTGTCCATGTCCTTGTCGCCACGGCCGGACAGGTTGACCAGGATCAGTCCGTCCTCACCGAGTTCCCGCCCGATCTCCAGGGCCCCGGCCAGCGCGTGCGCGCTCTCGATGGCCGGGATGATCCCCTCGGTGCGGGAGAGGAGGCGCAGCGCCTGCATGGCGGCGTCGTCGGTGACCGCACGGTACTCGCCGCGCCCGACGTCCTTGAGGTAGGCGTGCTCGGGGCCGATGCCCGGGTAGTCGAGCCCGGCCGAGATCGAGTACGGCTCGGTGATCTGGCCTTCCTCGTCCTGGAGGACGTAGCTGCGCGAGCCGTGCAGGATTCCGGGTTCACCGGCGGTGAGGGTGGCCGCGTGCTCGCCGGTCTCCACACCGTGTCCGGCGGGTTCGCAGCCGATCAGCCGGACGCCCGCGTCCGGGATGAAGGCGTGGAAGAGGCCGATGGCGTTGGAGCCGCCGCCGACGCAGGCGACGGCGGCGTCCGGCAGCCGGCCGGTGCGTTCCAGGATCTGGCGGCGGGCCTCGACGCCGATGACGCGGTGGAAGTCGCGGACCATCGCCGGGAAGGGGTGCGGCCCGGCGACGGTGCCGAAGAGGTAGTGGGTGCGGTCCACATTGGCCACCCAGTCGCGGAACGCCTCGTTGATGGCGTCCTTGAGGGTCCGGGAGCCGGACTTCACGGCGACGACCTCGGCGCCGAGCATGCGCATCCGGGCCACGTTCAGCGCCTGGCGCTCGGTGTCGATCTCGCCCATGTAGATGGTGCATTCGAGCCCGAAGAGGGCGCAGGCGGTCGCGGTGGCGACACCGTGCTGGCCCGCTCCGGTCTCCGCGATGATGCGGGTCTTGCCCATGCGCTTGGTGAGCAGGGCCTGGCCCAGCACGTTGTTGATCTTGTGCGAACCGGTGTGGTTGAGGTCCTCCCGCTTGAGGAAGACGCGGGCCCCGCCCGCGTGCCCGGCGAAGCGGGCGACCTCGGTCAGCGCGCTGGGGCGGCCCGTGTAGTCGGCCATGAGCGCGTTGAGCTCGGCGGCGAAGGCCGGGTCCGCCTTGGCCTTGCCGTACTCCACGGCCACCTCGTCCACGGCGGCGACCAGCGCCTCCGGGATGAACTTGCCACCGAACGCGCCGAAGTACCCCTCGGCGCTGGGGATCAGACCCTCGGGGTCCGGGATGAAGAAGTCGGACGACATGCGACGTGCTCCTCGAATCGCAACGGGTGATGTCACCGTATGCGCCATGGGCGGAGCACCACGCCGACCGGTGGACGGTCGGCGCGGTGGGGCGTGCGGATCCCGCTGGACGGCGGGACGACGGCCGGGGCCCGGATCAGGCGCGGAACCCCGTGCGCCATCGCATGCCGTTGACCTGACCTGGTTCGTCACCGATCACGTAGCGCACGCGCCGGCCGTGCACACGACGGGCGGGGGCGCGGCAGCCGCGGGGGCGGCAGCCGCGCGCCAGCGGCGCGTGCGGGTCCCGGACGCTCGCTCCGGCAGGGCGCAGGCCCGGCCGGATGCGGGCGGCGGGACGACGGTCGGCGGGCACGGGCGGGGTCAGCCCCGTCCGTGCCGGAGCGCCGGGTGGGCGCCGGCGGCGACCAGGTCGGCGACGGCGGCCCGGGGGTCGCGACCGGTGACCAGGGACTCGCCGACGAGCACCGCGTCCGCGCCGGCGTTGGCGTAGGCGATGAGGTCGTGCGGGCCGCGGACGCCGGACTCGGCGACCTTGACGATGTGGCCGGGGATCTCGGGGGCGACACGGTCGAAGGTGGAACGGTCGACCTTGAGGTCCTTGAGGTTGCGCGCGTTGACACCGATGATCTTCGCCCCGGCGTCCACGGCGCGCTCCGCCTCCTCCTCGTCGTGCGCCTCGACGAGCGGTGTCAGGCCGATCGACTCGGCGCGCTCGATCAGCGAGACGAGGGCCTCCTGGTCGAGGGCGGCGACGATCAGGAGGGCGAGGTCCGCGCCGTAGGCACGCGCCTCCCACAGCTGGTACGAGGTGACGATGAAGTCCTTGCGCAGGACCGGGATGTCGACCTTGGCGCGGACGGCCTCCAGGTCGGCGAGCGATCCGCCGAAGCGGCGCTCCTCGGTGAGGACCGAGATGACGGACGCTCCGCCGGCCTCGTAGTCCGCGGCGAGCGCGGCCGGGTCGGCGATGGCGGCCAGGGCCCCCTTGGAGGGGCTGGAACGCTTGACCTCGCAGATGACGGTCACGCCCTCGCCGCGCAGGGCGGCGACTCCGTCCTTGGCCCGGGGAGCGCGCGCGGCGCGTTCCTTGAGCTCGTCGAGGCTGACACGCGCCTGCCGCTCCGCGAGGTCGGCGCGGACGCCGTCGATGATCTCGTCGAGCACACTCACGCGAGCGGCCCCCTTCCGAAGCGGTGATGAGTACAGGATCAGCCATCTCGATGGTATCCGCAGGAGGGCGTAAGGCCCGCATCCGGCCGCCTCCCGTCCCACTGTCCGGTCACTCAGGGCGCGAGCGCCGATCCGAAGGGCAGGTTCCTGACCACGGAGAACACCAGCAGCACCGCACCGATGCCCCACCAGTAACCGGGGGCGAGACCGATCCGCAGGGTCCGGCCCCGGCTCGCGCGGAGCGTCCAGAGCAGCCAGACCACGGCGAGGACGGCGTAGCCGACGACGGCCAGGGCGTTGGCGCCGAGCGCCGCGGCGAGGTCTCCGTGGGCGAAGGCGTGGGCGCTGCGGAGCCCGCCGCAGCCGGGGCAGAACACTCCGGTGAACCGGAGCATGGGGCAGACCGGGTAGTGACCGGGTTCGTTGGGGTCGACCGCGGCGACGTAGCCGAAGGCCCCGACGACGGCGGCCATGACCCCGGCGGGAGCGGCGAGCCGCCGGATCCGGGAGGCCGCCGGGGCGGGGGCGGGCGGAAGGCCGGGACCGGGTACGGGGACGGGGTCCGGGGCGGCGGCGGGAGAGGCTGAGGCGTCCACGCGCCGATTGTCCCCGCTCACGCGGAGAGGCGCAGCCCGGACCGGGCTGCGCCTCGCGTCGTGTCCTCGGAGCGGCACCTGCCGAAGGGCGTGTCAGGTCGTGATCTGGGCCCGGGCGGCGCGGGACCTGGCGGCCGCCATCTCGGGAGACTCCTTGGGCATGCCGAGGCCGGCCGCCTTCATGGCGAGACCGACGACCCCGCCGAGAACGGCGACGGCCACACCGGCCCAGAAGCCGAGCGCGTTGGCCGCGACCATGAAGAGGCCCGCGATGCAGAAGCCGATGAAGGAGATGATGACACCGGTCCAGGCGGCCGGGGTGTGTCCGTGGCTGCTGCCCGCCATGAGTTGCTCCTTGTTGGTGGTGCGCTGAAGTAATCGCTGCTGGGAAAGCTCACTGCCATTGTCCCGTACGCGCCGGCGGACGTGAGGCTGGGGGTCACGCCTCGCGCGTCGGGTCCTCGCCGCGGTCCAGGGCCTTCCACAGCTCCTCGGGCCGGTCGGGGTCCGGGGCGGTGCGGGCGGCCTTGCGGGGGCGGGGGGTGCCGTCGCGTTCGTACCGTCCCGACATGGCCGGCCAGCGGCCGCCGTAGCGGAGGGCGAGCAGTCCCGCGAGCAGGATCAGCAGCCCGCCGGCCGCGGTGACGTAGGGCCAGGCGGTGTGGCCGAGGGCCTCGACCGTGGCCGAGGTGTTGCCCGTGGTCTGCGCGGCCTGCCCGTCCAGGGCCGATCTGTCCGAGGCGCCGGAGAAGGCGCTCAGGGCGGCGCCGAGGCCGCTGAGGGCCAGGAGCCCGGCGACGACCAGCCGGCCGGCGCCGCGGACGGCGAAGACCGCGACGAGGGCGGCCAGACCGACGACGGCCAGGGCCGCCGGAAGGCCGGTGACCTCCTGGCCGTCGGCACTGAGCGGCAGGGCGCCGCCGCCTACAGCCGCCTCGCCCTCGGCCCAGGTCTGCCCCGACGCGAGGAGGACGACGGTGGCGCCGGCCGCTCCGAGGAGCAGGCCGGCGGCCAGGCTTCGGCGGCTCCCCGCGCTGTCGGGCGCGGAGGCGGATCGGGCACGGGGCTGGGGTACGGGGACGGCACTCACGTACTCCACTATCCCCTACCGGCTCAGTGGGCCCCGAGGCGGTTCGCCGTGTGCACGGCCCGCAGGACCGCGGCCGCCTTGTTGCGGCACTCCATGTCCTCGGCGGCCGGGTCGGAGTCCGCGACGACGCCCGCACCGGCCTGGACGTACGCGGTGCCGTCGCGGAGCAGGGCGGTCCGGATGGCGATGGCCGTGTCGGAGTCCCCGGCGAAGTCGAGGTAGCCGACGCAGCCGCCGTACAGGCCCCGGCGGGTGGGTTCGAGCTCCTCGATGATCTGCAGGGCGCGGGGTTTGGGCGCGCCGGAGAGGGTGCCCGCGGGGAAGCAGGCGGTGAGGACGTCGAAGGCGCTGCGGCCCTCGGCGACGCGTCCGGTGACGGTGGAGACGATGTGCATCACGTGCGAGTACCGCTCGACCGACATGAAGTCGACGACCTCGACGCTGCCGGGCGCGCAGACCCGTCCCAGGTCGTTGCGGCCGAGGTCGACGAGCATCAGGTGCTCGGCGCGCTCCTTGGGGTCGGCGAGGAGCTCGTCGGCGAGCGCCTGGTCCTCCTGCGGTGTGGCGCCACGGTGCCTGGTTCCGGCGATCGGGTGAACCATCGCCCGGCCGTCCTCGACCTTGACCAGCGCCTCGGGGCTGGAGCCGACGACGTCGAAGCCGTCGAAACGGAAGAGGTACATGTACGGCGACGGGTTGGTGGCCCGCAGGACCCGGTAGACGTCCAGCGCGCTCGCCGTGCACGGCGTCTCGAAGCGCTGGGAGGGGACGACCTGGAAGGCCTCACCGGCCCTGATGCGCTCCTTGACGTCCTCGACGGCGTCCCTGAAGGCCTGACCGCCCCAGAGCGCGGTGGAGGGCGGGAGCTCGGAGGGCGGCAGCGCGGCGGGAGCGTTCTCCACGGGCCGGGACAGGTCCCGCTCCATGGCGTCGAGCCGGGCGACCGCGTCGGCGTACGCCTCGTCGACCCCGGTCTCCAGGTCGTTGTGGTTGATCGCGTTGGCGATCAGCAGGACGGTGCCGTTCCCGTGGTCGAGCACGGCGAGGTCCGAGGTGAGCAGCATCGTGAGCTCGGGGAGCTCCAGATCGTCGCCGCCGTGCTCGGTGATCCGCTCGAGCCGGCGGACGACGTCGTAGCCGAGGTAGCCGACCATGCCGCCGGTGAACGGTGGCAGGCCGGCGTCACCGACCAGGTCGCGGGGGGTGTGCAGCGTCTCGACGGTGGCCCGCAGGGCCTGCAGCGGGTCTCCGTCGACGGGGACGCCGACGGGCGGGGTGCCGAGCCAGTGGGTCTGTCCGTCGAGGGCGGTCAGGGTGGCGGCGCTGCGTACCCCGATGAAGGAGTAGCGGGACCAGGTGCGGCCGTTCTCCGCGGATTCGAGGAGGAACGTGCCGGTGCGCTCGGCCGCGAGTTTGCGGTAGAGCCCGACCGGGGTGTCGCCGTCCGCGAGGAGCCGGCGGCTGACGGGGATGACGCGCCGGTCGGCGGCGAGCTTGCGGAAGGTCTCGAGATCCATGGCGGCTGACCTTATCGGGGCGCGGTGAGAGGAAGGACGTCCTTGTCGAAGCAGGTGCGGTCGCCCGTGTGGCAGGCGGCGCCCGTCTGGTCGACCTTCACCAGGACGGTGTCGGCGTCGCAGTCCAGCGCGACGGACTTGACCTGCTGGACGTGGCCGGAGGTGTCGCCCTTGACCCAGTACTCCTGCCGGCTGCGGGACCAGTAGGTGCAGCGGCCCGTGGTGAGGGTGCGGTGCAGGGCCTCGTCGTCCATCCAGCCGAGCATGAGCACCTCGCCCGTGTCGTACTGCTGGGCGATGGCCGGGACCAGTCCGTCGGGGCCGCGCTTGAGGCGGGCGGCGAGGGCCGGGTCGAGACTGCTGGCGGGCGTGGGGCCGGGCGTGCTGGTCATGCGCCCCATTGTGCCGCGCCGGGCGGGGCCTTCCGGCCGGGCGTCCACTGGGCGGACCGCGGGCGGCGGTCGTACGCTGGCGGGCATGTCGACCCATGCGAAGCGTGAACGTCTTCTGCTCGCCGACCTGTTGGAAGCGGCGGGCCCCGAGGCTCTGACTCTGTGCGACGGCTGGAAGACCCGTGACCTTGCCGCCCATGTCGTGGTGCGTGAACGCCGTGCGGACGCCGCGGGCGGGATTCTTCTGGGACCCCTGAAGAACCGGCTGGAGCGGGTCCAGGCCGAATTCGCCGCCAAGCCGTACGAGGAGCTGATCCAGCTCATCCGGACGGGCCCGCCCCGGATGTCGCCCTTCGGCCTGAAGCAGCTGGACGAGGCTGCCAACACCGTCGAGTTCTACATCCACGCGGAGGACGTGCGCCGGGCCCAGCCCGACTGGTCGCAGCGGGACCTCGACCCGGTCTTCGCCGATGTGCTGTGGTCCCGCACCGAGAGGACGGCCCGGATGCTGGGCCGCCGGTCCCCGGTGGGTCTGGTACTGCGGCGCCCGGACGGTCAGACGGCGGTGGCCCACAAGGGCACCCCGGTGGTGACGGTCACCGGGGAGCCGGGCGAGCTGCTGTTGTTCGCGGCGGGGCGGCAGGAGGCGGCGCGGGTCGAGCTGGAGGGCGACAAGGACGCGCTGGCCCGCCTGCACACGGCCGAGCTCGGCCTCTGACCCGGGGCCCGGGCGTCCGGTACCGGCCGCTCAGACGCGGGTGCGGGCGCGTACAGGCGCCCGGCGGGCCCGGTGGCGGTGCCGTTCGCCCGGTGCCGCGTCCGGGTCCCGGCCCGATCCCAGCAGTCCGAGGAGGAATCCCGCCGGGATGGTGACCAGCCCCGGGGTCTGGAGCGGGAAGACGCCGAAGTCCCACTCCGGGAAGAACGCGACGGGTGTGCCGGAGAACGCCGGTGACAGGACCATGAGGATCCCGGTCAGCGGAAGCGTCCCGTACACGGTCCACCGCACCCCGCGGGCGTTGAAGCGCGGCCGGAACAGGGCGTACAGCAGGACGGGCGGCAGGACCGAGGCCGCCGCCGCGAACGACAGGGAGAGCAGCACCTGGGGGTTGCGGTCGTGGGTGTACGCCGAGAGGAGCACGGCGAGTGCCCCGATACCGGCGACGGCCCAGCGGGCGCGCCGGATCTCCCTGCCGGAGGCCTTGCCCTCTCCCTGCGCGCCCGACTTCACCGTGAAGTCGCGGGCCAGGGACGAGGCCGCGGCCAGGGTGATTCCGGCGACCGCGGCCAGGGTGGTGGCGAACGCGGCGCAGGCCACGAGTGCGAAGAGGGGACTGTCGCGTGGCCCGGCCGCACCGGGGTCCAGGGCGCTGGTCACCATCAGCAGGGCGGTGCCGCCGGCCGGATCGGCGGCGTGCAGCAGGTCCCGGCCGATCAGCGCGGAGGCACCGAGTCCGACGACGACGATGCCGCCGCACAGCAGGACGACGGGGCTCACGGCCCAGATGCCGGCCCGGCGGGCGGTCCGGGCGTCACGGAGGGGGTGGAGCCGCATCATGATGTGCGGCATGCAGGCGGCGCCGAGCACGAGGGTGGCCTGGAAGCCGATCAGGTCGAGACTTCCCGCGAGTCCGTGTCCGAACTGCAGCCCGGGGCGCGCATAGTCACCGCCCGCCCTGCTGCCTGCCTGCGCGGCGTCGAAGAGGGCGAACGGGGACCAGCCGAAGCGTGCGAGGACGAGGCCCGCGAGCAGGGTGACCGCTCCCAGGACGACGGCCACCTTGAGGATCTGGATGTAGCCGGTGCCCCGCATCCCGCCGAACGCCGAGTAGCAGACCATCAGCACGCCGCTGGCGACGGTGCAGCCGGTGAGCGCGCCGTCGGGCAGCCCGAACATGGACGTCATGACGCGGCCGGCGGTGGTGAGCTGGACGAGCAGCAGCGGGGCGAGTACGACGAGGGTGGCCACGCCCAGCGCACGGCGTACGGAGTTGTCGCCGAGCCGGTCGGCGAGGAAGTCGCCCATGGTGAACACGCCTCTGCGGCGCAGGCGTTCGGCGAAGAGGCGCATGACCAGCGCCAGCGAGGCGACTGTCGCCAGGGCGAAGAGCAGCCCGTCGAAGCCGGCGAGCGCGACGGACCCGGTGGTGGAGAGCAGCGTGGCGGCGGAGACGTAGTCCCCGGCGATGGCCAGTCCCGCGCCGACGGGGCCGAGGGTGGCGCCGCCCGCGTAGAAGTGCTCCGGATCGTCCTGGTCGGCCGCGGCGAGTCCGCACAGCAGCAGGGACACGGCGACGAAGCCGAGGAAGATGACCACGGCCAGGGACCGGGCGTCGATCGCGCCGCTCACCGGGTTCGCTCCGCCGGCACGGCTCTGCAAGGGGCAGCTGAAGACATGCGCGCCATGGCACCAGCCGGAGCGCGGGGGGCCCAGGGGGCGGAGGGAGGGCGCGGCACCGGTACAGCCCGGCCGGTGTGGGACTGTGCGGCCGCACAGTCCCACACCGGCCGGAACTGCTGGCTCCGGAAGGGAGCGGGGCGGATCTCCGCGCGGCGGCGGCCGCCCCTGGCCCGGTCTCCTCGGTCCTGCCCCGCCGCGGACGGCCCCCGTTCAGCCCGCCAGCAGCCGCCGGGCCGCCAGTGCCAGGGACACCTCGACGGCGTCCGAGGGCCGTGTCAGGCAGCGCCCCGTCATCTGCTCGAACCGCCGGAGCCTGTTCAGCACGGTGTTGCGGTGGCAGTAGAGCTTCGCTCCGGCCCGTTGCGCCGACCCGTCCGAGTCGAGCCACGCGGTCAGCGTCTCGATGATCACGTCACGGTCCGCGGGGTCGAGCCGGTCCAGCGGCCCGAGGACCCGGCCGGCGAGCGCCGTCCCGAGACCGGGTGAGGACACGACGAGCGCGGTGGGCAGGTGCTCGTCGAGCAGGACGGTGCCGCCTGACGCCGGGCAGGCCCGCAGCGCCGTCTCGGCGAGCCGCCGTGCGTCACCGACGGAGGCGAGCCCCTCGACCACGGAGCTGATGCCGATCCGGGTGCCCTGGGGTGCCGTCAGGCCGGCCGCGAGGGCGGCGAGTTCACCGTCGGAGGCCGCGGCGGGGCCGGTGGCAGGCGCGTTCTCGGTGTCGCCGCCGGACTGCGGCTCCGCCTCGGCCGCCACCGGGCCCCTCCCCAGCGGCAGGACCGCCAGCTCCACGTCCCCCGCCGAGTGCCAGAGCGCGGGCGCGCCCCCGGCCAGGGTCAGCGGTGGGTGGCCGGTGCCGTGCGGGGCGCGGCGGGCTCCGGCGACCGCGAGTACGGCGTACCGCCCCTGCACCACGAGCCCCAGCATCGCCGCGGCGTCCGGCAGGTCCGCGATCCGGGCGGTGCCGTCCAGGAGGGCCGCCGTCATCAGGCGCTGCTGGTTCTCACGGCGCCAGGAGAGCCGCCGCTCGGCCTGCCGGTACGCCTCGGCCACCACCCCGCAGTGCTCGTCGACGAAGTTCCAGACGTCGGCGGCGACATGGACGAGCAGCCGGGTGTCCTCGGGGTGGCGGCGGGCCGTGTCGTCGACCAGTTCCTGCCAGACCATCGCCCCGCCCATCCGGAAGGCGTGCATGACCGCGTCGAGCGGTACGCCCTGCTCGGCCCGGCTCTCACCGATCCACCGGGAGGTGCGGTGCGCGGCCTCCCTGGACTCCCGGGGCTGGATGAGGGAGGCGACGTTGTGCCGCAGCGAGTGGTGGACCTCCTGCCAGATCTCGGTGTGCTCGGTCTCCATCGCGGCGCGGTAGGCGGGCTCCTGCTCGCGCAGCGCCTCGACCAGCCGGTCGGTGAGCTCCGGCAGCGCCTCCAGCAGCGCACGGGCCGCCCGGTGGAGCACCGTCACGGCCTCCCGGTCGGCCAGGGAACGGGCGCGGTGCGGCAACGGTGTGACGGGGGGCGGTCCGTGCAGCGCCCTGATCCGTGAACGTACGACCTGTGGCATGGCGGCCTCCACCGGGAATCGGCCGGCTGCGGTTCGGCCGGCCCCGGTGTGCGCCCGCCCGGCATTGGGCAGGCGCACACCGATCGATCCTGACGACCGCAGAATGGCATACCGCCCGGTCGGTACCTAGGGGTCTGCGCGGTTCTTCTCATCACGGTCCTGCAACCTCGCCCCGCCCCCGCGGTCCAGCAGCCGCGCGAGCTCGGTCCGGGACCGGACACCGAGTGCGGCGAACACGTTGCGCAGGTGGTGGTCGACGGTCCGCGGGCTCACCGAGAGCCGCACCGCCACCTCGCGGTTCGTGGCTCCTTCCGCGACACAGCGGGCGATCCGCTGCTGCTGGGGGGTCAGGCCGGCCAGCGGGCCGGGGCCGCTCCGGTCCGGCACGTCCACCGCCTCACCGGCGGCCCGCAGCTCCCCTCCCGCACGCTCGGCCCAGGCGCGGGCGGAGCAGCGCTCGAACGCCACCAGCGCGTCGCGCAGCGGGCCACGGGCCTCGCGGGTGCGGCGCAGACGGCGCAGCAGCTGGCCGTGGAGCAGCTGGGTGCGGGCGCGCTCGAAATCGCCGCCCGCGCGGTCGTGGTGGGCCAGTGCCTCCTCGTACCGGGCGGCGGCCTCCTGGGGCGACGCCAGCAGGGCGCGGCAGCGGGCCAGCTGGGCGGGGACCTGAGGGTCGGTCGTCCGCGCGGTCCACAAGGCGAACTCCTCGACGGCCGACACGAGTTCCTCCGCCCCTTCGTCCGCGCGGCCGGAGAGCACCATCGCCTCGACGTAGCACGGCACGGCCAGCATCCGGGTCGCGAAGTGCCCCGTCCCGGGTCCCGGCCTGACCAGCGGACGGAGCCGGGCCGCGGCCTCGCCGGGCCGCCCGGCCGCCAGGTCCGCGCGGGCGACCGCCCAGGTGGCGAGCGTGGCCGCCTGCGCCAGGCCGTGCGGCCCCGCCCCGGCCAGTGCCGCGTCGGCGTGGGCGGCGCACGCCTCGGCCGGCCCCTCCACCGAGGCGGTGAGCGCGAGCACGGCGTGCAGATGGGTGGCGGAGTTCCGCTGCCCGGTACGGCGCGCCGCGTGCAGTCCTTCCAGGGCGTGGGCCCGGGCTCTGGCGTGCTGACCGGTGCGCAGTTCGGCGTAGGCGAGCTGCTCCAGGGTGTGCGGCAGCAGGGCCTCGGGCCCCCGGGTGCGTACGACGGCGAGGGCTCGGGCCCCTGCCCGGCAGGCCGCCTCGACCTCGCCGAGCACCAGCGCCGAGGCTCCCGCCCGCAGCAGTTCACCGGCGTCCTCCGCGCGGTCGGCGGAGTCCAGACAGCACCGCAGGAGGGCGTGGCCCCGGTCGGGGTGCCCGGCGAGCACGGCGCACATGCCGGCACGGTACTGCGCCATGGACCGGTCGGCCGCGGCGACGGGCACGCGGTTCATCGCGTCCAGGTACGCGATGGCGTCTCCCATGTCCCACGCCGCCTCGGCGGCGCAGAACAGGGCGTCCAGCGTGCGGCGGGGGTCATGCGGGGCGAGCAGTCCGGCCGCGGTCAGGAGTGCCTCGCGGGCGTCGGCCGCCGGTCCGTCGCGCAGGGCGAGCATGCCGCGTACGTAGGGCGCCAGGCCCCCGGCGAGGTGGGGTCCGACGCGGGCCAGCAGGGCGCGGGCCCGGCCGGTGTCGCCGGCCAGCCGGGCCTGCTCGGCGGCGGCGGTGAACCGCGCGGCGCGCAGGGTGTCGTCGGTGGAGAGGGAGGCGGCGCGTGCCAGCGCGGCCGACCGTTCGCCGTGCGGGCGCGGGGCGACGGCTGCGGCCTCCAGCTGCCCGGCGAGGGCGGCGTCCGGCCCGGGTGCGGCGCAGGCCCGCTGGACGAGCGCGGACAGCGGGGCCGGGCCGGGCCCGGCGAGCAGTCCGGCGAGCAGTTCGTGCACGGCCCGGCGGTGGCCCGGGGGCGCCCGGTGCAGGACCGCGCGGCGCAGCAGCGGGTGGCTGAAGTGCACGCGGCTTCCCGCCCGCTGGAGGGCTCCGGTGGCGCCCGCGGGTGCGAAGAGCACCCGGTCGAGGTGCGCGGTGGCCAGTCCGGCCCGGGCGCCGGCCCGCAGCAGCAGAGCGGCGTCGGCGCCGGCTCCGTCCGGTTCGTGCTCCTCCGCGGCCGCGGCCAGCAGGAGCAGGGCATGGGTGTCGGGCGACAGTCCCTCCAGTTGTCCGGCGTGGGCGTCGAGGACGCCCTCGGCCCCGGGGAGCGGGTAGGGCAGCGCGACGCGCCCGGCCAGCTGGCCGGGGGTGAGCCGGCCGACCAGCCCGGCCAGCAACCGCGGGTTGCCGGCCGCCTCGCGCAGCAGTTCGCTGCGTACGACGGGGTCGACATCGGCCGTGCCGTCCGTGAGCCGGTCCAGCAGCGCGCTCGCCGCGTCGTCCTCGAGCGGGCCGAGCCCCAGCGCGGGCAGTCCGGCGAAGGCGGTCTCGTCGGCTGCGCCGATCACCACCGCGACCCGGCTGCCCGCGCCGAGTCTGCGGGCGGCGAAGCCGAGCGCGGCACGGGAGTCGGCGTCCCAGGCGTGCGCGTCGTCCACGCAGACCAGCAGAGGCTGTTCGGCCCCCAGGCCCCGCAGGAGACCGAGCAGTCCGCCCGGGGTGATCCCGGAGCGCAGGATGGTGTCGGGCGCGACGGGCAGCGGACCGGGGGCGGAGCAGAGCAGGGCGTGCAGCCCGCTGTAGGGCAGGCGCTGTTCGGCGGGGGCCGCGGAGGCGTACAGCACGGGGCCGCCGTACCCACCGAGGTAGCGGGCGGCGGCCTGGCGCAGCAGGGCCGTACGGCCGAGGCCGGGCGGCGAGGTCAGCACGAGCGCTCCGCCGTCCCCTGCCCGCAGCCGGCCCAACAAGGTTTCCAGGATGGTCAGTTCACCGCTGCGGCCGTACAGCCGGAGCGGACTGTGCACGGTCGTCGATGGGGTCACACCCTCACGTTACTTCCGCGTAAACAGCCTCGGAAGGCTCGCGTCCGCTCCCTGTTCCCGGTGTGCCCGGAGTGGTGCGGGCTCCCAACGGAACGGACTTCGCACTGTGCGGGGGCACAGCCCCGGCCCGTTCCCCGGCGGCCGCCCCCGACGCCGGTGCATGACTGATGAATCGCGTACACACGACGGTTCGCCCCTGCGTTACCGGTCCTGGTCGCGGGACCCGGACGACGCCCTGCCCCCGGTGGTGCTGCTGCACGGCGTCGTCGAGGCGCTGGTGGCGCGGGGCCGACGGGTGCCCGCACCGGTGCCGGCCGGCGAGAGCGGCCCCCGGCCGTACGTCCCCGGGTCCTGGCCGACGCGGTCGAGGCCGCGGAACCGGTCGTGCTGCACGGTGACCACCCGGCCTCCGTGCGCGACCCGGGTGCGGCCGGGTCCCCCACCCGGTTCTCCGGCGAGGACCGGGGTGCGGACCGGCGCGTGGGCCGGCGCGCGGACCGGTACCCGGGCTGAGCGGCTCCGGCAGCGCGAAGGGGCCGGACCGCGGTACGCGCGGTCCGGCCCCGGTCATTCCCCCGGATCAGTGCGGGCAGTTGCCCCGGTACTCGGCGATCGTCAGGCTCGCCGACGGGATCGGGCACAGGAACTGCTCGTAGCGGGTGTCGTCGTCGATGAAGCGCTTCAGCCACGAGATGCTGTACTTCGCGATCGTCGTGTTGGACGTGTTCGG
The DNA here is from genome assembly GCF_043088245.1 of Streptomyces sp. NPDC014623. Lineage (NCBI taxonomy): Bacteria > Bacillati > Actinomycetota > Actinomycetes > Kitasatosporales > Streptomycetaceae > Streptomyces > Streptomyces sp. NPDC014623. The sequence goes on along the minus strand of NZ_JBIBZU010000003.1, from coordinate 284,426 downwards.
CGTGAAGTGGGACGCGCCCCGCAGCTCCAGATACGCCTTGTCCAGCGAACTCGGCAGCGAGTTGTAGAACGGCTTCGAATGGCTGGCGACGGAGGCGACCGTGTCACCGTCCGCGCCGACGATCAGCGTCGGTGTCTGGATCTCCGGCCATGTCTTGTCCGTGTTCCAGCCGGTCAGCGGTATCGCCGCCTTCAGCGAAGGACGGTCCTTCGCGGCCTCCAGCGTGCCGCCGCCCCCCATCGAGTGGCCCATCACACCCAGCCGGGACGAGTCGACCCGGCCGCGCACCGAGCTGTCCTGGGTCAGGTAGTCCAGAGCGGCCAGCAGCTGGTCACCACGGCTGGCCGGCTGGTCCAGCGTGGTGTTGGTGTCGATGGTGAACACCACGAAGCCCTGCGACGCCAGACGCGGCCCCAGCCAGGCGATGCTCGACTCGTAGGCGGTGAAACCCGGCGAGATCACGACCGCGCCGAACTTCCCGTCGGAGGTGGACGTCGGGTAGTAGATCGTTCCGCCGCCGAATCCCCTGACGCTCAGCGAGGAGACGGAGGTCTGCGAGGTGGCGTACGAGCCCCTGCTCGCCTCGATGCTCGAGTTGCTCGGGGCCGGGCCACGCTCGTACGGGTTGTCGGCGGCCTGGGCTCCGCCCGGTACCAGCGCGGTGAGCAGACCGGCGGTCGCCGCCGCGGCTGCCAGGGCGCCCTTGAGGGTGCGGGAGCGGCTCTTCGACGTGCGGCGGGGCTGCGGGGAGATGTCGCCGGAGGGGAGGTGCTGCTGCACGGGGAGTTCCTCTCGGTTGTGGCGAACCACACCGCGGCAGCCGGCGCCCCGTCGTCCGGGGGCCTTCGGGGGTGCACCGCGTGAGTGGCGCCGTCATTCGTTGACGGCGCCACTCTGGCGGCGTGTCCTCCGGGTCCACATCGGCGAGATCGCCGGTCTTCGCGACCGGCGGTCTTTCCGGCCCGGTCAGCGGACGGGGTGCCCGGCCTCGCGCAGAGCGCCCTTGACCTCGGAGATCCGCAGGTCACCGAAGTGGAAGACGGACGCGGCGAGGACGGCGTCGGCGCCCGCGCCGATGGCCGGCGGGAAGTCCGCGAGCCTGCCCGCGCCACCGGAGGCGATGACGGGGACGGAGACGTGGGCCCGGACCGCCTCGATCATCTCGGTGTCGTAACCGTCCTTCGTGCCGTCGGCGTCCATCGAGTTGAGCAGGATCTCGCCCGCGCCGAGCTCGGCGGCCCGGTGCGCCCACTCGACGGCGTCGATGCCGGTGCCCTTCCGGCCGCCGTGGGTCGTCACCTCGAAGGTGCCCTCAGAGGTGCGCCGGGCGTCGACGGAGAGCACGAGCACCTGGCGCCCGAAGCGTTCGGCGATCTCGCGGACGAGGTCGGGCCGGGCGATGGCGGCGGTGTTGACCCCTACCTTGTCGGCCCCGGCGCGCAGCAGCTTGTCGACGTCGTCGGGGGTGCGGACCCCGCCGCCGACGGTGAGCGGGATGAAGACCTGCTCGGCGGTGCGGCGCACCACGTCGTACGTCGTCTCGCGGTCGCCGCTGGAGGCGGTGATGTCGAGGAACGTCAGCTCGTCGGCACCCTCCGCGTCGTACAGTTTCGCCATCTCGACGGGGTCGCCCGCGTCGCGCAGGTTCTGGAAGTTGACGCCCTTGACGACGCGGCCGTTGTCCACGTCCAGGCAGGGGATGACCCGTACGGCGAGCGTCATCGCACACCTGCCCGGTACGCCTCGACCTCGACCTCGACGACCAGGGAGGGGTCGACGAAACCGGACACGATGATCATGGAGGCGGCGGGGCGGACGTCGTCGAACAGCTCCTTGTGGGCGCGGCCCACCTCGTCGACGTCCCGGGCGTGGGTGATGTACATCCGGGTGCGGACGACGTCCTCACGGCCGAGTCCGGCCTGCTTCAGGGCGTCGAAGGCGGCCTGGAAGGACGCGACGGCCTGCTCGTACGGACTGCCCGCGGAGATCTGGCCGTTGACCACCGAGGTGCAGCCGGAGACCAGGACCAGTCCGTTCGGGAGCTGTACCGCGCGGGAGTAGCCGAACTTCTCCTCCCACGGGCCGCCCGAGGAGACGCGGCGTACGGAGTCCGTCATGCGGCGACCGCCTTGAGTGCCTCTTCGAGGGTGAACGCCTTGGCGTACAGCGCCTTGCCGACGATGGCTCCCTCGACGCCTTCCGGGACGAGCAGGGAGATCGCGCGCAGGTCGGCGAGCGAGGAGACGCCGCCGGAGGCGACGACGGGCTTGTCGGTGGCGGCGCAGACGTCCCGCAGGAGTGCCAGGTTGGGGCCCTGCAGTGTGCCGTCCTTGGCGATGTCGGTCACGACGTAGCGGGCGCAGCCCTCGGAGTCGAGGCGGGCGAGCGTCTCGTAGAGGTCGCCGCCGTCACGGGTCCAGCCGCGGCCGCGCAGCGTGGTGCCCCGGACGTCGAGGCCGACGGCGATCTTGTCGCCGTGTTCGGCGATGACCTTGGCGACCCACTCGGGGGTCTCCAGGGCGGCGGTGCCGAGGTTGACCCGGCGGCAGCCGGTGGCGAGCGCGGCCTCCAGCGAGGCGTCGTCGCGGATGCCGCCGGAGAGCTCGACCTTGATGTCCATGGCACCGGCCACTTCGGCGATCAGCGCACGGTTGTCGCCGGTGCCGAACGCGGCGTCCAGGTCGACGAGGTGCAGCCACTCGGCCCCGGAGCTCTGCCAGGCGAGTGCCGCCTCGAGCGGGGAGCCGTAGGAGGTCTCGGAGCCGGATTCGCCGTGCACGAGGCGGACGGCCTGTCCGTCGCGGACGTCTACGGCGGGGAGCAGTTCAAGCTTCGGCATTACAGCGTCTCGATCCAGTTGGTCAGCAGCTGGGCGCCGGCGTCGCCGGACTTCTCGGGGTGGAACTGGGTGGCCCACAGCGCGCCGTTCTCGACGGCGGCCACGAACCGCTCTCCGTGCGTCGACCACGTGACCTTGGGGGCACGGATCTTGGCGTTGGTCACTTCGAGGGACCAGTCGTGCGCCGCGTAGGAGTGCACGAAGTAGTAGCGGGCCCCGGCGTCCAGGCCGGCGAAGAGCTGGGAGTCCTCGGGGGACTCGACGGTGTTCCAGCCCATGTGCGGAACGACGTCGGCCTTGAGCGGTCCGACGGTGCCGGGCCACTCGTCGAGGCCCTCCGTCTCGACGCCGTGCTCGATGCCGCGCTCGAACAGGATCTGCATACCGACACAGATGCCCATGACTGGGCGGCCGCCGGCCAGCCTGCGGCCGATGACCCATTCGCCGCGTGCCTGCTTCAGACCGGCCATGCAGGCCGAGAAGGCGCCGACCCCGGGGACGAGCAGCCCGTCGGCGTTCATCGCGGTGTCGAAGTCACGGGTGATCTCCACGTCCCCGCCGACGTGGGTGAGGGCCCGCTCCGCCGAACGGACGTTGCCGAAGCCGTAGTCGAAGACGACGATCTTCTTCTTGTCACTCATAGCGCTACCTCAGTCCCAGAGTCCCTGGATCCGCATGACGCCTGCCACCAGGCACATCACGGAGCCGATCCCGAGGAGCACGACGACGCCCTTGGGCATCCCCTGCTTCCAGAAGGAGTAGACGCCGCCGGCCAGGAAGAGGCCGACGACGATCAGCACGGTGTTGAGGCCGGTCACAGGGCGCCCTTCGTGGACGGAAGGATCCCGGCCGCGCGCGGGTCGTGCTCACTGGCGTAGCGCAGGGCACGGGCCAGCGCCTTGAACTGGCACTCCACGATGTGGTGGGCGTTGCGGCCGTACGGGACGTGGACGTGCAGGGCGATCTGCGCCTGGGCGACGAAGGACTCCAGGATGTGCCGGGTCATCGTCGTGTCGTACTCACCGATCATCGGCGCCATCTTCTCCGGCTCGGTGTGCACCAGGTAGGGGCGTCCGGAGAGGTCGACGGTGACCTGGGCGAGCGACTCGTCCAGCGGGACGGTGCAGTTGCCGAAGCGGTAGATGCCGACCTTGTCGCCGAGCGCCTGCCTGAAGGCCGCACCGAGCGCGAGGGCGGTGTCCTCGATGGTGTGGTGCGAGTCGATGTGGAGGTCGCCCTCGGTCTTGACCGTGAGGTCGAAGAGCCCGTGCCGGCCGAGCTGGTCGAGCATGTGGTCGTAGAAGCCGACCCCGGTCGCGACATCGACCTTCCCGGTGCCGTCGAGGTCGATCTCGACGAGCACGGAGGTCTCCTTGGTGGTCCGCTCCACCCTGCCTACGCGGCTCATGCGTCGTGCTCCTTCTTCAGTTCGCGCACCGCATCGAGGAACGCGTCGTTCTCTGCCGGGGTCCCCGCGGTGACCCGCAGCCACCCCGGTACGCCGTTGTCCCGGACCAGGACGCCCCGGTCGAGGATCCGCTGCCAGGCGGTGCGGCTGTCGGCGAAGCGGCCGAACTGGACGAAGTTGGCGTCCGAGTCGGTGACGGCGAAGCCGAGCTCCCGCAGTCCGTCGACCAGCCGGTCGCGCTCGCTCTTGAGCTGCGCGACGTACCCGAGCAGCGTATCGGTGTGCTCCAGGGCGGCGAGCGCGGTCGCCTGCGTGAGGGAGGACAGGTGGTAGGGCAGGCGCACCAGCTGGACCGCGTCGACGACGGCGGGGTCGGCGGCGAGGTAGCCCAGGCGCAGGCCCGCGGCACCGAAGGCCTTGGACATGGTGCGCGAGAGCACCAGGTGACGGCGGCCCTCGATCAGCGGCAGCAGCGAGGGGTGGTGGCTGAATTCGCCGTACGCCTCGTCGACGACCACCATCGAGGGCCCTGCGGCCTGGGCGGCGTCGTAGAGCCCGACCACGGTCCCCGCGTCCACCGCGGTGCCGGTCGGGTTGTTGGGCGAGGTGATGAAGACCACGTCGGGGCGGTGCTCGGCGATGGCCTTCTTCGCGGCCTCGACGTCGATGGTGAAGTCGTCGTTGCGCGGTCCGGAGATCCAGCCGGTGCCGGTGCCCCGGGAGATGAGGGCGTGCATCGAGTACGAGGGCTCGAAGCCGATCGCGGTGCGCCCGGGGCCGCCGAAGGTCTGCAGCAGCTGCTGGAGGACCTCGTTGGAACCGTTGGCCGCCCAGACGTTGGCCGCGGCCACCTCGTGTCCCGCGGTGCGGGTGAGGTAGCGGGCGAGCTCGGTGCGGAGCTCCACGGCGTCCCGGTCGGGGTAGCGGTTGAGGTCGCGGGCGGCCTCGCGGACCCGCTCGGCGATGCGGTCGACGAGCGCTTCGGGCAGCGGGTAGGGGTTCTCGTTGGTGTTCAGCCGGACCGGTACGTCGAGCTGGGGCGCCCCGTACGGGGACTGGCCGCGCAGTTCGTCGCGGATCGGGAGGTCGTCCCAGGGGTTGTTCGTCACTGCTGCGGAACCTTCCACCCGAACCTGGCCTTGAGCGCGGCACCGTGGGCGGGGAGGTCCTCCGCCTCGGCGAGGGTGACCACGTGGTGGGTGACCTCGGCGAGCGCGTCGCGGGTGTAGTCGACGATGTGGATGCCTCGCAGGAAGGACTGCACGGACAGGCCCGAGGAGTGGCAGGCGCAGCCGCCGGTGGGCAGGACGTGGTTGGAGCCGGCGCAGTAGTCGCCGAGGGAGACGGGCGACCAGGGGCCGACGAAGACCGCACCGGCGTTGCGGACCCGGTCGGCGACGGCGGCGGCGTTCTCCGTCTGGATCTCCAGGTGCTCGGCGGCGTACGCGTCGACGACCTTGAGGCCGTCCTCCAGGTCGTCGACCAGGACGATCGCGGACTGGCGGCCTGCCAGCGCGGGCTCGATCCGGTCCGTGACGTGCCGGGTCGCGGCGATCTGCGGCGCCAGCTCGGCCTCGGTGGCGGCGGCGAGCTCCTCGGAGTCGGTGACGAGGACGGCGGCGGCCATCGGGTCGTGCTCGGCCTGGCTGATCAGGTCGGCGGCGACGTGCACCGGGTCGGCGCTCGCGTCGGCGAGGATCGCGATCTCGGTCGGGCCGGCCTCGGCGTCGATGCCGATGCGGCCCTTGAGGAGGCGCTTGGCGGCGGCGACGTAGATGTTGCCGGGGCCGGTGACGAGGTTCACGGGCAGGCAGTCCTCGGTGCCGTACGCGAACATCGCGACGGCCTGGGCGCCGCCGGCGGCGTACACCTCGTCGACGCCGAGGAGGGCGCAGGCGGCGAGGATCGTGGGGTGCGGCAGACCGCCGAACTCCTTCTGGGGCGGGGAGGAGACTGCGAGGCCCTCGACGCCCGCCTCCTGGGCGGGGACGACGTTCATCACGACGGAGGACGGGTAGACCGCGCGCCCGCCCGGCACGTAGAGCCCGACGCGCTCGACGGGCACCCACTTCTCGGTGACCGTGCCGCCGGGGACGACCTGGGTGGTGTGCGTGGTGCGGCGCTGCTCGCGGTGGACGAGGCGGGCGCGGCGGATCGACTCCTCCAGAGCGGCGCGCACGGTGGGGTCGAGCTGCTCCAGCGCCTCGGTGATCGCGCCGACGGGGACCCGGATCGAGTCCAGGCGTACGCCGTCGAATTTCTCCCCCCACTCGATCACTGCCGCCGAGCCGCGATGGCGTACGTCCTCGCAGATGGGCCGCACCGTCTCCAGGGCGGCTTCCACGTCGAACTCGGCACGGGGCAGCAGGTCGCGCAGGGCGCCGCCCTCGGGGAGGGCGGTACCGCGCAGATCGATTCGAGAGATCACACCGCAATTCTCTCAGACCGGTTCAGCCGTCCGGACGCCCGTATCACTGACTGATACACGTCCCGGGTGTCACTGCTGACCATTAGCGTTCACGTCGTCACACAGAGGGAAGAACGACTGTACGAAGCGCGGGGCGAACCGCGCAGGCGGAGGTGAGACGGTGACCGAACCGCACGACGGCGAGATCCCCGACGGGCTCAGCGCCGCGGAGCTGGGTATGTGGCAGTCCTTCCGGAACGGCACCACCTACGATCTGCGCTCCCACGATCCGGTCCGCGACGATCCGTTCTCCCCGCACAGCTGGGGGCCGGAGCGGAGCGTCGGTGCCCGGACGGTGGCGCGGCTGCTGCTCAGCGGACCGGCGGCACGGCCGGGGCGGGTGGCCGCGCTGAAGCTCCGGGGTCTTCGCATCACGGGGAAGCTGGATCTGGCGGGCGGCCGCGTCTCGCCCTATGTGGAGCTGACGGGCTGCCGCTTCGAGCAGGAGGTGGTGCTGCCGGAGTGCCACTTCACGACGCTGCGGATGGTGGGCTGCGCGGTGCCGAGGCTGGAAGCCGCCCGGTTGCACACGGAGGGTGACCTCCATCTGCCGCGCTGCCGGATCGAGCGCGGTATCCGGCTGACGGACGCCCAGATCGGTACGGACCTGCTGATCAACCAGCTCCGTGCCGGGCCGGACCGGCGCGGCCGCGCCTTCGTGGGCGACGGGATGTCGGTGGCGCAGGACCTGCAGGCCGAGATGATCGAGACGCGCGGCGAGCTGAGCCTGCGCGGGGCGAAGGTCGGGGGTTCGCTGAGCCTGCGCGGCAGCCGGCTGCGCGCCACGGACGGGCGGCGGGCGCTGAACGCCCCGCAGCTGAGCGTGGAGCGCACGCTGTACATGACCGAGGCGTGGGTGAGCATCGACACGGGGAACCAGGGCACCACCCCCCCGTTCGGTGTGGCGCGCGGCGGCGGTCCGGCGCGCGGGATGCGCTCGCAGGTCTTCGAGTGCCGGGGGGCGGTGCGGCTCGACGACGGGCGGTTCGGGGACGCGGTGGACCTGCACAAGGCCCGGTTCGTGCTCGCCGACCGCGAGGAGCTGTCGCTGCGCCGGATCGTCACTCCCGAGCTGCGGTTCAACGCGGAGCGCCCGCGGGAGGGCCGGGTCGTGCTGAACGGCGCGAAGGTCGTCACGCTGATCGACGTCTCGACCAGCTGGCCGGGTCCGGGCGGCCTGGCGATGGGCGGCTTCGTGTACGAGAACCTCGTCCCGTACGGCCATTTCCCGCTGTCCCGGCGCCTGGAGTGGGTGCTGGCGGCGACCCCGGAGTACGTACCGGAACCGTACGAGCGCCTCGCGGCGGTGCTGCGCAGCTGCGGGGAGGACGCGGACGCGCGCGAGGTGCTGCTGGCCAAGCAGCGGCGGCGGCGCGAGACGCTTCCGCCCGCGGGGCGGATCTGGGGCTATCTGCAGGACTGGACGGTCGCGTACGGCTACCGGCCGGGGCGGGCCCTGGTCTGGATGGCGGTGCTCTGGGCGGCGGGGGCGGTGGCCTTCTCGCAGTACAGCCCGGAGTCGATCAAGGGGGACGAGCATCCGCGGTGGAATCCCGCGTTGTACGCGCTGGACCTGCTGGTGCCGGTGATCGATCTCGGGCAGGACGGTTACTGGCTGCTGGAGGGGGGCTGGCAGTGGATGGCGGCGGCCCTCGTGCTGGTGGGATGGATACTGGCCACGACGGTGGCGGCGGGCGCGTCGCGGCTGCTGCGGCGCGGCTGACCGGGAACGGCGTCCCGCGCGGCCGGATCCCTGTCGGCACGGCGGCCGAAAGGCCGGTCGAGACTCGACCGGCCGGGCGGCCGCCGACAGCCGGAAGGTCGTGATCGAGCCATCCGAGGACGCTTCCTTTGCCCTTTCTTTGCCTTGTCCGGGGCAACCCTCCCACTCGCCACAGAAGCTTCACAGAGTCCCTCTGGCGCCGCCCCGACCAGGGCTTTTCAATGGTCTGCACCATGGCTTTCCTCCGCGCACTGCTGAGCTCCGCGCGCACGTTCCGGTACGGCCCCGGGCTGGCCGCCGGGCTGCCGGCGGACGACGCGGTGTTGCTCGACGCCCCCGACGAACGGCTCTCCCCCGCGCTGGTGGCGGCGGCGTCGGACGACTTCGGTCCCGCGGCCAAGCTCCTCGCCCTCACCCGGGACGCCGCCGACTGGGAGACCCGCGACCGCGCCCTGGCCCAGCTGGTCGCCTTCGCGCACAGTCGCGACGGCTGGCTCACCGGCTGGCTGGCCACCGCCCCGCGCGACCCGGACGCCCTGCTCGTCAAGGCCGCGCTGGCGGTGCACCGCGCGTGGGAGTCCCCCGCCCACGCCGAGCTGCTCCGCGACGTGAGCCCGCTGATCACCGCTGCGGCCGAGGCCGATCCCCGCGACCCGGTGCCGTGGCGGCTCGCGCTCGACCATGCCCGTGGCACGCACGCCCCGCACACGGTCTTCGAGTCGCTGTGGGAACAGGCCGTGCGCCGCTCCCCGCACCACTACGGCAGCCACGTCTCCGCGCTCCGGTACCTCTCGGCCGAGTGGTACGGCTCCCACCGCGAATGCTTCGACTTCGCCGAACGGGCGGCCGAGGACGCCGCCCGCGACTCCCTGGTGCAGGCACTGCCCGTACGCGCGGCATACGCCCTGCTGCGCGACGAGAAGGCGGCCGCGCGGGCGAACTCCGTGCAGGGCGACCGGATCGACGCCGCCGTCGACCTCGCGATCAGGCTCTCGGCCGGATTCCCCGCCGGGGACCCCCGGCCGGCGGAGGTCCGCAACCTCCTCGCCTACGTCCTGGTCGCACGGAGCCGCGCGGCCGAGGCGCTGGAGCAGTTCCGGCTGATCGGGCCGTACGCGACCTCGTTCCCCTGGGCGTCCGTCACCGGGGAGGCGCTCGGGGGATTCCTCGACGCGCGGGCGGACGCCCGGCTCCGGGTGGCCTCTTCGACGCCCCTGTGCGGGAGGCCGGAACACGACGGGCGCCGCGACCATTAGGCTTGGCCGCTGTGACCACCGCTCGCCTGCCCCTCTTCCCGCTGAACGCGGTGCTGTTCCCCGGCCTCGTGCTGCCGCTCAACGTCTTCGAGGAGCGTTATCGCGCCATGATGCGCGAGCTGCTCGAGACCGACGAGGACGCACCGCGCCGCTTCGTGGTGGTCGCGATCCGCGACGGCCGTGAGACCGCGCCGACGGCCACCGGGATGCCGGACACCGTCGCCGCCGCGCCTCCTGTGGAGCGGGCCCCGGCCGACGGCTTCGGACCCGACCCCCTCCAGACCTTCCACCGCGTCGGCTGCGTCGCGGACGCGGCCAAGATCCGTGAGCGTGCCGACGGCAGTTACGAGGTCCTGGCGACCGGCACCACCCGGGTCCGGCTGCTCTCCGTCGACGCGAGCGGCCCGTTCCTGACGGCCGAGGTGGAGGAACTGCCCGAGGATCCGGGCGCCGCCGTCGGCGAGGACTCACCCACGGACGAGGCGGGAGCCCTGGCCGAGGGTGTCCTGCGCGCCTTCCGCAGCTACCAGAAGCGGCTGGCCGGCGCGAGCGAGCGTTCCCTGACGACCGGCGCGGACCTGCCTGACGACCCGTCCGTCGTCTCGTACCTGGTCGCGGCCGCCGCCGTGCTGGACGTCCCGTCGAAGCAGCGGCTGCTCCAGGCCCCCGACACCGCGACCCGGCTGCGTGAGGAGCTGTCGCTCCTGCGCAAGGAGACCGCGGTCATCCGGCACCTCCCGTCGCTGCCGGCGGCCGACCTGACCCGCGAACCCACGTACCCCAACTGACCCGAGGACCTGCCCGGTGGCGAAGAAGTCCAGGAAGCAGCAGGCCGGCGGCACCCCGGCCACAGTGGCTCTGACCACGGCCGGCACGGAGTTCACGGTCCACTCGTACGACCACGATCCGGCCTCCCCCTCCTACGGCGAGGAGGCGGCCGAGGCCCTCGGGGTCTCCGCCGACCGGGTGTTCAAGACCCTGGTCGCCGACGTGGACGGCGAACTGGTCGTCGCCGTCGTCCCCGTCGCCGGATCGCTCGACCTGAAGGCGCTGGCATCGGCGGTGGGCGGCAAGCGGGCGGCCATGGCGGACCCGGCGGCCGCGGAGCGCACCACGGGCTATGTGAGGGGCGGCATCTCCCCCCTGGGCCAGCGCAGACGCCTGCGCACGGTACTGGACGCGTCGGCCGCGGCCCACCCGACGATCTGCGTCTCGGCGGGACGGCGCGGCCTGGAGGTCGAGCTGGCCGCCTCGGACCTGGCCGCTCTGACGGACGCCGTGGTGGCCCCCATCGGCCGGGCGTGACCGCGAGGCGCCGCCTGCGGGAAAGCGGGGCGCCGGCCCCGCTCCGCGGTTTTCGCGCGGGGGAACGGTTTCCTTCTCCCGGACGTGCCGGGCCGGGCGGTCGCGCGGCCGTCCGCGAGTGTCTGCCGGGGGACACCGCGCCACGGACGCCCGGATCATGGCTCCGCACAGCGGTCATGACGGGATCGTCGAGGCCGGCGCACTGGTGGCGCTCGACGACGCGTACGACCCGGAGGGATCCAGCACCGCCTTCGAGCGGGCCGTGCCGCCTCGCTGCCGACGCGGGCGTACGCCCACCCGGAGGAGGCCGACCGGGCGCTGGAGCGCGCGGAGCGAGGGGCCTGCGGGCGCTGCGAGCGGTGCCGCGAGCCGATCCCTCCGGGTCGCCAGGAGGTGCGTCCGGCAGCGGGGACCTGTGTACGCCGCGCTGCGGACGCACCACGCCGGCCCGGTGCGGGTGCTCCCCCGCCGTCCGGCGGGGTCAGCGCTTGAAGGCGTCCTTGGACTTCTCCTTGGTGCCCCTGCCCTTGCCCCGGGCCTCCAGTGCCGCTCCCTTGGCCGCGGTGGTGTCGTCACCCGCCGCGTGGGCCGCCTTGCGTACGGCCTTGCCGACGATCTGCTCGGCCTTGGCCTTGGTCTTCTCTCCGGCGCTCATGTCGGTCCTTTCGTAGGTGCTCACCCGGTCGCCTGCCCCTGACCCCGGGACGGAAACGGGCCGAAGCCGAAACGCCGGCGGAGAAAAGCCCCGCCAGGGCGCGGGGCCGGAGTGGGACAGACCGGTGAGGTGCCTCCCGCTCGCCCTCCGGGGCAGGCCGGACCCGGCCTCACTCCTGCCTCGGGGGACATCGGCGCTCCGCGCCCGCGGATTCGTCACCGGTCCCGTTCGGCGGGGGTACGGACGGGGCGCCCGAGCGGGTCAGCAGCCGCTCGACGTCCGCGAGTGGACGCAGGACGCAGCGGTCGAGCAGCAGGGACGGGCTGATGAGGGTCGAGCCGACCTCGTGCCCGGCCTTGACGCAGGTGTAGGGCGAGCTGTGCACCGTCACGTCGTCGCCGACAGCCGTGATCCGGCCGGCCAGCGCGGCCTTGCGGGCACAGACCGCCACCGGCCCGACGACTTCTCGGGTCGCGCGGCCCGCCCGCACCCGGCGTGCCCACAGCAGTTCCAGGATCAGGTGGCCGCGCACGGAGAAGCCGCCGATCGCCGTGCCGAGCAGCCAGCCCTCGCCCAGCCGGCTGCGCAGTCCCTCCGCCGTGTCCCGGCCGGCCGCGACCTCCAGCACGCTGCAGCGCGGGACGACCGTGCCTCGGCGGCCCCGTCCGTGCCCGGTGCTGCGGCCGTCGCTGAGCGCCCGGGTGCTCCGGTCGGTGAGCAGCCCCGTCCAGTAGCCCTCGCGCAGCAGCGTGACGGTCCGTGCGGTGGTGCCCTCGTCGTCGCGCGCGTAGCTGCCCGCGTACGGGCGGGCCCCGGGCCGGTCCCGTACCGTCAGCGCGGCCGGTGTCCAGCGGTCGCCGAGGACGCGGCCGAGGGCGCCGCCGTCGGTGAGGTAGTTGTCGGCCTCGCTGGTGTGCCCGAAGCATTCGTGCGCCAGGACCCCGGCGGCCGTGGGCGACAGCAGCGCCGGCCCTGTCACCGGCTCCGCCAGCGGCGAGCGCAGCCGCAGCAGGGCTTGGTCGTCGAGGAGCTGCCGTACGCCCTGTCGTATCTGGCCGGCCACGAAAGGACGGTCGTAGGCGGCGGTGCCCCACTGGGGTGTCGAGCCGTGGTGCGGGGCACCGAGGCTGATGCGCACCCGCCACAGCCCGTCCCGCTCGTCCGGGACGATCCGTGCCCTCGGTCCCAGCTCCACCCGCGCCGCGTCCAGCGCCTCGGACAGGACGTCGGTCACGACGGCGGTGTGTCCGTGACCGTGCGCAGGGCCCGGCGCAACGCGTCCTCGAGCCGTTCGGTGTCGGGTGGGCCGAGCGGCATCGGCTGCCACCAGGCCGGCTCCCGCGACAGTGCGCCCAGGAGGGGCTTGAGGTGCCGGGAGAGCGCGCTCCGGGCGTTGTACGAGAAGGAGACACTGACGGAGCCTCCGCTGCCGTCCCCCTCCACACCCTCGTGCGGGGCGAACAGCGGCAGGTAGAGCACGTCGCCGGGGTGCAGTTCCGCGCGGAAGGGCTCCTCGGGCAGGCGGCCGGCGGGCACGAAGCCCTTGGTCTCCAGCATGCGGCTGCGCTGCCGCTCCGGCGCGGTGTCCTCGGGCAGGCCCACCAGCCAGGTCTTCGAGCCCTGTTGCTGCACGACGAAATTGTCGCTGTGGTCGAAGTGGCAGCCGATGCCCGCTCCGCGGCCCCGGGTCACCGACAGGTCCGCCGTGCACTCGTCCCAGCCGAACAGGCCGGTCAGCTTCGCGCAGGCGTCGGCCAGTTCCGGCAGGGTGTGCTGCGCCTGGTTGACGAAGAGCACCGCGCCGTCGGGCCGCCGGCGCACCTGTGCTCCGGGCCCCGGTTCCTGCGGCGCCCCTTCGAGGCGGCGCTCCAGGACCTCGATGTCGGACCAGCCGAGGGCGGGGGCGAGGAAGCGCGGGCCGCAGCCGCGCCAGAGGACCGGGCGGCGGCGCCAGTGCTCGCGGTAGAAGAGGTCCAGGTCGAACCGGTCCGTCTCCCGCAGTGCTCGCGCGTTCACCGCAACCCCCAGGCCCGCAGCCGCTGCAGCAGTTCCGCCCGTACGTCCGGCGCCGTGCCCGCGTCGTGGCCGGCCAGGACGGAGGCCAGCGCGTCGAAGAGGGGACGCCCGACCGGGCCGATGACGCAGCGCCCCGCACCCGCGAGGAACATCGTGGGGCGCAGTTCCCAGGCGGCGGGTGCCTCGGAGTAGTCACGGAAGGCGCAGAAGGTGCCGCCGTGGAAGGCCGCGTCGCGCAGGGCGACGTCGAAGGTGGCCTCCGCGCCCGTGGCGATCGCCCGGGCGACGGCACAGGCGGCCTCGTGGTGCGCGAGCGGCTCAAGAGCGCACTCGGGGTCGAAGGGCGGTCCGGCCGCCATGAACCGGTGGAAGCACTCGGGCAGCGAGAGACCACGCCCCCGGGGGGAGTGGGGCACGTCGCGGAAGCGCTGGAACTGCGGTGAGGCCAGGAAGAGTTCGGCCACCACGTTGGTCCCGTGGCCGTGCCGCTCCCGGATCGTCCCCAGGGTGCGCGGGAAGGCCCCCTTGAGCCCCTCTCCCGTGCCCGTGCCACCGCTGACCACGGCCGAGCGGATGTTACGCCCGACCAGCCGCAGTTCCGTCAGGTCCACCCGGGCGAAGACCTCGACCAGGTCCGCGTCGAGCGGCGGCCGCATGCCGCCGGGGCCGTCCGCGGCGAACGCGGAGCGGAACCGCTGGTCGTACAGCAGCCGGTCGAGGACCCGCAGGATGCGTCCGTGCCGCCCGGCCTCGGCCGCGTCGTCCGGGCCGGGCCCGCCGTCCACGTCGTACCCGTCGTCCACCGCGGTGGCCTCATGCTGCATGGACGGTCTCCTTCCAGTCCCGTACGAGGGAGAAGAGGCGCTCCGCGTTCGGCCGCGACTTGGGCACGAGTGCCCCGTCGGCGGTGAACTTGGGGTCCTCGTAGGTGATTCCGGTCAGCCGCGGCATCATCGGCAGCAGGTGTTCCAGCAGGGTCAGCTGTTCGTCGAGCAGCACGCCGTGGTGCAGGTCCCGGAAGCGTCCGTCGACGATCTGGCAGCCGGACAGGTGCACCTCGTGGCAGCGGTCGAGCGGCAACGTCTCGAGGCCGTCGAACATGCGCGCTCCGGTGCGCCCCATCAGCCACTGGTAGGCGAGGATGTGACCGATGTCGATCGTCGCGTGTACGCCCGTCTCGCGGACGACGGTGTCGAAGAACGCGAAGGCGTCCAGCGTGCCGACCAGGAAACTGCCGCCCTCGGTGAAACCGGGGAACTCCACGGACAGCGGCGCCCGCAGCCGCTCACGCCACTCCGCGACCCCCGCTACGCAGCGCCGCAGCCCCTCGGCGGTCAGTACGGGCGGCATCGGGTACGGCAGGCTGCGGCCCCCCAGCGACCAGATCCCCAGGTCCTCGATGATCCAGCGGAATCCGTAGCGTTCGACCAGGGCGTTGGTGAAGTCCGCGACGGCGGACCGTTCGTAGCGCTCCGGGGAGCCGGTGTTGAGCAGGGTGTGGTGGAAGGCGCGCGGGCGGCCGTCGCCGAACAGTGTGAAGAGGCCGTCGTACGCGGGGAAGTAGCGCTCGGGTGTGAGCGGGCCGTAGTCGATGGGCTGGAAGGCGACGAACATGTAGTCGTACACCTGTGCGTTGCGCCGCAGGAACGTTGCGACCTGGTCGGTCGGGCGGCCCTCCCCTGTCTTCTCGAATCCGATGCGTTCGCCCCAGACGAGGTCCATGCCGAGGCCGAGTCCCAGTTTGTCCATCAGGCACTCTCCGTTTCCGGTGGGTCGGGCACGAGGAGCCTCTTGTCGATCATCTGCGCCAGCCAGCGGCGCGCCCTCGGCTCCTCGGCGGTGAGGCCGCCGCCGGGGACGCGCTCCACGCCCACGGGTACGGCAGCCATGCGTGGCCAGGCGACGTCGGCCAGGAACCAGCGCGTACGGACGGAGTCGAGCGCCACTCCGAAACGCGGCCGGGCCCGCAGAGCCGGCCCGGTGACCGCCGTCACCGCCGCGGGCCGGTCCTGCCCGCGCGGCGGGAGGTCGGGCCGGGCGGCCCGCTCGGCGTCCGGCACCGCCTCGACGGTCATGCGCAGCAGCCGCTGTCTGGCCTCCTCCGTCGCGGTGTGCTCGAGGAGCGCGCCGCCGACCCGGCCGCCGGCGAAGGCCAGGCCCTCGTTGGTGACCAGGTAGTCGTCGTCCTGGCGCCGCCGGCCGGCCCACAGATAGCTGCCCGGTTCGGCGACGACCAGCTGCATGGTGTCCAGCCCCATGTCCGCCGGGTGACGGCGCACCACCTCGACCGTTTCCCGGGAGCCCCGGAGGGCGTCGTCGTGCTCGAAACCGTCCATGAACGACAGGTTGGTGACGATGCCGGCCCGGGTGAGGTTGAGGACGGCGCGTTCCGCGTGCGCCGCGTCCTGGCCCTTGTGCAGGGAGTCGAGGATGCCTTGGTGGGCGGTCTCGAAACCGGTCGACACCTGCACACAGCCCGCCGCGCGCAGCCGTTCGCAGAAGGCGGGATCGGCCAGTTCGCGCTCCAGACGCGCCCGGACCCGGAAGGTGAGCACCGCGCCGCGCCGGCGGACCGCCTCCGTCACGCGCAGCAGATGGCGCAGACCGGTGTTCTCGTCGGTGACCGCCACATCGGTCATCCCCAGCCGGCCGGCCAGCGCCACCAGGTGGCCGGCGGCCACCTCCGGGTCGATCTGCTGGAAGGCACGGGCGTCGCGGTAGCGGTTGCCGTACGAGCAGAAGGTGCACTTTCCCCAGTAGCAGCCGACCGTGAGCCGGTAGGGGAACTGGTGGGCCATGTTGGTGTAGACGGAGAAGTCGAACGGTCCGAAGTCCGGCATCGGCTGCTCGCTCAGCACGAAGCCGTCCGCGAGCCCCGTCCGCTCCCGCTGGGCGCCCCCGCCGGTGGTGTCCTCTCCCGTGCCGCCTCTCCCGCCGGTACCCGGAACACGGGTCCCGCCGCCGAGAACGCGGGTGAGGAAGTCCTCACCGTGGCCCAGGCACCAGTGGTCGACGGCGTGGGAGGCGGTGACGTGCCGGCGCAGCGGTGCCGCCCACATCTGCACGGTGGGCCCGCCGAGCGCGATCCGCAGCGCGGGGCGCCGCTTCCTGAGCAGCACGCACAGGGTGAGGACGGGGACGAGCTGGCTGAAGAAGGGCACGGAGAAGGCGAGCATCCGTGGCGGGTCGTCGGACAGCAGTTCCTCGATGCGGTCGGCACACCAGCGCGCCGACCAGCTCTCGCGGCCGGCCTCGACGTACCTGTCCAGTTCGGACAGCAGCAGCGGGCCGTCCACGATCCAGCCGTCCTGGGACGCCTGCTGGGTGACGTAGCGGACCGTCGCCTGGATGGCCGCTTCCTGGGCGAAGCCGGTGGAGCGGTCGCGGGCGGTCTCCAGGAGCCGGACGCCGTGCCGGGCCCGGTAGCGCTCACTGACGGCCCGGTAGATCGCGCCCGCGCTCGGCAGCGCCGCTCCAGGGGGCGGATCGTCCGCGGCGGACGGCTCGTGACGGCGGACCAGGACGCGGGCGCGGTACTCCAGGTTCAGGTCGAGGGTGCGGACCCGGTGGCCCTGAGCCGTCCAGGCGGCGGCGAGCTGCGGCAGCGCCAGGTACGGAAACTGGACGGCCTCGCTCACCGGCGGCATCACCAGCAGTACGTCGCTCATCGCTCATCCCCGTCCCGTGCTCCGCCCGGTGGTCCGTGCCCGCGTCAGCTGTTCGATGAGGTCCAGGCGCTCCCGTGCCGTCCCTGCGCTCTCCGGGTCGCCCCGCGCGTCGGCGAGCACCCGGACGGTGCGCCAGACCCCGGCACGCAACGGCAGCTCCTCGGCCACGGCGCGGAATTCCGTCAGCGCGGCGCCGGGCCCCTCCAGGCGCAGGGTGGCGCGGGCCGACAGGACGCGTGCGTGCATCGCGAGGGTGTCGCGCGGGTCGAGCGCGACGGCCTCGCGCAGTCGGTCCCTCGCCGCGCGGTGGTCGCCCCGCGCGTAGTGTGCCGCGCCGATCTTGTACGCCAGCCAGCTCGACCGGTACCCCTGGGCGGCCGCCCGGTCGTAGCACCGCTGGGCCTGCGCGGGGCTCGCGGAGGCGTGCGCCAGGCCGTGCAGGGCCACCGCCACTCCTGGCGCGGGATCCACCGCGCCGGGCTCCCCGCCTTCCGCCTCGGACCCGTCGTGGACCGGGGGCCCGGCGCCCCGGTGGACGCGCAGCATCAGGTCCTCCGGCCACGGGACGGAGGGCAGGAAGGAGGACTCCCGGGCCCGCAGCCCCAGCCGCCCCGCGACGTCCGGGCCGACCCCGCGGAACTCGCCGGGCAGGAACCCGGAGCGGGTGGACCACGTCATCGCGGACAGTTCGCCCCCGCAGGCCGCGACCAGGCCGGCCAGCTCGTCCACGGAGTGGTCGGGCCTGCCGTGCTCGTCCACCAGCCAGTCCAGGTCGATGTCGGTGACGACGTCGCCGGTCACATGCCGGTCCAGGTGGCGGGTGAGGAGATCAGGCGGTACGACCGAAAGCCGTACGCCGCACAGTGTCACCGCCAGGCAGCACCCCCCGGCCTGCGGATGTGCCGGGGCACCGCCGGTGGCGATGAGGGACACGCAGTCCACCGCCCTGCTCTCCCAGCCCGCGTACGAGATCCAGCTCGGCACCCACACCAGGTCGGTGAGGGCGGCGGCGAGGACGGCGGCGGACCAGAAGTCGTCGAGTCCGAAGGCGCCGGGCACCCCGCGCACCGGCAGCCGGCGCAGCAGCTTTGCGGGGGACGTCCCGGCACGTGCCGCGGCGCGCAGGGCCTCCTCCCCGCCGGGGGCGAGGGGCTTGAGGTCCAGGTGGCGGTCGAAACAGACGACGGTCCGGTCGCGGTAGGGACTCCGCGGCCACAGCGCCGCGACCTCGCCGTGCTCCTCGAACAGGTCAACGCGTCCCGGCATCCCGCGCCCCCTCCGTGAGCGGCGCGGCCTGTGCCGGCGTGGGGGGTGTCCTGGGAGCGGGCAGGGGCGCCGAGGAGAAGCGGCGCGCGTCCGGGCTGAGCATCGTGGCGGCGGTGGTCACCAGGACGAGGACACCTGACCCCAGCATGATCGTCCGGGCATCGGCGAAGCGGAGCAGTACCGCGCCGAAGAGCTGGCCGAGGGGCAGTGAGGCGAAGGAGAAGAAGAAGTCGGCGGAGAACGCCCGGCCGTGCAGCCGCTCGGGCACCTCCCGGCGGAGCCCGGCCATCTTCACGACGTCGAACGCCTGCTGGCCGATACCGCCCGCGACGAACGCGGCCGTGAGCAGCAGCACCGATCCGGTCGCCACGGGTGCCAGCACGGTCACGCCGAAGAGGCCGAGCAGCGCCAGCGAGTGCAGTCCTCTGCTCCGGCCGGCGACGCGCCCGCCGACCAGCGCGCCGACGACGGTGCCCACGGCGAAGGCGCCGAGCACGAGTCCGTAGACGGTGGCGCTGTGTCCCGCTCCGAGCAGGAAGACCGGCAGGGCCACCATCCACGGTCCGACGGCGAGCAGGACGTGGACGACGGCGAGGATCTGCACGTGCCGCAGCCACCGCACCCGCCACAGCACGGCGAGCCCGCCGAGGGCGGAGCGCAGCAGTGACTCGTCGGGCGCCTCGACGGCCGGTTCGGCCGGTCCGGTCTTCGCAGGGCTGTCCGGTCCAGGGCGTGCCGCGTACCGGGCGCCCGCCCAGCGGGTCGCGATCGCGGACAGACCGAAGGCCACGGCGGCGGCAACGGCTCCCGCCGAAGAGCTGAGGACGGCGACGAGCGTGGCGGCGAGGGTGGGGCCGACGATGCCGGAGGTGTTGCGCATGCCTTCGAGGAGGCCGTACGCAGCGGTGACCGCGGCTTCCTCGCGGTCGGGGCCGCCGGAGCCGCCGGGATCCGCGTCGCCGTCGGGGCTGCCGGAGCCGTGAGGCGCGCCGGTTGCGCCGTCCGGCTCCGTGGCCGCGTGTGTGTCCTTGCGCAGCACCCGTGGAGTGATCAGCAGCAGAGCCGGTTCGCTCACCGCTTCGCACAGGCCGATGAGGACGGCGACGACGAGGACGACGGCGTCCAGCCGGCCGTCCCAGAGGAGGGCGAGCGCGATGAGTGCGAGGAAGCGGGTGGCATCCGCGGTGACCGCCGCGGCGACAGGGCTGACGCGGTCGAGAAGAGCGCCGCTGAAGAGGACGACACCACCGAGCGCGATGAAACGGGCGGCGAACACCGCTCCGATGGTCTCCGCCGTCGTTCCCGACCGTGCCGCGGCCACCACGACGATGATCGGGAAGAATGCGTCACCGAGCAGAGAAACAGCCTGCCCAAGACAGAGGCCGGCGAAACGCCGATTTCCGAGCAGCCGCAGATATGTTCTCACCGGGAACGCGAGACCTTTCTCGTGGAGCCTGCCACCGACGGTTTTACCGGCCGGTGGCAGGCCTGCGTCGGTCCTTCGGATCAGTTCTTGAAGCGGAACGCGTGGAAGGCGACGCTCTCGTCCAGGTCCTCGGCCTCCAGGACTTCCAGGCTGTCGAGGTCTTCGATGTCGTCGAGGATGGTCTGCTCGTTGCGTGACTCGCCCATAATTCCTCCTGAAAAGGAAGGATCGCTGCAGGCCGATTCCCGCAGCACCGGGAAATACGCTATCCGGGGAATTCCCGCTGCGAGAATACCGCTCACCCTTTGTGGCCGAAAGCAATTTTCGAACGGCCCGCATTCGCCATTTCGAATACCTGCGGCAAGCTGGCAGAACGCGGCGACGGGAGGGCGGAATCCAGGATTCATAAAGGTGTTCGGTGGCCGGTTCTCGTCTCTCGAAAGGGTGTCGTCCGGCTCCGTCCCTCTCGTCGCCGGGGCGATACCCCGGAGAGGCGCTCGTCCGTTCGCCGGTCCTGACGGATCCGGCCCTCTCGGTTCCTGGCCGTCTCCGTCGCACCACACGCCGGCGGTCACGCCACGGGCCCGTCCCCGCCCACAGGACCGGGACCACGTCGCGCCGGGACAGGCGGCCGTCAGGCCTCTCACCGACGTCATCCACTTCGACAGGGGCGCGACCGTACCGGAGACCTTCCGGCCGGAGAGCACGGTGGCCTGGCCGCGGACGCCGGCAGGCGGCCGTCTCCGGAACCCCGCTACGACCGCGCCGTTCCCGGCCCGTCCGCCGGCCGGCGGCCCTCGGCTTCCGGCTCGGCGAGCTGCGGCGCCGGTCCGGACGCGGTCCCGGTGTCCGGTTCGGCCTGGGGCGCTCCGTAGAAGGTGGCCGCCCCGCGGAAGGGCCCCCACTCCGGCTCAGGATCCCGCGGCCCGAACAGAGCCGTCAGCCCCAGGTGGACGATCATCGCCGCGACGGGCCAGGCGAGAATCGCCGCGCCCACCGCGTGCAGTTCCAGCGGCGCGTCGAAGGTGACCCCCTTGCCGGCCTCCTTGGCATGGGCCACCACATCGGACGTCGGCCCGAACCAGGTGCCGATCCCCCATGCCAGCAGGGAGCCGAGCAGCCCGCCCAGGGCGAGCCCCACCACCAGCGGGATGCCTCCACGCCGGCGGAAGAGGAAGACGGCGACCGCCGAGACCAGGCCGAAGGCGAGTGCCAGCAGCACGAACGTGCCGTCGGCCCCCATGGCCTCCTCACCCTCACTGTTCTTGAGGAACACGGCGGTGTCGTCGGAGACGAGCGGCACCCGCGGCGCGAGCCACAGCCAGAGCAGCCCGAGGAGCACGCCCGCCACCGTCAGCACCGCGGCGATCACCCCGCCCTGCCGGAGTTCCGCACGCCGCTCGGCCGCGTCCGGCTGCTCACCGGGCAAGGCGTGCGACCCGGACGGCGGGGCCTGCCACGGGTCGTTCGGTCGGGGCTGGTGCGGCGGCGTCAACGGTGCGGTCACGGTGCCATCGTGCCAGGCCGGTGCGGGTCTCGCCTCACCGGACCGCCGCACGCCGGTACGCCCATGTGGCCACGGCCAGCGAGAGCACACCGACCGCCGCGCACACCGCGAGGTCGAAGGCGATGACCGCCCAGTCGGGATGGGAGCCGAAGGACCGGGACAGCGCCTCGACGCCGTAGGTCGAGGGGAGCAGATCACGCGCCCAGCCGACCGGTCCGGGCAGCCGTTCGGCCGGCAGCACGCCCAGCAGGAGGGCGGCCGACATGCCCAGCTGCCCGAGCAGCGTCGCCAGCTCCTGCCGCGGCGCCAGCAGCCCGAGCGCGGCGCCCAGCCCGGAGAGCGCGGCCCCGGAGAGCGGGATGACCGCGACGAGGACCCACAGATGTGTCATCGGAAGGCCGAAGAGCACGCTGCCCGCCACCGCCGTGACGATCGTGCCGGGCACGGTGAACGAGGCGTACGCGCCCGCCGCCCCCAGCACCACCGCGGCGGGCGGCACCGGCAGTGTGGCGTAGTGGTCCAGCCCGCCGCCGGCCCGGAGCTGGCCGAAGTACTGGGCGAGGAGGTTGAGCGCGACGAAGGCGACGACCAGCACGCTGGACCCGGCGACGACGGCACGCGCCTCGGCCCCTCCGTCGACGACCCCGCGCATCAGCACCATGATCCCGACGGACTGGAAGGTCGCGACGAACAGCAGCGGGATCCGCGCGACCCTCGCCCGCGACAGCTGCGCCCGGTACACGGCGGCCAGCGACGGAAGCAGCCTGGCCCGCGGCGCGAGGGCCGCGGGTGCGGTGCGGGCGGGCCTGCCGGTCCGTACGGCGGAGGTACGCACCTTCGGCCCGGCCGCCTTCGCGGACTCCGTGGGAACGATGCTCGTCACCTGGCAGTGCTCCCGTCCGACTCCGACACGTTTCCCGACATGTTCACCGTCCCGATCACGCCTTCACCAGCCCCTCGGCGGCCCTGGCGGCGTCCCCGCCGAGCGCCAGGTAGACGTCCTCCAGGCTGGGCGTGGCCAGCGTGAAGTCGTCGAGCGAGGAGAAAGCCGCCCCGCCGGTCACCGCGGCCACCGCGGCCCGCGCCTCGTCCGGCCCGAGCCGCAGCACCCACCTGCGCCCCGACTCCTGGGCCGACTCGCGGAGGGCGGCCACCTCCGGGACGTCCAGGGGCGCGCGCTCGCGCCACACCAGCTCGACCCGGACCTCGCCGGCCACCCGTTCCTTGAGCCCGGCCGGGGTGTCGCAGGCGATGACCTTGCCGCGTTCCATGACGGCCACCCGGTCCAGGACCGTCTCGGCCTCGATGACGTTGTGGGTCACGAGCAGCACCGTCGCCCCGTGCTCGGCCCGCCGCCGGTCGACGGCGGACCAGACGGAGCGCCGGGCGACGGGGTCCATTCCGGTCGTCGGCTCGTCCAGCACCAGGACGGGGCGCTCACCGACCAGCGTCGCGGCGAAACAGGCGAGCCGCCGCTGTCCGCCGGAGAGCTTCTTCAGCGGTCGCCCGGCCAGCCCGGTGATCCCGAGTTCCTCCAGTACGTCGTCGCGCGCGGCGCGCGCCTCCCGTACCGGCAGCCCCCTGAGCCGCCCGGTGGTCTCCGCGGCGAGCGACACGGTCAGTTCGTCCAGGGCGGTGGACTCCTGGCCGAGGTAACCGATGAGCCGTGAGGCCCTCTCGGGGTGGCGGACGAGGTCGTGCCCCAGCACCTCGACGCTTCCGGAGTCGGGGCGCATCAGCCCGGTGAGCTGGCGTACGAGTGTGGACTTGCCCGCGCCGTTGGGCCCGAGCAGCCCGAAGATCTCACCGCGCCGGACATCGAGGCACACCCCGTCGGTGGCGCGCACCTCGGGAGTGGCGGCGCGGCCGCGTCGGCCCCGGACGGCGGGGTAGGTCCTGACCAGATCACGCACCGCGCACACGGTCCCGGTCTGTGCCTGTGCTGCGCCCGTACTCACGAGGTACGAGACTACGGGGTCGGATGCCCCGTACCTCGTCCGGGGCCGGGCAGTGCCGCCCCGCTCACTCCCCGGCAGGAGCGTGCTCGGCGGCGGTCCGTACGTCGATCTCGCGCCAGAAGCCCGCCCGGATGGCATAGCGGTCGTGCTCGTCGATCTGGTCGTCCTTGTGGGCGAGCAGCCCGAAGCGGGCGGCGTACCGGAGCAGTTCGCCGTCGATGCGGTGCGGGACGCGGGGGTACATGGTGGACAGCTTCTGCAGGTGGACGGTCTCCGGCAGCCGTTCCATCCAGCGCCGGGCGAAGACCTGGCCGACTTCGAAGGGGTCACCGCCGACGGTGGTGATGTCCTCCTCCCGGTCCGCCCAGCGCTGCTCCGCGCTGGTGAGCTGGGCCAGGGTCGGCAGGGACGCGGTCTCGGCCGGTTCGCCGAGAGGACCGCCGCGCTCGACCCAGCCCTTGTCCGACGACCAGCGCAGCGTCGCGTTGGCGGCCGGCGGCTGCCCCGCGTGCTGCACGGTCTGCGCCCCGGGTGCGCGCAGACTCGCCAGGTCCTTGGGGGTGGGGACGCCTTTGCTGCCTGGTGCGGCCTGGGTGTGCGGGGCGGTGCTCCCGACCGGGGCCGAGGTGCCGTTACGGGCGGCGGCCTGTGCCTCCGACGCCCGTTCCGCGGAGGCGGCGAGGGCGGCCTCGGGCAGCGGCGCGGACAGGATGGCCGCGATCTCGGGACGCGGGGCGGCCGGGGGCGCGCACACACCGCCGGTCTCCTTGGCCCGTACGGCTTTGGTGATCCAGGCCCGGTCGAGCACCCGTCGCTCGTCGGCCTCGGCGACCAGGTCCTCGGACTGGTTGTAGTCACCGTCGGCGGCCTGGACGGCCCAGAGGTGGACGGCGACCCCGTGCTCCTTGGCGGACATCAGCCCGGGCAGCAGATCACCGTCACCGGTCACGAGCACCACATCGGAGCAGGCCCGGTTCCTGGCCAGCTCGGTCAGTTCGGCGTGCATGGCCGCGTCGACCCCCTTCTGCGCCCAGCGCCCGTCACTGCGGGTGAGAGCTCCCAGCCGGACCGTCACCCGGGGCATGACCCGCAGCCTGCGGTGCTCGGGCTGCGGTACGCGGTCGGGGGCGCCGTCGAACCAGTAGATGCGCAGCAGGGGCTGTTCCGTATCGGCCTCGGCGCGCTCGCGCAGGCCCTGGATCAGGGCGGCGTGGTCGACGGTGATGCGGGAACGTGCGGGCTCTCCGGCCAGCAGGCTCGCGGCTGCGCCCAGCAGGTAGCCGGCGTCCACCAGGACGACGCAACGGTCCACGCGTTCCACCCTCTTCCGATTAGGGAGCGGCTCAGCGGGACCGGGCATGGGAAGGGGTCCGCCGACCCGGGATCTGCTTACTCAGGGTTTCCTTCGAGTCTGCCCGACGGCACGGGGGTTAGGGTCCGGAACTCGATCATCGGCGTGGCGGATCCGAGAACGGCGCATGATATCGCATCTATTACGCTCCGTAATGATCCAACATGCGCCCTTTGTGGTGGTATGTGAGTCTGACAGCGGTTCTGGACCCCCAGATCTCCCACAGGAGGCATCACGATGGCGAAGAACAAGAACCGCAAGCAGGGCGGTCAGCACGACCGCGCGTCCGCCGCGGAGCGTGGCGCGGAGGAGGCGAAGTCGACGGCGTACGAGTCGCAGCCCCAGACGCAGGCCCAGGGCAGCCCGGCCGACATCGCCCGCAAGCACCAGAAGCGCTTCGGCCACAACTGACGGCCCGGACCGGCGGCCGGCAGGCCGAGAGGGGCGCTCCGCCGATGGCGGGGCGCCCCTCTCGCGGGTGCCGGGGCCGTCAGCCGGACAGGCAGGACGGGCCGAGCAGGACCTTCAGGTCGCCGAAGAGCGCGGGGTCGGGCTTCACACGGTGCCGGTCGAGCCGGAGCACAGTGGTCTTGCGGGGGCCCTGCAGCCTGATGCGCACCTCGGTGTCGCCCCGGTGGCTGCTGAGGACCTCCCCGAGGCGGGAGACCATGGGCGGGGTGACCCGGACCGTGGGGATGGTCAGGACGACCGGGGCGTTGGTCCCGGCCGAGGAGATGTCGGGGACCTGCATCTCCATGGCGACCAGGCGCGGCACGTCCTCGCGCTTGTCGAGGCGTCCCTTGACGAAGACGACGGTGTCCTCGACGAGCTGGGTGGAGACCAGCTGGTAGGTCGCGGGGAAGAACATGCACTCGATGGAGCCCGCGAGGTCCTCCACCGTCGCGATGGCCCAGGCGTTGCCCTGCTTGGTCATCTTGCGCTGGAGGCCGGAGATGATGCCACCCACGGTGACGATGGCGCCGTCGGCGTGCTCGCCGCCGGTGAGCTGCGAGATCGCCGCGTCCGATTTGTCGGACAGGACGTGTTCCAGGCCGAAGAGCGGGTGGTCGGAGACGTACAGGCCGAGCATCTCGCGCTCCTGGGCGAGCAGGTAGGACTTCTCCCACTCGATGTCGGAGAACTCCACGTCCAGCCCGAAGCCCGGTTCGCCGCTCTCCTCCTCGCCGCCGCCGAAGAGGTCGAACTGGCCTTCGGCCTCCTTGCGCTTGACCTGCACCACGTTGTCGATCATCGGCTCGTGGTGGGCGACGAGTCCCTTGCGGGTGTGCCCCATCTCGTCGAAGGCGCCGGCCTTGATGAGCGATTCGACGGTGCGCTTGTTGCAGACGACCGCTTCCACCTTGTCCAGGAAGTCGGGGAACGTGGAGTACTTCCCCTTCGCCTTGCGGCACCTGATGATCGAGTCGACCACGTTCTGCCCGACGTTGCGGATGGCCGTCAGCCCGAAGAGGATCACGTCATCCCCCTGGGCGGCGAAGTTCGACTCGGACTCGTTGACGTTCGGCGGGAGCACCTTGATGCCCATGCGCCGGCACTCGTTGAGGTAGACCGCGGACTTGTCCTTGTCGTCCTTCACCGAGGTCAGCAGGGCCGCCATGTACTCGGCGGGGTAGTTCGCCTTGAGGTAGGCGGTCCAGTAGGTGACCAGGCCGTACGCGGAGGAGTGCGCCTTGTTGAACGCGTATCCGGCGAAGGGGACCAGGACGTCCCACAGTGCCTTGATCGCCGCGTCGGAGAAGCCGTTCTTCTTGGCACCGGCCTCGAAGAGGACGAAGTTCTTCGCCAGCTCGTCGGCCTTCTTCTTGCCCATCACACGACGCAGGATGTCGGCCTCGCCCAGCGAGTACCCGGCGACGATCTGGGCGGCCTTCTGCACCTGCTCCTGGTACACGATCAGGCCGTAGGTGAGGCCGAGGACCTCCTTGAGCGGCTCCTCCAGCTCCGGGTGGATCGGAGTGATCTCCTGGCGGCCGTTCTTGCGCTCGGCGTAGTTCGTGTGCGAGTTCATTCCCATCGGGCCCGGCCGGTAGAGGGCCGAGACGGCGGAGATGTCCTCGAAGTTGTCGGGCTGCATCTGGCGCAGCAGCGAACGCATGGGGCCGCCGTCGAACTGGAACACCCCGAGCGTGTCACCGCGGCAGAGCAGCTCGTAGGTCTTGGGGTCGTCCAGCGGCAGGGAGAGCATCTCCAGGTCGACGCCCTTGTTGGCCTTCACCATCTTGATGGCGTCGTCCATGATCGTCAGGTTGCGCAGGCCGAGGAAGTCCATCTTCAGCAGGCCGAGCGACTCGCACTGGGGGTAGTCCCACTGCGTGATGGTGACACCGTCGGTGTGCCGCACCCAGACCGGGGCGTGGTCGACGATGGGCTCGCTGGACATGATCACGCCGGCGGCGTGCACGCCCATCTGCCGGACCAGGCCCTCGACGCCCTTCGCGGTGTCGATGACCTTCCGGACGTCCGGCTCGTTCTCGTACATCCCCCGGATCTCGCCCGCCTCGCTGTAGCGCGGGTGCTTGGGGTCGGTGATTCCGCTGAGGTCGATGCCCTTGCCGAGGACGTCGGCGGGCATCGCCTTGGTGAGGCGGTCACCCATCGCGTACGGGTAGCCCAGGACGCGCGCGGAGTCCTTGATCGCGTTCTTGGCCTTGATCTTGCCGTAGGTACCGATCATGGCGACCTTGTCGGCGCCGTACTTCTCGGTCACGTACCGGATCACCTCGACGCGCCTGCGCTCGTCGAAGTCGATGTCGACATCGGGCATGGACACGCGTTCGGGGTTGAGGAAACGCTCGAAGATCAGCCCGTGGGTGATCGGGTCGAGGTCGGTGATGCCCATGGCGTACGCGACGATCGAGCCGGCGGCGGAGCCACGGCCGGGGCCCACCGCGATGCCGTTGTTCTTGGCCCACATGATGAAGTCGGCGACGACGAGGAAGTACCCCGGGAACCCCATCTGGATGATGATGTCCATCTCGTACTCGGCCTGCTTCTGCCGGTCCTCGGGCACGCCACCGGGGTACCGGCGCTCCATGCCGGCCCGGACCTCCTCCTGGAACCAGGTGACCTCGGTGAAGCCCTCCGGGATGTCGAACTTCGGCATCAGGTCGCGCTTCTCGAACATGCCGGTGGTGTCGATCTGCTGTGCCACCAGGAGGGTGTTGGCGCAGCCCTCCTGCCAGGCGTCGGAGGAGTCGACGGCGTACATCTCGTCCGTCGTCTTGAGGTAGTAGCCGGTGCCGTCGAAGCGGAAGCGGTCGGGGTCGGAGAGGTTCTTGCCCGTCTGGATGCAGAGCAGGGCGTCGTGCGCGCTCGCCTCGTGGGCGTAGGTGTAGTGCGAGTCGTTCGTCACCAGCGGCGGGATGCCCAGCTTCCGGCCGATCTCCAGGAGCCCGTCGCGGACCCGGCGCTCGATCTCGATGCCGTGGTCCATCAGCTCCAGGAAGTACCTGCCCTCGCCGAAGATGTCCTTGTAGTCGGAGGCCGCCTGGACCGCCTCGTCGAACTGCCCGAGCCGCAGCCTGGTCTGCACCTCACCGGAGGGGCACCCGGTGGAGGCGATCAGGCCTTCGGACCACTGGGAGATGGTCTCCTTGTCCATGCGCGGCCACTTCTGCAGCCAGCCCTCGGCGTAGGCGTCCGAGGAGAGCTTGAAGAGGTTGTGCAGCCCGGTGCTGTTCGCCGCCCAGATCGTCTTGTGGGTGTAACCGCCGGAACCCGAGACGTCGTCCCGCTTCTGGTGCGGCTGGCCCCACTGGATCTTGCGCTTGTGCTTGCGCGACTCGGGGGCGACGTAGGCCTCGATCCCGATGATCGGCGTCACCCCGGCCTTCCGGGCCGAGTGGAAGAAGTCGTACGCCCCGTGGAGGTTGCCGTGGTCGGTCATCGCGATGTGCGACATGCCCATGTCGTTGCACGCCTCGAACATGTCCTTGAGCCGCGCGGCACCGTCCAGCAGTGAGTACTGGGTGTGGACGTGCAGGTGCGTGAATGGCGGCTTGCTCACGGCGCTGTGCCTCCGGAGGAACTGGGGATGACGGCTTGGGGGGTCAGCGTGGAAGTCTACGTCTCCGAGGTGAGGGACGGCGGGCACTCCGGGGTACGGTCGCGCGTTGGAAGACCGGGGACGCCCGTCCCTTTTGTCATGAACGCCATGCACCAGGAGGCACCCAGCGATGTCGGACACGCAGACCGGCGCAGAGCAGCGCGGGGAGCAGATCCTCGCCGTTTTCGACACCGCGTTCGGGCAGCTCCTGGCCGCCGACCCCGCAGCCTTCCGGGTGAAGTTCCGCAAGATGGCGGGCTCGGCCTTCGCGTTCTACCGGGGATCGGCCGGTCTGTTCTACGCCGATCTGGACCGCGAGCAGCACACCGGTGCCTATCTGGACGAGCGCACCGGCAGGGTGTGGATCCACGGCGATCTGCACGCCGGGAACTTCGGCACGTACATGGACGCCAACGGCCGGCTCGTGTTCAACGTCAACGACTTCGACGAGGCCTATGTGGGCCCCTTCACCTGGGACCTCAAGCGCTTCGCCGCCTCCGTCGCCCTGATCGGCTACGCGAAGGCCCTGGGCGACGACCAGATCACCGAGCTCGTCCGGGTCTACGCCACCGCCTACCGGGAGCGCATCCACGCCCTGGCCACGGGTGCCAAGAACGACGAGGTACCGCCCTTCACCCTGGACACGGCCGAGGGCCCTCTGCTGGGCGCGCTGCGCGACGCCCGCGCGCTGACCCGGTTCGGGCTGCTGGACTCGATGACGGAGATCCGGGACTTCGAGCGCCGGTTCACCGCCGACGGCGGTGCGATCGACCTGGACGCGGCGACGCGCTACAAGGTGCTCGCGGCGTTCGACGGCTATCTGGAGACACTCCCGGAGTCGAGCCTCACGCGGCCCGACTCGTACCGGGTGAAGGACGTCGTCGGCCGCCGGGGCATCGGCATCGGGTCAGCCGGCCTGCCGTCGTACAACATCCTTCTGGAGGGCAACAGCGACGCCCTGGAGAACGATGTGGTGATCTACCTCAAGCAGGCACAGACCCCGGCGGTGTCCCGGCACATCACCGACGCGGCCGTGCGGGAGTACTTCCAGCACGAGGGGCACCGTACGGTGATCTCGCAGCGCGCGCTCCAGGCGCACGCAGACCCGTGGCTGGGCTGGACCGAGCTGGACGGGTCCGGTCAGCTGGTGGCCGAGGTCTCCCCGTACGCGGTCGACCTGGACTGGTCCGACATCGACGAACCGGAGGAGATCGCGGCGGTGGTCGCCGATCTCGGCCGGGCCACGGCGACGATGCACTCGGCGGCGGACGACGAGAGCGGGCACACCCTGGTGCCGTTCTCCACGGAACGCGCGATCGACGCGGCCATCGCGGCCGACGAGGAGAACTTCGCGGAGCTGCTGGTCGACTTCGCCCACAGCTACGGCGCCCGTGCCCGGGCCGACCACCAGATCTTCGTCGACCTCTTCCGCAACGGCCGCATCCCGGGTCTGTAGGGCCTCTCCCGGATTCTCAGGGCTCACTTACAGGAACGCATGGCACACTCTCCGGCGATGGACGTATCAGGGACGCAGATGAGAGCGGTACGCGCGGCGCTGTTCACCGCGCTCGTCGTCACCCTCTCGTCCGCCTCCCATGTGCTGCTCTCCCGGGTCCCGCTGCCGTTGACCGCCGTCGCCCTGCTGGCCGGGGCCGTCTTCGCCGTGGCCTTCGCGCTGGCGGGCCGGGAGCGAGGCTTCGGGGCGATCGCCGGGCTGCTGATTCCGCTGGAGCTGGCCGCCGACACGGTGTTCACCACCGGCCAGCACCTCTGTTACGGCGCGGCGGGCGGGCCCATCGCGGGCCCGCTGCGCTCCGTGGGCGTCGACGTGCTCTGCGGCGGCGAGGCCGGTCACGGCGCGGACGGGCTCTCCGGCGTGACCGCGGTCGGCACACCGCTGGCCGGGGTCGCCTCCGAGGGCGGCCACGCCGCCACCCTGCTGGCCTCGCCTGGGCCCGCGGTCCCGTGGCTGCTGCTGGCGGCGCACGTGACGGTCGGCCTGCTGGCCGCCGCCTGGCTGCGGCACGGCGAGTCGGCGCTCGCCGCGCTGCTGCGCGCTGCGGCCGCGGTCGCCTTCCGGCCGCTGCTCGTCGCGGTCGCCGTGGTGAGCACGGCGCGGGGCCTCGTTCGGTCCGGCAGTGGGCGTGTCGGGCGCCCGCACCCGCTCGCCCCGGCCCGCTTCCTGGTGTACTCCGTGGGGCGGAGGGGCCCGCCGCGCTCGGTCTTCTCCCCTGTCTGAGTACGCGGCAAGACCCCTTCGAGCCACCCCACACGTCTACGGAGCACCCTCATGAGCAAGCGCAACAGCCAGGCCAACAAGTCCGCCGCCCGCGAGCGGCTGCGCGCGGAGCGCGAGCGCCAGGCCAAGAAGGACAAGGCACGCAAGCAGATCGTCGTCGGCGTCTCGGTCGTCGCCGTGCTGGCGATCGCGGGCGGTGTCAGCTACGGCGTGATGCAGCTGAACAAGCCCTCCGCCTGGGAGGCCGCGGCGGACGCGAAGAACGTCACCGCGCCGAAGAACACCTCGGGCGACGACGGCACGACCGTCGTCATCGGCGAGGCGGGCGCCAAGAAGACCCTGGAGCTGTACGAGGACTCGCGCTGCCCGGTCTGCGCCACGTTCGAGCAGGCGATCGGCGAGACCGTGGACAAGGACGTCGAAGCCGGCAAGTACAAGATCAAGTACGTGGGTGCGACCTTCATCGACAACGCGGCCGGCGGCGAGGGCTCGAAGAACGCCCTGAGCGCACTGGGCGCGGCACTCGACGTGAGCCCCGAGGCCTTCCTGGAGTACAAGACCGCGCTGTACTCCGCGAAGTACCACCCCGAGGAGACCGACGACAAGTTCGCCAAGGACAGCTACCTGATCGAGGTGGCGGACTCGGTGGACGCGCTGAAGGGCAACAAGGCGTTCCAGAAGGACGTCGAGGACGGAACGTTCGACGCCTGGGCGATCAAGATGTCGAAGGCCTTCGACAAGAGCGGCGTCCAGGGCACACCGACCCTCAAGATGGACGGCAAGACGCTCACCGCCGAGGGCAGCAAGAACGCCCCCATGACGGTGGCCGATTTCAACACGGCGATCGCCAAGGCGCTGAAGGGCTGATCCACGCCCGCGGACCGGCCTCCTGAGCGGAGGACTCCCGGTCCGGCGGGGACGGCGGGCACAACTCCTGGCGACATCCGGCCATCAGGCGGGCGAACTTCCTTTGTTCGCCCGCCTGTTCGCTCTACCCGCCAGTAGGGTGATCGACCGTGACCAGACGACACCTCTCCGCGACTCCCAGCCGACGCACGGTCGTCAAGGCCGCCGCTGTCACCGCGGTCGCCGCCCCCGTGCTCGCCGCCACCGGCGCCCGCGCCGCCGACGGCCCCGCCTTCCTCCACGGCGTCGCCTCCGGCGACCCCCTGCCCGACGGCATACTCCTGTGGACCCGCGTCACCCCCTCCCCGGACGCGGTGCCCGGCTCGGGTCTCGGTGCCGACACACCGGTGATCTGGGAGGTGGCCGAGGACAAGGCCTTCTCCCGGGTCGCCGCCCGGGGCACCGCCGTCGCACGGGCCGGGGCCGACCACACCGTCAAGGCCGATGTCCGGGGGCTGCGCCCGGCGACGACGTACTGGTTCCGCTTCACCGCGGCGCCTGGCGGACCGGAGGGCGGGCACGGCGTCCTCTCCCCGGTCGGCCGCACCCGCACGGCACCCGCCGCCGGTGCCTCCGTCCCCGGAATCCGCTTCGGTGTGGTGTCCTGCGCCAACTGGGAAGCCGGCTGGTTCTCCCCGTACCGTCATCTCGCGGCCCGTGCCGATCTGGACGCCGTCCTGCACCTCGGTGACTACATCTACGAGTACGCCTCGGGCAGTTATCCGACCCAGGACACCGTCGTACGCCCCCACGTGCCGCTCCACGAGATCCTCACCCTCGCCGACTACCGCCTCAGGCACGCCACGTACAAGACGGACTCCGACCTCCAGGCGCTGCACTCCGCCCATCCGGTGATCGCGATCTGGGACGACCACGAGTTCGCCAACGACGCCTGGTCGGGGGGAGCCGAGAACCACACCCCCGGTACGGAGGGCTCCTGGGCCGCCCGGGTGGCCGCCGCGAAGCAGGCGTACTTCGAGTGGATGCCGGTCCGTGCCTCCACCGAGGGCACCGTGTACCGGCGGCTGAGCTTCGGCGGCCTGGCCGAGCTCCACCTGCTCGACCTGCGCAGCTTCCGTTCCGAGCAGGCGCCGGCCGGCAGCGGAGCGGTCGACGGCCCGGAGCGCTCGATCACGGGACGGGCGCAGCTGGACTGGCTGAAGGCCGGGCTGACCGCATCGGATGCCCGCTGGAAGCTGGTCGGCACCTCGGTGATGATCTCACCGGTCGCCTTCGGGGCGCTGCCGGCTCATCTGCTGGCGCCGCTGGCGGAGCTGCTGGGGCTGCCCGCGGAGGGACTGGCGGTCAATGTGGACCAGTGGGACGGCTACACGGACGACCGCAAGGAGCTGATCTCGCATCTGCGGGACCACGCCGTCACCGACACGGTCTTCCTGACCGGCGACATCCACATGGCGTGGGCCAACGACGTACCCGTGAAGGCGGCGACGTATCCCCTGTCCGCGTCGGCGGCCACCGAGTTCGTGGTGACGTCGGTCACGTCGGACAACCTGGACGACATCCTTCGGGTCGCTCCCGGGACCGTCTCGGCGGTCGCGACGGCCGCCGTCAGGGCGGCCAACCGTCATGTGAAGTGGATCGACATGGACTCGCACGGTTACGGAGTCCTCGACGTGACGGCCGAGCGCTCGCAGATGGACTACTACGTGGTCTCCGACAAGACCAGCGAGGAGGCGACGGCGTCCTGGGTCCGCTCGTACCGCACGCGCAGCGGCACCCAGAGGACCGAGAGGGCCGACGCCCCGGTGCGCTGACCCGGACGGGCCGCCCCTTCGAGGGGGCGCGGCCCGCGCCGCGTGGCTACAGCGTGGCGAGGAAGCCGAGCGAGACCTTCCAGGTCAGCTCGGCCGCGTCCTGGTCGAAGTCGGGCAGCTCGGGATCGGTGAAGAGGTGACCGGCGCCGGGGTAGCGGTAGACCTCGACGTCCGCGCCGGTCCGCTGCATCTGGAGGTACCAGCTGTTCAGCCAGTCGTGCGACTCGAACGGGTCGGGGTCGGCCACGTGCAGCTGCACGGGCAGTTCGTCCACCGAGGCGTTGTCCGCGATGTCCGAGGTGCCGTGGAGCAGCAGCAGCCCGCGGGCCTTCGCGTCACCGAGCGCGAGGGTCTGCGCGACCGACGCCCCGAACGAGAATCCCGCGTAGACGAGCCCCTGGTCGGAGTAGGGCGCGGCGGCCAGGACGGCGCGCTTGAGCAGCTCGTCCTTGCCCACCTGGTCCTTGAAGGCCATTCCGTCCTCGACGGTGTCGAAGGTGTGCCCCTCGAAGAGATCGGGCACGCGCACCTCGTGCCCGGCCGCGCGCAGCCGGTCGGCAGCCGTGTGCACAGCCGGCCGCAGACCGAAGGTCGAGTGGAAAAGCATGATGTTCATGAGGCCATGGTGCCAGCTGTGTCCCGACACTTGGAGGACGAGGGAATGGAGAACATTCTGCGGCCGTCGCTGGTCGTGGGCGGATCACTGCTGATCACGCTGGTGCTGGGGTGGTTGGTGGACCTGCTGCTCCGGCGCGCCGACAGCCGTCACCACGAGACTCCGGTCTGGGGGCTGCTCCGGCTCTGCCGCCCGCCCCTGCAGGTGGTGCTCTGCACGGCGCTGCTGAGAGCCAGCTTCGACCAGCTCCGCATCGAGGTGGTGCGGGACAACCGGGCGGCGATCGGCCAGGTCCTCACCCTGGTGCTGATCGCGGCGTCGGCCTGGCTGGTGATCCGCGTCGCGGCCACCGTCGTGCAGTCCTCGTACGCCCGTTATGCGACGTCCACCCGCGATCCGGCCCGGGTCCGCCGGGTCCGCACACAGGTCACACTGATCCAGCGTGTGGTCACCGCCGTGGTGGCGACGGTCGCCGTCGCGGCGATGCTCCTGACGTTCCCGGCGATGCGCACCGTCGGCACCTCGATGCTGGCCTCCGCGGGTGTGCTCGGCATCGTCGCCGGTGTCGCGGCCCAGTCGACCCTCGGCAACCTCTTCGCCGGCTTCCAGATCGCCTTCGGCGACATGGTCCGGATCGGCGACACGGTGGTGGTGGACGGCGAGTGGGGCACCGTGGAGGAGATCACCCTCACCTTCCTCGCGGTACGGACCTGGGACGAGCGGCGGATCACGATGCCGGTGTCCTACTTCACCAGCAGGCCGTTCGAGAACTGGTCGCGCGGCGGGGTGCAGATGACCGGCACCGTCTTCTTCCAGCTCGACCACTCGGCTCCGGTCGCCGCGATGCGCGACAGGCTGCGCGACATCCTCGGCGAGTGCGCGGCCTGGGACGGCCGCGACTGGTCCCTGGCCGTCACCGACACCACCCCCACCACGATCGAGGTACGGGCGGTGGTCACCGCGAAGGACGCGGACGACATCTGGACGGTGCGCTGCGCCGTGCGGGAGCAGATGATCGGCTGGCTCCGGGACCACCACCCGTACGCGCTGCCCCGGGTCGTGACGTCACCCGCGGCACTGCCGCCGGGTGACCACTGGCGGGAGCTGACGGGCGCGGACACCGGCCGCCCCTCGCCCAACGGCAAGGTGCCGACTCCGGAGAAGGCCCCCCGCACCGGGCGCGGCTAGCCGTACGGCGGGCGGGGTGCGTCAGCGCAGGCTGCGCACGTCCAGGTAGCGCAGCACCCGGTCCACCACCTCCGGGTCCGAGCCGGGCTCGCTGCGGGCGGCGAGCACCGCGTGGCGGGCGGCCGACATCATCTCGCGCTGGATCCGGTTGACCTCCTTGAACCGCCGGGCGCGCTGCGCGTACGCCTCGCGTCGCTCCTCGTCGACCATGCCGGGGCTGATCCGGGCCCCGATGTCGTACGCCGCACGCTGCAGCCGCTCCAGGACCTCCTCAGGGAGTTCCTCGGTGTTCCGGACCTCCTTGAGCCGGGTCCTGGCGGCTGCGGCGGCGCGGAGAGCGAGGTCGCGCTCCAGGGCCTGTTCGGCCTCCGTGTCCGCGCGGACGCCCAGCTTGCGCACCAGCCACGGCAGCGTCAGGCCCTGGAGGACGAGGGTGGCCATGACGACGGCGAAGGCGATGAAGACGATCTCGTCGCGGCCGGGGAACGGCTTGCCGCCGTCCGTCTCCAGCGGGATCGCGAGCGCGAGCGCGACGGAGGCCACTCCGCGCATTCCGGCCCACCACATGATGACGGTCTCGCGCCGGCTGGTGGGGATCTCCTCGCTGTAGTCGCGGCGGGTGTGCAGCCGCTTGGCGAGCCAGGCGGCGGGCAGCAGCCACAGGAGCCGTACCCCCACCACGACCGCGACGACGGCGATCCCCCAGCCCAGCAGCCGCGGCTCGCGTCCGTCCGCGGTGCCGAAGACGTTCTTCAGTTCGAGGCCGATCAGGCCGAAGGCGACGCCGGTGACGAGGGTGTCGACGATCTCCCAGAAGGACCGGCCGGTGAGCCGCCCCAGGACGTCGTCGGCGTCCGCGGTGCGCTCGGCGAGGAAGAGCGCGGTGGTGAGAACGGCGAGCACGCCGGAACCCATCAGCTCCTCGGCGAGTACGTAGCCGACGAACGGCACGAGCAGCGTCAGGCCGACCTGGAGGGTGGCGTCGCCCAGGAACCCCATCAGTTTGATGGTGAGCCAGCCGAGCACCAGGCCGACCACCACGGCGACCACGGCGGAGAGGACGAGCAGCCCGAACGCGGCGGGCAGGGAGAAGGTGCCGCTGACGGCGGCGGCGATCGCGACGTGGTAGAGGACGATGGCCGTGACGTCGTTGAACAGTCCCTCGCCCTCCAGGATCGACACGAGCCGGCGCGGCAGTCCGACCGAACCGGCCACGGCCGTCGCCGCGACCGGGTCGGGCGGCGCGACGAGCGCGCCCAGGGCGACGGCGGCGGCGAGGGGCAGGCCGGGGACCATCGCGTGGGCGACCGTGGCCACGGCCGCCGTCGTGACGAAGACGAGGGCGACGGCCAGCAGGAAGATCGGCCGTTTGTTGGCCGCGAACTGCCGCCAGGAGGTGCGCTGCACGGAGGCGTAGAGCAACGGGGGCAGGACGGCGGGAAGGATGAACTCCGGCGGGATGTCGACGTCGGGGACGAAGCTGACGAAGGCCATGACGATTCCGGCGAGGGTCATCAGGATCGGTGCCGGCAGACGCAGGCGTTCCCCGAGCGGCACCGTGACCACCGCTCCGAGCAGGAGCAGGAGCAGGAGTGCCATCTGGTCCACGTTGTGCCTTCCGCAGCGCGCCGGGCCTCGGCCGGCCCGTTGGTCAGCCGGTCAGAGCTTCCGGCGTGCCACGCGGGACCGGCGGGCCGGTGGCATCACCCGCACGCTCAGAGCGCGCGGCGCATGGCCCGGTGCGGTATCCCGGCGTCCGGGAACTCGGGGCCGTACGCCGTGTAGCCGAGGCGTTCGTAGAAGCCGAGTGCGTGTGTCTGGGCGTGCAGGTCCACGGCGGCCAGGCCGAGTGCGCGGGCCTCCGCCTCCATGGCACGGACCAGGGCCGCCCCGACACCCAGCCCGCGGGCCGCGCGGGTCACCGCGAGCCGGCCGAGCGACCCGACTGTGCCGTCGCCGCCGGTCTTCCCCGCCGCGGCTTCACCGTGCAGCAGCCGTCCCGTACCGAGGGCGGAGCCGTCCGGGGCCACGGCGATGACGTGCACCGCCGAAGCGTCGTAGGCGTCGTACTCGATCTCCTCGGGCACCCGCTGCTCACCGACGAAGACGTCCTTGCGGACCTGGAAGCAGGCGGCGAGGTCGCTCTCGTCGAGAGCCCTGCGGGTGCTGTACGGAGCGGGCCCGGGGTTCATTCACTCTCCGCCACGATCGTGTCGAGGGCGTGGCGCAGGTCGTCCGGGTAGCTGCTCTCGAATTCGACCCAGCTGCCGTCGGCCGGGTGCTCGAAGCCGAGCCGGACCGCGTGCAGCCACTGCCGGGTCAGACCGAGGCGCTTGGCCAGCGTGGGGTCGGCGCCGTACGTCAGGTCGCCGACGCAGGGGTGGCGGTGCGCGGACATGTGCACGCGGATCTGGTGCGTGCGCCCGGTCTCCAGCTTGATGTCGAGCAGGCTGGCCGCGCGGTACGCCTCGATGAGGTCGTAGTGCGTCACGGAGGGCTTGCCCTCGGCGGTGACGGCCCACTTGTAGTCGTGCTGCGGGTGGCGGCCGATCGGGGCGTCGATGGTTCCGCTCATCGGGTCCGGGTGTCCCTGGACCAGCGCGTGGTACTTCTTCTCGACGACCCGGTCGCGGAACTGTGCCTTGAGCAGGGTGTAGGCCCGCTCGGACTTGGCCACGACCATCAGGCCGGAGGTGCCGACGTCCAGCCGGTGGACGATGCCCTGGCGCTCGGCGGCACCCGACGTGGAGATGCGGTAGCCGGCGGCGGCGAGGCCGCCGATGACGGTGGTGCCGGTCCAGCCGGGGCTGGGGTGGGCGGCGACGCCGACCGGCTTCATGATGACGACTATGTCGTCGTCGTCATGGACGATCTCCATGCCCTCGACGGGCTCGGCGACGACCTGGACGGGAGCGGGTGCCTGGGGCATCTCCACTTCCAGCCAGGCACCGCCGTGCACCCGCTCGGACTTCCCGGCCACCGCGCCGTCCACCTGGACCTTCCCGGCAGCGGCCAGCTCGGCGGCCTTGGTGCGGGAGAAACCGAACATCCGGGAGATGGCGGCGTCGACACGCTCACCCTCCAGGCCGTCGGGTACGGGCAGGGTGCGGACCTCGGGATACGTACTCACCAGTCGAGTATGCCTTGCGCCCACTAGTCCTTGTGCACGGTGCCGTCGGGGTCCAGACCCTTGAAGGAGAGGATCACGATCAGGATGCCGCCGCAGACGATCGCGGAGTCGGCGAGGTTGAAGACGGCGAAGTGCGCGGGGGCGATGAAGTCGACCACCGCGCCCTTGAACACGCCGGGAGCACGGAAGATGCGGTCGGTGAGGTTGCCGAGCGCCCCGCCGAGCAGCAGCCCCAGGGCGATGGCCCAGGGCAGGCTGTAGAGCTTGCGGGCGAGCCGGATGATCACGATGATCACGACGGCCGCGATGGCCGTGAAGATCACGGTGAAGGCCTCGCCGATCCCGAAGGCGGCGCCCGCGTTGCGGATCGCGTCGAACTTCAGCCACTCGCCGAAGATCTCGATCGGTTCCTCGTGCTCCAGCTTCGCGACCACGATCATCTTGCTGCCCAGGTCCAGGAGGTAGGCCAGGAGGGCGACGCAGAGCAGGACGAGGATCCTCTTCCTGCCCCGCCCGCTGCCCGGCTCGTCGCTCCCGGCCGGGGCCGCGCCCTCGGCGGGCTGCTGGGGCTCGGCCCCGTCGGCCCCCTCGGCATCGGGGATGTCCGGCGTACCGATGATGCGCTCCGCCTCTGCCACGTGAGTCCCTCAACCTAGGTGCCTGACTGAGGACGAGCGTACGACACACCCCGGGAATCAGAGGCCCCAGGCTCCGGATCCTCCCCGGCTCCCCCGGTCCCTGGTGCCTTTCGTCCGGATCGGCACCGGTCCGGACCCCGGATGAGGCCCGGCCACCCTCCGGGCAGGGCCGACCCTGCCCGGACCGAACGGAAGGCCCTAGCCGCGCCGCTCCTGCTTCTGCTTGTCCTCCACACAGAGCGTGGCCCGGGGGAAGGCCTGCATCCGCGCCTTGCCGATCGGCTTGCCGCAGACCTCGCAGAGCCCGTAGGTCCCCGCGTCGAGCCTGGCGAGGGCGCGCTCGGTCTGCTCCAGGGTCTCCTGGGCGTGGGCCGCCAGGGACAGCTCGTGCTCCCTGGTGATGTTCTTCGTGCCGGTGTCCGCGTCGTCGTCACCGGCTCCGTCCCCGGAGTCCCGCATCAGCCCGGCCAGTGCCGCGCCCGACGCCTCCAGCTCGGTGCGCAGCCGCACGGCCTCACCGGTCAGCCCGGTCCACGCCGCGTCGGCCTCCTCCGAGGTCCAGGGGTCCTCCCCCGGCCTGACGGCCAGGTCTCCGGGCGCCGTCGCGGCGCCTGCCCTGGCCGGGGGCACCGCGGTCGCGACGCCCTCTCCTGCAGCCGTGGTCCGGGCCGCGCTCTTCTTGGCTACCACCGTGTGGGCTCCTGTCTGCTCGGCGGCCCGGGCCGCCCCCGTGGCCTTCTTCGACGCCTTCTTGGCTGCGCTCTTCCTCCCCGGCCCGTGGGGCGCCGGGTCCTCACCGGTCCGTTCCGGCTCCGGCGGACGTGCCGCCGCCTTCTTCGCCACCATGGCCGCGGCCCCTTCACATATTGTGATCTTGCACGCGAATCGTGCTGGGACGATAAATCGGCCCCAGCTCCGCGGCAACGGGGCACGCCGCCGGTCAGCCCCTCCCCGCGGCCGGGCGGTGACGTGTCTGCAACCGTTGTGCCCAGCTCCCCGCGCGGTAATCCGTCTCCGGACACCCTCCGGGACCCCGTCCCCGCCGACTGGCCATTCGGGTGCAGGCCCCTCCCGTGTGCCGGTCGCTCCGAAACCGGTCGGCGGTCGCCCGTACGGGCCCGTACACTGGCCGCAGCGAAAGGCATGGATGGGACGAGTAGCGTCGTACGCAGCCAGGAGCGACCCGGGGACGGTGGGAGCCCGGGGGCGAGCGCGTCGTGAAGATCACCCCGGAGTCGCCGGAAGAACGCTTCGGACTGTGGGCTCCGCCCGCGGGTACGAGGCCATTAGACCCGGCATCGCGACCCCAATGAGGGGGCCACGGGTGCGTGCCCGCGGCCAAGGAGGGTGGTACCGCGGGAGCTGATCCGGCTCTCGTCCCTCCGACGGAAGTGGAAGACGTCCGCCGGAGGAAGCCCGCACATGACATCGCCGCAGTACCGCCAGGTACCCGCCCAGGTCGACCTGCCCGCCCTCGAGCACGCCGTGCTCGACTTCTGGCGCGACAGCAAGGTCTTCGCCAAGAGCCTCGAACAGTCCGAGGGCCGCCCCGAGTGGGTCTTCTACGAGGGCCCGCCGACCGCCAACGGCATGCCCGGGGCCCACCACATCGAGGCCCGCGTCTTCAAGGACGTCTTTCCGCGCTTCCGCACCATGCAGGGGTACCACGTCGGGCGTAAGGCCGGCTGGGACTGTCACGGCCTGCCGGTCGAGCTCGCGGTGGAGAAGGAGCTGGGCTTCAACGGCAAGAAGGACATCGAGGCCTACGGCATCGCCGAGTTCAACGCGAAGTGCCGCGAGTCCGTCACCCGCCACACCGACGCGTTCACCGAGCTCACGACCCGTATGGGTTACTGGGTCGACCTCGACGACGCCTACCGCACGATGGACCCGGAGTACGTCGACTCCGTGTGGTGGTCGCTGAAGGAGATCTTCGGCAAGGGCCTGCTGGTCCAGGACCACCGCGTCGCCCCCTGGTGCCCCCGCTGCGGCACCGGTCTCTCGGACCACGAGCTCGCCCAGGGGTACGAGACGGTCGTCGACCCCTCGGTCTTCGTACGCTTCCCGCTGACGGGCGGGCCGCTGGCCGGCGAGGCCGCGCTGCTCGTCTGGACGACGACTCCCTGGACCCTGGTCTCCAACACCGCTGTCGCCGCGCACCCCGACGTCACCTACGTCGTCGCGACGGACGGTGCGGAGAAGCTGGTCGTGGCCCGGCCCCTGGTCGAGAAGGCGCTCGGCGAGGGGTGGGAGTTGACCGGTGAGACCTTCACCGGCCGCGAGATGGAGCGCTGGACGTACGAACGCCCGTTCCAGCTGATCGAGTTCCCGAGCGAGGCGCACTTCGTCGTCAACGCCGAGTACGTCACGACCGAGGACGGCACGGGTCTGGTCCACCAGTCCCCCGCGTTCGGCGCCGACGACCTCCTCGTCTGCCGCGCGTACGGCCTCCCGGTCGTCAACCCGGTCCGCCCCGACGGCACCTTCGAGGAGGATCTCCCGCTCGTCGGCGGCGTCTTCTTCAAGAAGGCCGACGAGGCCCTCACCGAGGACCTGGCCGCGCGCGGCAGGCTCTTCCGCCACGTCCCGTACGAGCACAGCTACCCGCACTGCTGGCGTTGCCACACGGCCCTGCTGTACTACGCGCAGCCGTCCTGGTACATCCGCACGACGGCGGTCAAGGACCGGCTCCTCCAGGAGAACGAGAAGACCAACTGGTTCCCGGACTCCGTCAAGACCGGGCGCTTCGGCGACTGGCTGAACAACAACGTCGACTGGGCGCTGTCCCGCAACCGTTACTGGGGCACTCCGCTGCCCATCTGGCGCTGCGAGGACAACCACCTGACCTGTGTCGGCTCCCGCGCCGAGCTCTCCGGGCTCACCGGCCGCGACCAGTCGGCCCTGGACCCGCACCGCCCGTTCATCGACGAGATCACGTTCACCTGCTCGCACGAGAACTGCCGGCTGGAGGCGTCCCGCGTCCCGGAGGTCATCGACGCCTGGTACGACTCGGGCTCGATGCCGTTCGCACAGTGGGGCTACCCGTACAAGAACAAGGAGATCTTCGAGAGCCGCTATCCGGCGCAGTTCATCTCGGAGGCCATCGACCAGACCCGCGGCTGGTTCTACACCCTGATGGCCGTCGGCACGCTCGTCTTCGACAAGTCGTCGTACGAGAACGTGGTGTGCCTCGGCCACATCCTCGCCGAGGACGGCCGGAAGATGTCCAAGCACCTGGGCAACATCCTCCAGCCCATCCCGCTGATGGACCAGCACGGCGCCGACGCGGTCCGCTGGTTCATGGCGGCGGGCGGCTCCCCGTGGGCGGCGCGCCGCGTGGGCCACGGCACGATCCAGGAGGTCGTCCGCAAGACCCTCCTCACGTACTGGAACACGGTGGCGTTCCAGGCCCTGTACGCCCGCACGTCGAAGTGGGCGCCGTCCGCGGCCGATCCGGTCCCCGCCGACCGCACGGTCCTGGACCGCTGGCTGCTGAGCGAGCTCGGCACCCTGGTGGAGGAGGTCACCAAGGCGCTTGAGGGATACGACACCCAGCGCGCGGGCAAGCTGCTCTCGGCGTTCGTCGACGACCTGTCCAACTGGTACGTCCGCCGCTCGCGCCGCCGCTTCTGGCAGGGTGACAAGGCGGCGCTGCGCACGCTGCACGAGGTCGTGGAGACGGTCACCCGGCTGATGGCCCCGCTGACTCCGTTCATCACGGAGCGGGTCTGGCAGGACCTGATCGTCCCCGTCGACCCGGAGGCCCCGGAGTCGGTGCACCTGTCCGACTGGCCGAAGGCGGACCCGGCGTCGATCGATCCGGCGCTCTCGTCGCAGATGGCGCTGGTACGACGTCTGGTGGAACTCGGCCGGGCCACGCGCGCCGAGTCGGGTGTCAAGACCCGGCAGCCGCTGTCGCGGGCCCTGGTCGCGGCTGCGGGCTTCGAGTCGCTCACGCCGGAGCTGCGCGCGCAGATCACGGAGGAGCTGAACGTCTCCTCCCTGGCCTCGCTCTCGGAAGTCGGCGGCTCGCTGGTCGACACCACGGCGAAGGCGAACTTCCGCGCGCTGGGCAAGCGGTTCGGCAAGGGAGTCCAGGCGGTGGCCAAGGCCGTTGCGAACGCCGACGCCGCCGCGCTCGGCCTGGCACTGCGTGAGGGCACGGCCACGGTGGAGGTCGACGGTGAACAGATCACCCTCGCCCCCGACGAGGTCATCATCACGGAGACCCCGCGAGAGGGCTGGTCGGTGGCGTCCGACTCGGGCGCGACGGTCGCCCTGGACCTGGAGATCACTCCGGAGCTGCGGGCCGCCGGACTCGCCCGTGACGCGATCCGGCTGATCCAGGAGGCACGCAAGAACAGCGGTCTGGACGTGGCGGACCGGATCGCCGTCCGCTGGACATCGGCCTCGCCCGCGACGGCCGAGGCCCTGACCGCGCACGCGGCCCTCATCGCGGACGAGGTCCTGGCCCTGGACTACGCGCAGGGTGAGGCGGACGACACGTACGGCACCCCGTTCGAGGACGAGGGCCTGTCCTTGACGTTCCGTCTCCGCAAGACGGAGCGGTAACCCGCATCACGCTCCGAGGGCCCGGCCGGACACGTTCCGGCCGGGCCCTTCGCTGTTCCCGCCCGCCCTGCCCTCCCCCGTCGCCCCGCCGTCCCTGCCTCCTGGCCCACGCCCCCGGCCTCCGGCTCTCGCTCCCTGCCCGGACCCTCGGCCCTG
This sequence comes from Streptomyces sp. NPDC014623, assembly GCF_043088245.1. Taxonomy (NCBI): domain Bacteria; kingdom Bacillati; phylum Actinomycetota; class Actinomycetes; order Kitasatosporales; family Streptomycetaceae; genus Streptomyces; species Streptomyces sp. NPDC014623. The sequence goes on along the minus strand of NZ_JBIBZU010000003.1, from coordinate 240,295 downwards.
CCCCACCTGCCAAGCCCCCCCCCGGCGTCCGAGGAGCGGGGCCCGGGGCGGGACCCCGGTCCCGGGAAGGGGCGGGCAGGGGGACGGCCCTGCCGCAGGCGTCCCGCTCACCCGGCCGGCACCCGCACCCCCGCCCGGGACTGCGCCCACGCAAAAGGGCCGGGCCCCGGGGAAACCCCGGGGCCCGGCCCTCTGCCTGCCGACGGCTACGCGCTCAGCGAGCGCGAACCGCTCAGTTGTCGTCCTCGTCGATCAGGAACCCGCGCATCGGCGACGGAGCCTGCTGCATCGGCTGCGGCGCCTGCGGCCGCACCGGCGCCATCGGCTGGGTCATCGCGGGAGCCATCTGCTGCTGGCCACCGCCGTACGACGGTCCACCGCCCATCGACTGGTTGCCGCTGCCCATCTGCTGGCTGCCGTGACCACCGTGGTTACCGCCCATGGTGTGTCCCATCGCACCCGCACCGGCCGGAGCCAGCGAAGGCGACGGCGGCAGCGAAGCGGCGGCGGGGGTCCGCGGCGGAGCCAGCGAGTCGTCGGCCTGGGTCTCCAGCTGACGCAGCTGGCTCTCCAGGTAGGACTTCAGGCGGGTCCGGTACTCGCGCTCGAAGCCGCGCAGGTCCTCGACCTTGCGCTCCAGCGTCGCGCGGGCCGACTCCAGCGAGCCCATCGCCACGCGGTGCTTCTCCTGCGCGTCCCGCTCCAGGGCGTCCGCCTTGGCCCGGGCGTCACGCTCGAGACCCTCGGCACGGCTGCGCGCCTCACCGACGATCTTGTTGGCCTCGGAACGGGCCTCCGCGATCGCCTGGTCGGCGGTCTGCTGGGCAAGGGAGAGGACACGGGCGGCACTGTCACCACCAGGGCCCTGGCCGGGCTGCTGCATCTGCTGCTGCTGCATCTGCTGCTGCTGCATCTGCTGCTGCTGCATCTGCTGCTGCGGGGCATGACCGCCCATGGGGCCGCCCATGGGACCGCCCTGCATCGGGCCGGGGCCGTGCTGGCCCTGCGGACCGGGGCCGTGGCCGCCCTGCGGGCCATGACCACTGGGACCGGCAGGCAGCTGCGGAGCGCCACCGGGCAGCTGGGGGGGACCCATCTGCGGGGGCTGCTGCTGCACCGGCGGACCAGATATGGCAGCGGGCACCGGGGCCCCCGGCCGGTCCTGCTGCTCCGGCGGTTTACGCATTCCCTGCTGCTGCTGGTTCTGCGCGGCCGCACGAGTCGCGGCGGCCAGCTTGGCGCGCAGGTCCTCGTTCTCACGGAGCAGACGGGTCAGTTCCGACTCGACCTCGTCGAGGAAGGCATCGACCTCGTCCTCGTCATAGCCTTCTCGGAGGCGGACGGTCGTGAACTGCTTGTTCCGCACGTCCTCGGGGGTCAGCGGCATCTCTTCTTCACCTCTACGTAGTCGTCGGCAGTCGGCAAGACCGTATCGTTCACACGCTGCTCGCTAGCTTGCCCACGAGATTGAGCAGAATGTAAACGATGATCATCAGAACGAAGAAGGACAGGTCAAGTGCCACGCCCCCGAGACGCAACGGCGGTATGAACCGCCGCAGAAGCTTCAACGGTGGATCCGTGACAGTGTAAGTGCCCTCAAGAACGACCACCATCGTCTTGCCTGGCTGCCATGAACGTGCGAACTGGAAGACATAGTCCATGACCAGCCGGAAGATCAGCACGATGAGGAAACACATCAGCGCGATATAGACCACATCCAGTGCGACGCCCATGTTCCGCGCTTCCCTCTCCCCTGGCTTTCACAGCCCGGCCTCCCGGCCGGGTTCGTTCCCGGTGTTCTCAGCTCTGGTTGAAGAACCCGCCCTCTGCGATGCGGGCCTTGTCCTCCGCCGTGACATCGACGTTAGCAGGCGACAACAGGAACACCTTCTGTGTCACACGCTCAATGCTGCCATGGAGACCGAAGACGAGTCCCGCGGCAAAGTCGACAAGTCGCTTCGCATCGGTGTCGTCCATCTCCGTGAGATTCATGATCACCGGAGTGCCCTCACGGAAGTGTTCCCCGATGGTACGGGCCTCGTTATAGGTCCTGGGGTGCAGCGTGGTGATCCTGTAGGGCTCACGCTCGGACACAACCTTGGGCATGATCACCGGTGCGTTCTTCTCCAGGTTCGGGCGGTCAGGTGTGATGGATGCCACGGGGGCGATTCGGGCGGGTCGTCCGCTTTCCGCCGGGAGCTGAACCGGTTCCCGCGGTGCGGGCGGCTGCACCGCTCGCACCGGTTCGTCCCGTTCCCGCTCCACCGGCTGCACGGGCTGGTGCCGCCTCCGGTCCCGCTCGGGCTCCGGCTCGGGTTCGAATTCGTCGTCGGGGTCGAACCCCGGGCCGTCGTACCCATCGTCCTCCACGAGGCCGAGGTAGACCGCCATCTTGCGCATCGCGCCGGCCATGCTCCGAGTCCTCCGCTCTGTGGTGGATCGGCATTCGTGTCACCAAGTGCCCGAGATCCACTCCGGCCTGCCCGCTTCGAGCGGGAATGACCATATTTTCTGCTGTGGTCCGACTTGCTTCGCGACGTTACCCGAGCCGGGGTCGGACTCCGAGCACTGCCGTACCGATGCGTACATGTGTCGCCCCGGCCGCAATCGCGTCCTCGAGATCCGCACTCATCCCGGCAGAGACCATGTTCGCAGCCGGATGGTTCCCGCGCAGGCGGGATGAGAATTCCATCAGCCGGTCGAACGCCGCCCGTTGCCGGCCGGCATAAGGGCCGGCGAGCGGGGCGACGGTCATCAGGCCGTCGAGCCTGAGCCCTTCCGCCGCTTCCACCGACGCGGCCAACTCCTCGATCGCGTCCGGTGCGACACCACCCCGGTCCCCGTGCTCGCCGCTCTCCGCGTCGAGTGCGACCTGGATGAGGCAGCCGAGTTCACGCCCGCCCCTGACCGCCGCCGCCGAGAGCGCGGTGACCAGCTTCACCCGGTCCACCGACTGCACCACATCGGCATACCCGACCACGGAGCGGACCTTGTTGGTCTGCAACTGTCCGACAAAGTGCCACGTGAGCGACAGATCCGCACAAGCGGCGGCTTTCGGTGCCGCGTCCTGGTCCCGGTTCTCCGCGACATGCCGCACACCCAGTTCGTGCAGAATGCGCACGTCGCTCGCGGGGTAGGTCTTGGTGACCACGACGAGGGTCACTTCTTCCCGCTCACGGCCGGCCGACGCGCAGGCGGAGGCAATGCGTTCCTCCACCCGTGCCAGGTTCGCCGCGAGTTGCGTTCTGCGATCCGTCATGCCTTATCAGTCCAACCAGACATATCCGGCGAGCCGACCCGTGGTGCGGTCGCGGCGGTACGAGAAATGGTCGCCGGATTCCAGGGTGCAGAACGGCGAGCCGTGCAGGTCGCCGACGCCGAGCTCGGCGAGCTGGGCGTGCACTCCGGCCGTGACGTCCACCGCGGGTGTTCCCCAGCTGGTCTCCGACCACGCCGCCGGGACGGCTCCGGCGACGTCGGCCCGCATCCGCTCCGGCACCTCGTAGCAGCGTCCGCAGACGGCCGGCCCGGTGTGCGCGGTGATCCGGGACGGTTCCGCGCCGAGTGCGGCCATGGCCTCGACCGTGGCCGGGACGACTCCCGCGACCAGACCGGGCCGTCCCGCGTGGGCGGCCGCGACGACACCGGCCACCGGATCGGCGAGCAGCACCGGCGTGCAGTCGGCGGTGAGCACCGCGAGCGGGAGCCCGCGCCGCGCCGTCACCACCGCGTCCACGGCGGGGAGGTCCGAGGCGGAGTCACCCCAGGGGCCGTCGACCACGGCCACGTCACGCCCGTGCACCTGGTTCATCCAGACCACCCGGGCCGGGTCGAGACCCAGGGAACGGGCAGCGCGTGCACGGTTGGTGCGGACGGCGGCGGGGTCGTCGCCGACCGCACCGCCGAGGTTGAGCTCCTCGTACGGAACGGCGCTCACTCCGCCCCACCTGTCGGTGAAGGCGAAATGGGCGCCGCCCGGCGAGGACTCCGCGGCTTTCACCGCGTGCTGCGGACCTATCACTTCAAGAAGTCCGGTACGTCCAGCTCTTCGGCCTGGGTGTCCTGGTAGGGACGGGCCGTCGGGACGTGCGGCGGGGAAACCGGCGACAGCGGGCTCTCGTTCGCCACCGGCGCCGGCTCGGCCGGCGTCTGGGGCTCCTCGCGCGGGGGCACGGAGCCCAGTCCGCCGGCCGGGCGCGCCGGTTCGGTGGTCCGGGCCGGCGGAGCCGGCTCCTCGCGCTTGCCCGTGCTCGACCCGAGGACGTTCTCCCGGCGGGCCGGCGGCTGTCCGCCGTCGAAGCCCGCGGCGATGACGGTGACGCGCACCTCGTCACCCAGCGCGTCGTCGATGACCGCGCCGAAGATGATGTTCGCCTCCGGGTGGGCCGCCTCGCTCACCAGCTGGGCGGCCTCGTTGATCTCGAAGAGACCGAGGTCGCTGCCGCCGGAGATGGAGAGCAGGACACCGCGGGCGCCGTCGATGGACGCCTCCAGGAGCGGCGAGGAGATCGCCATCTCCGCGGCGGCCACCGCACGGTCGTCGCCGCGCGCGGAGCCGATGCCCATGAGCGCCGATCCGGCCTCGGACATGACCGACTTGACGTCGGCGAAGTCGAGGTTGATCAGACCCGGGGTCGTGATGAGATCGGTGATGCCCTGGACGCCCGAGAGCAGCACCTGGTCGGCCGACTTGAAGGCGTCGAGCACGCTGACCTGCCGGTCCGAGATGGACAGCAGCCGGTCGTTGGGAATGACGATGAGGGTGTCGACCTCTTCGCGGAGCTCGGCGATGCCGTCCTCCGCCTGGTTCGCGCGCCGCCGGCCCTCGAAGGTGAACGGCCGGGTGACCACACCGATCGTCAGGGCACCCAGTGAGCGCGCGATGTTGGCGACGACGGGTGCGCCGCCGGTGCCGGTGCCACCGCCCTCTCCGGCGGTGACGAAGACCATGTCGGCCCCCTTGAGGACCTCCTCGATCTCCTCACGGTGGTCCTCTGCCGCCTTGCGACCGACGGCCGGGTTCGCCCCGGCGCCGAGGCCACGGGTGAGTTCACGGCCGACGTCGAGCTTGACGTCGGCGTCGCTCATCAACAGTGCTTGCGCATCGGTGTTGATCGCGATGAACTCGACGCCCTTGAGACCGACCTCGATCATTCGGTTGATGGCATTGACACCACCGCCGCCGACACCGATGACCTTGATGACTGCGAGGTAGTTCTGCGGTGCTGCCACGTCGAAGGCCTCTCGCCTCGAGTTACGTGTCGTCGCTTGGCGGTGGTCCCGCCGCGACGACGGATGCCGATTGGGTCGGTCCGGACGCCGACCCAAACCCTAACGTTGAAGTTTAGGGTTACCAGTGTGTCTGCTTCTTGGACTCTTCCGAACAGGACACTAAGTCGACAAGTGGCGCACGTTCAACGAACACGCCGAACCTCCCGTTTTTCTTTTCACCCTATGTGATCATCCATAGCGGTGACCAACCAGGGGTCTGGCCAGGCCAAACGTGCGTCAACTCTTCGACACCGCAGGGGCCGTGGGAGCGCTCACGTCGAAGTGCCCCGCTTCGGGGGACGCCTTCATCAGAGCGGTGAGCACCCGCGCCTTGACGGGTCCTTCCTCGCTGCTGCCCCACATCACGGTGCGCCCCCCGGTCAGTTCCAGGACGGCGGAGTCGTACGAGATGACGCGTACGACCTCGGTCTCCCCGGCCACCTTCCCCGGAAGGTCCCCCGCCACACCGACCGCTTCCCGAAGCAGACGGTCACTGCCGAAGCGACGCAGACTCGCCGACCGGGCAGGCGTCAATTCCAGAAGCGGAACATGCGGGGGCGCTTTGTCCACCGTTGCAAAACGTACGCCCTTCGCATCCACTTCGACGAATTTCTTGCCCTTTTTCACCAACAGGACCGGTTTGCGTTCTGTCACTTCGAGGCTGACCTCGTGCGGCCATGACCGTACGACGTCCACGGAGTCGACACGGGGCAGCTTCCTGCGCAGCCTGTCCGCGATCGCCTCGGTGTCCACGGAGATCAGCGGGGACCCTACGGGGGCTGCCGCGACGGCCTCCACCTCGCTCCGGGTCAGGACACCGGTGCCGGTGGTCGTCACCCGCTCCAGCCGCAGCCAGGACGAGCCGTAGAGCAACCAGACCGTGGCCGCGGCCGTCAGCACGAGACCGACTGCGGCCAGGACCAGCCGGGTACGGCCCGTCAGACGTCGCCCCTCGGGGCCGATGTGCGGCGGACGGGCCGGTGTGTCGGCCCGTCCGGTCTCACCGCGCTGGGCGGTCGTCGGTCCGGCCACGCTCGCTCCTTCGCCGGGCCCGGGGCGCGTGCCCCGGGCCCGCACCGCCTCACGCCTGGCGGCGGGAGGCAATCGCCTCGTACACCATGCCGACGAGCAGGTCGTCGGCGTCCCGTCGCCCGAACTCCGCGGCGGCACGGGACATCTCGTACAGCCGGTGCGGATCCGAGAGCACCGGAAGGACGTTGCCCTGTACCCACTCCGGGGTGAGCGCCGCGTCGTCCACCAGCAGACCGCCGCCGGCGTTGACCACCGGCTGGGCGTTCAGCCGCTGTTCGCCGTTGCCGATCGGCAACGGGACGTAGGCGGCGGGCAGCCCGACGGCGGAGAGTTCGGCGACGGTCATCGCGCCGGCGCGGCAGAGCATCATGTCGGCCGCGGCGTACGCGAGATCCATCCGGTCCACGTACGGTACCGGGATGTAGGGCGGCATCCCGGGCATGTTGTCGATGCGCGGCAATTCGTTCTTCGGGCCGACCACATGAAGGATCTGGATTCCGGACCGCTGGAGCAGCGGCGCGATCCTGGTGACCACCTCGTTGAGGTGGCGGGCGCCCTGCGAACCGCCGGAGACCAGCAGTGTCGGGAGGTTGGGGTCGAGGCCGAAGGCCGCACGCGCCTCCGGGCGGACCCTGGCCCTGTCGAGGGTGGCGATGGTCCGGCGCAGCGGGATGCCGATGTAGCGGGCGTCGCGCAGCTTGCTGTCCGGGGTGGAGACGGCGACCCCGTGGGCGTACCGGGAACCGATCTTGTTGGCCAGGCCCGGCCGCGCGTTGGCCTCATGGACGACGATCGGGACCCCGGCGCGCTTGGCCGCGAGGTAGCCGGGCAGGGCCACGTAACCCCCGAAGCCGACCACGCAGTCCGCCTTGGTGCGCTCCAGGATCTGCTCGGCGGCCTTGATGGTGCCGCGCAGCCGTCCGGGGACGGTGATCAGCTCGGGTGTGGGCTTGCGCGGCAGCGGTACCGCGGGGATCAGTGCCAGCTCGTACCCCCGCTCGGGTACGAGCCTGGTCTCCAGTCCTCGTTCCGTGCCGAGGGCAGTGATTCCCACGGCCGGGTCCTGCCTCCGCAGGGCGTCTGCGAGGGCAAGCGCGGGCTCGATGTGCCCGGCGGTCCCCCCGCCGGCGAGTACGACATGCACCGAAATTCACCGCTCTCCGGACGGACGCTTCATGACGCGCCGTCTCATCGTCTTCCATCTGACCCCGGGCCTCCGCAGGGCCAGGGCCGCTCCCGCCGCAGGGTCCTCCCGCGCGAAGGCGATCATGAGCCCCACCGCGAACATGGTCGGCAGCAGGGCCGAGCCCCCGTAGGAGAACAGCGGCAGCGGGACACCGGCGATCGGCAACAGGCCGAGCACCGCACCGATGTTGATCACGGCCTGCGCCGTGATCCAGGTGGTCACGCCTCCCGCTGCGTACCTCACGAAGGGGTCCTCCGTGCGTCCGGCCACGCGGATACCCGCATAGCCTAGAGCCGCGAAGAGGGCCAGTACCGACAGCGTCCCCGCCAGACCCAGTTCCTCCCCGGTGATGGCGAAGATGAAGTCGGTGTGGGGTTCCGGAAGTTGGCCCCATTTTTCCACACTCGCGCCCAGTCCGGAACCGAACCATCCGCCGGACGCCAGAGCGTAGATTCCGTGCACCGCCTGCCAGCACGAGTCGCCGGGGCCGGGCTCGGACGCGCCGATGCAGCTGAGCCGCGACATCCGGTTGGGGCTGGTCGTGATGAGGGCGAATCCGATCAGACCGGCGACGGCGAGCACCCCGGCGAAGAGCCGGGTGGGGGCGCCGGCCAGCCAGAGCAGGCCGAAGAGGATCGCGGTGAGGATGATCGCGGTGCCCATGTCACCGCCGAGCATGATCAGTCCGAGCAGCATGAAGGCGACCGGAACGAGCGGCACGAGCATGTGTTTCCACTGGGCCAGCAGCCGCTTGTCCTGCTTCCGGGCCAGCAGGTCCGCGCCCCACAGGATGAGGGCGAGCTTGCCGAACTCACTGGGCTGGAGCTGGAAGGGGCCGCCGAGGTGGATCCAGTTCTGGTTGCCGTTGACCGACATCCCTATCCCCGGCACCTGCACCAGGACCATGAGGAAGACCGTGACCATGAGCAGCGGATAGGCCAGCGCCCGGTGCAGCCTGACGGGCACCCTGGCGGCCAGCAGCATCAGTCCGGCCCCGATCACGGCGGCCAGGAACTGCTTGCGGAAGAAGTACGTGCCGGGCCGTGCCAGCTCCAGCGCCTTGATCATCGAGGCGGAGTAGACCATGACGAGGCCGAGCACGGTGATCAGGAGGCTGGACCCGAGGATCACGTAGTACGCCGTCAGAGGGCGGTCCCAGGCCCGTCGCAGCCGCTCGTACGTGCGCCGGACCCCGCCGCCCCGGGGCGGCCGGGGCGGTGTGCCCGCTCCACGGGCCCTGCCACGCGGTGCGGCGGGCCGTCGGGGACCGGCGGCGGGCCGGCTCCGCAGAGCGAGGCCCGCGGGCAGCGGGACGGGGGACGGGGAGATCACCCGGCTGATCGCCGCGGTCGCCCGTGAGCGGCCGGCTCCGCGCGCGGCTGAACTCTCGTCGGCCGGCATTGTCGCTGTCCCCTCCACTGCTCGTGCCCGGGGCTGTCACCGGGGCCCGGACCTCCGGCGGTGCCGCTCGTGACCGGGCTCCCGGCGGCTCCGGTCCTCCGGGACGGTACGACGCGGACTCCGGGCCCGTCAGGCGCTCTCGTCGGCGAGTCGGCGGACCGCCTCCGCGAACGCCTCGCCCCGCTTGTTGTAGTTGACGAACATGTCCATCGAGGCACACGCCGGGGCCAGCAGGACGGTGTCGCCCGGCCGGGCCAGCCGTGCCGCTTCGCGGACCGCTGCGGACATCGCCCCAGTGTCGGTCCGGTCGAGGTCGACCACCGGTACCTCGGGGGCGTGTCGCGCCAGTGCCTCGCGGATCAGCGCCCGGTCGGCGCCCATCAGTACGGCACCCCTCAGCCGCTTCGCGGCTCCGACGGCCAGTTCGTCGAAGGTGGCGCCCTTGGCGAGACCGCCGGCGATCCAGACGATCGGTTCGTAGGCCGCGAGGGAGGCTTCGGCGGCGTGGGTGTTGGTGGCCTTGGAGTCGTCGACGTACGTGACGCCGGCGACGTCGGCGACGTGTTCGATGCGGTGGGCGTCGGGGCGGAAGGCCCGCAGCCCGTCCCGTACGGCGGCGGGCTGCACGCCGAAGGCGCGGGCCAGCGCCGCCGCGGCCAGGGCGTTGGCGATGTTGTGGGGAGCCGGCGGATCGACGTCGCCGACCTCGGCGAGCTCCTGCGCCTGCTTGTGGCGGTTGGCGACGAAGGCCCGGTCGACGAGGATGCCGTCGACCACGCCGAGCTGCGAGGGGCCCGGCGTACCGAGGGTGAAGCCGATGGCCCGGCAGCCCTCCTCGACGTCGGCCTCGCGCACGAGGTCCTCCGTCGCCGGGTCCTGGGCGTTGTACACGCAGGCGACGCTGTTGCCCTCGTAGATCCGGCCCTTGTCGGCGGCGTAACCGGCCATGGACCCGTGCCAGTCGAGGTGGTCCGGGGCCAGGTTCAGCACGGCTCCGGAGTGCGCCCGCAGGGAGGGAGCCCGGTGCAGCTGGTAGCTGGAGAGCTCGACGGCGAGTACGTCGTACTCCTCGTCGCCGAGGACCGCGTCCAGCAGGGACACCCCGATGTTGCCGACGGCGGCCGTGCGCAGGCCGGCCGCTTCGAGGATCGAGGCGAGCATCCGCACGGTCGTGGTCTTGCCGTTGGTGCCGGTGACCGCGAGCCAGGGCGCGGCGCCCGGCCCCCGCAGCCGCCAGGCGAGTTCGACGTCGCCCCAGACGGGGACGTCCGCCTCGGCGGCTGCGAGGAAGAGGGGCTTGTCCGGCTTCCAGCCGGGAGCCGTGACGACGAGCTCGGTGGACGCGGGCAGGGTCGCGCCGTCGCCGAGGCGCACGGTGATCCCGAGTGCCTCCAGCTCGGCCGCCTGGGCGCGGGAGCGTTCGTCGTCGCCGTCGTTGACGACGGTGACGAGGGCGCCCCGCTCGTGCAGGGCGCGGGCGGCGGGGATACCGCTGACGCCGAGCCCGGCGACCGTGACGTGCTTGCCCTGCCAGTCCACGTTGCTCACTTCTTGGCTGCCCATCCCGCGTAGAAGAGGCCGAGTCCGACGATCACGCACATGCCCTGGATGATCCAGAAGCGGACCACGACAAGGACCTCGGACCACCCCTTGAGTTCGAAGTGGTGCTGGAGCGGCGCCATCCGGAAGACCCGCTTGCCGGTCATCTTGAAGGAGCCGACCTGGATGACCACGGACATCGTGATCATCACGAAGAGACCGCCGAGGATGGCCATCAGGAACTCCGTGCGGGAGCAGATGGCCAGGCCCGCGAGCGCGCCGCCGAGGGCGAGCGAGCCGGTGTCACCCATGAAGATCTTCGCGGGCGAGGTGTTCCACCACAGGAAGCCGAAGCAGGCTCCCATGAGTGCCGAGGCGACGACCGCGAGGTCGAGTGGGTCGCGCACCTCGAAACACGCCTGTGGATTGGTCAGGGTGGTCGCGTTGGCGCAGGACTCCTGGAACTGCCAGAGCCCGATGAAGGTGTACGCGCCGAAGACCATCACCGACGCGCCCGTGGCCAGGCCGTCCAGACCGTCCGTCAGGTTCACGCCGTTGGACATGGCGAGGATCATGAACAGGGCCCAGACGACGAACAGCACCGGGCCGATGGACCAGCCGAAGTCCTCGACGAACGAGAGCCTGGTCGATGCCGGGGTGTTGCCCCGGATGTCCGCGAACTGGAGCGAGAGCACCGCGAAGGCGATGCCGACGATCAGCTGGCCGGCCATCTTCGCCTTGGCCCGCAGGCCCAGCGAGCGCTGCTTCACGATCTTGATGTAGTCGTCGAGGAAGCCGACGAGGCCCATCCCGGCCATCAGGAACAGGACGAGGACGCCGGAGAAGCGCATCTCCTCGCCGGTGATCACCTTCGCCAGGACGTACGCGATGATCGTCGCCAGGATGAAGGCGATGCCACCCATGGTGGGTGTGCCCTTTTTGCTGCCGTGGGTACGCGGGCCGTCGTCCCGGATGAACTGCCCGTAGCCCTTGCGGGCCAGAAGTTTGATCAGCAGCGGGGTGCCGACCAGGGTCAGGAAGAGCCCTATGGCCCCCGCGAAGAGGATCTGCCTCATCGGACGGCGACCTCGCCCTCGGTCGTCTCCAGCAGTGCCATGGCGACCTTCTCCAGGCCGACCGACCGGGACGCCTTCACCAGCACGACGTCTCCCGGGCGCAGTTCACTGCGCAACAGGTCGACGGCCGCCTGTGCGTCGGACACGTGCACCGACTCCTCACCCCACGAACCCTCGTTATATGCGCCCAGTTGCAGCCAGGAGGCCTCTTGCCCCCCGACAGCGACGAGCTTGCTGACGTTGAGCCGGACGGCGAGCCGTCCGACCGCGTCGTGCTCGGCGAGCGACGCGTCACCGAGCTCGGCCATCTGACCGAGCACCGCCCACGTGCGCCCCCCGTCCGCCCGTCGGGCCTTGCCCATGGCGGCCAGCGCACGGAGTGCGGCCTTCATGGATTCGGGGTTCGCGTTGTAGGCGTCATTGACGACCGTCACACCGTCCGGACGCTCGGTGACCTCCATGCGCCAGCGGGAGAGGGTGCCCGCCCCGGAGAGCGCATCGGCGATCTCGGTCACGGACATGCCCAGCTCATGGGCGACGGCGGCCGCGGCGAGCGCGTTCGACACGTGGTGCTCACCGTACAGGCGCAGGGTCACGTCGCTGCACCCGGTGGGTGTGTGGAGCTCGAAAGCGGGGCGTCCGTCTTCCGTGAGCCGTACGTTCTCTCCCCGTACGTCCGCATCCGGGGCCTCTCCGAAGAGGAGCACCCGGGCTTTTGTGCGGGACGACATCGCCCGCACGAGCGGGTCGTCGGCGTTGAGGATCGCGGCGCCGTCCTCCGGGAGGACCTCCACGAGCTCACCCTTGGCCCGGGCGATGGCCTCACGGCTGCCGAACTCCCCGATGTGGGCGCTGCCCACGTTGAGGACCAGGCCGATCCGCGGCGGTGTCAGGTCCGCGAGGTAGTGGATGTGGCCGATGCCCCGCGCGCCCATCTCCAGCACGAGGTGGCGGGTTTCCGCCGTTGCGCGCAGCGCGGTGAGCGGCAGGCCGATCTCGTTGTTGAGGGAGCCGGGCGTCCAGACCGTGGGCGCCCTGCGCTCCAGGAGCTGGGCGATCAGGTCCTTCGTGGACGTCTTGCCGGCCGAGCCGGTCAGCCCGACGACGGTGGTGCCGAGGCGTTCGACGACGGCGCGGGCGAGGGCGCCGAGCGCGGCCACGACGTCGTCGACGACGATCGCCGGCACACCGACGGGGCGGGCGGCGAGCACGGCCACCGCGCCCGCCTCGACGGCGCGCTGCGCGTAGTCGTGGCCGTCGACCCGCTCACCCGCGAACGCGGCGAACAGCGAGCCCTGCCGCACCTCCCGGGAGTCGATGACGGCGGGGCCGGTGACGGCGGCGGACAGGTCCGGCACGTCGTGCGGCTGCCCACCGACGATTCCGGCGATCTCGGCGAGGGAAAGGGCGATCACTTGGTCATCCCTGACTGTTGTTCTCATGGGTGTGTACGCGGCCCTCGGGGGCCTGCGCGGCGCCGGTGCGTCCCAGGGAGCCCTCGATGGCCTCACGCAGGACCTCGCGGTCGTCGAAAGGACGTACCACTCCGTGGATGTCCTGGCCCTGCTCGTGTCCCTTTCCGGCCACCAGCACGGTGTCACCGGGCTCGGCACGGGCGACCGCGGCGGCGATGGCCGCGGCCCGGTCGGCGTCCACGAGCACGTCGCCGCGCTCGTGGACGGGCACCTCGGCCGCGCCGGAGAGCATCGCGGCGAGGATCGCGAGAGGGTCCTCGGAGCGGGGGTTGTCGGAGGTCAGTACGGCGGTGTCGGCGAGCCGGGCCGCGGCGGCGCCCATCGGGCCGCGCTTCGTCGTGTCGCGGTCGCCGCCGCAGCCGAGCACGATGTGCACCCGGCCCTCGGTGACCTTCTGCAGGGAGCGCAGGACGGATTCGACGGCGTCGGTCTTGTGCGCGTAGTCGACGACCGCGAGGTACGGCTGTCCGGCGTCGACGCGCTCCAGCCGGCCGGGGACACCGGGGACGGCCGCGATGCCGTCGGCGGCGGTCTGCGGGTCGACGCCCGCCACGGCCAGGGTGACGATCGCGGCGAGGGTGTTGGCCACGTTGAACGGACCGGGCAGCGGGGCCCTGGCGGTGATGCGTTCGCCCTCGGGCCCGAGCACGGTGAAGCTGCTGTCCTGAGGACCGACTTCGACGTCTCCGGCCCGCCATGCGGCGTCCGGGTGGCCCTCCGCGGAGAAGGTGACGACCGGGACGGTCGCCTCCTCCACCAGCCTGCGGCCGTACTCGTCGTCGAAGTTGACGACACCGATCCTGCTGCGCTGCGGGGTGAACAGCTGCGCCTTGGCCTGGAAGTAGTCCTCCATCCCGGAGTGGAACTCCATGTGCTCCGGGCTGAGGTTGTTGAAGACCGCTACGTCGAAGACGCAGCCGTCGACCCGGCCGAGGACCAGGGCGTGGCTGGAGACCTCCATGGCGACCGCCTCGACCCCGCGTTCACGCATGACGGCGAACAGGGCCTGGAGGTCGGTGGCTTCGGGGGTGGTGCGCTCCGACTTGATGCGCTCGTCGCCGATCCGCATCTCCACGGTGCCGATCAGCCCGGTGCTGCGTCCGGCGCCGCGCAGTCCGCCCTCGACGAGATAGGCCGTGGTGGTCTTCCCGGACGTTCCGGTGATGCCGATCTGGAGGAGGCCGGCACCCGGCCGTCCGTAGATCTCGGCCGCGATCTCGCCCATCCGGCCGCGCGGGTCATCGGTGACGAGGACCGGGAGGCCGGTGGCGGCGGCACGTCCGGCGCCGGCCGGGTCGGTGAGGATCGCGGCCGCGCCGAGTCCCGCGGCCTGGGCGGAGAAGTCGGCGCCGTGGAAGCGGGCACCGGGCAGGGCCGCGTACACGTCCCCGGGGCGCACGGCCCGGGAGTCGTGGGTGATGCCGGTGACCTCACCGGCATCCTGCGGTCCGGCACCGAGCCGGGCGGCCAGCTCTCCGATGGACGTCGGCCGCGGCCGGTCCGGCCGGGGCGCTCCCGGGTAGGTCACAGGCGCGTCCTTCTGAGTGGTTTGGCACTGATCAGCGTGGGGCACGGCGGTGAGCGTACCGGGCGGACCGGACCTCTCGCGAAGTGAGGGGCCGGGGTTGCGGTACTTCTCGTTCCGGTTCCCGGGATCAGGGGTGATCGTCGTCACTGAGGGTTCCCGGGTCACTCGCCGGGCTTGAAGGACACGGGCAGCCGGGCCGGGGCGCTGCCGGAGGGAGGCGCCTGGAGGGTCTTCAGGGCGAACTCCATGACCTTCTTGTAGATCGGGCCGCAGGTCGGGCCGCCGAAGTAGCTGCCCTTGGTGGGGTTCTGGATGGCGCAGTAGACGGTGACCTGCGGATCGTCGGCGGGGGCGAAGCCCGCGAAGGACGCGGTGTAGCCCTTGTAGACACCGTGTACGGGATCGACCCGGTTGGCCGTGCCCGTCTTGCCCGCGACCCGGTAGCCCTCGATGTGCGCCTTGGTCCCGGTGCCTTCTTCGTCGTCCACCACGGACTCCAGCATCTTCGCCAGGGTTTCGGCCGTCTTTTCGCTGACCACCCGGGTGCGCTCGGGAGCTTCGGACGCCGTGTAGCGGCCGTCGGCGTCCTTGGTCCCGCGGACCAGGGTCGGCTCGATCCGGACCCCGCCGTTGGCGATGGTCTGGTAGACCGACGTGGCCTGCATGGCGTTGAGCGAGAGGCCCTGGCCGAACGGGATCGTGTACTGCTGCGAGGTCGACCAGTCCTGGGGCTTGGCGACGATGCCGGGCGACTCGCCCGGGTAGTCGAGTCCGGTGGTACTGCCGAGACCGAATTTGCGCAGGTAGGAGTACAGGACCTTGTTGGCCTCGGCCTGGGTCTTCCCGAGCTGGCCGGTGGCCAGGATGGTGCCGATGTTGCTCGATTTGGCGAGTACGCCGTTGAGCGTGAGGTACCAGGTCGGGTGGTCGACGTCGTCCCTGAAGAGCCGGTCGCCCCGGTGCAGCCGGTTGGGGACGGTGACGTGCGTCCCGGGCGTGGCCGCTCCCTCCTCCAGCACGGCGGCGATGGACATGACCTTGCTGGTCGAGCCGGGTTCGTACACGTCCTGGAGGGCCGCGTTGCCCAGGGCGGCCGCGTTGCTCTGCGCGAGGTCGTTCGGGTCGTAGCCGGGAGCGTTGGCCATGGCCAGCACCTCACCGGTCTTCGTGTTCTGGACGATCACGTAGCCGCGGTCCGCCCGGGACTTCTCCACCTGGTCGGCGATGGCCCGCTGGGCGGCCCACTGGATGTCGCGGTCGATCGTCAGCTCGACGTCGGTGCCCGCGACGGCCGGGATCTCCGTGGAACCGGCGGTCGGCACGGGACGGCCGCCCGCCTGGGCGTAGCGGATCTTGCCGTCCTCGCCCTGGAGCCGTTCGTTCAGCTGTGCTTCCAGACCGCCGCCGCCTTTGCCCTCGGCGTTGACGAATCCCAGTATCCCGGCGGCGAGGTCACCGTTCGGGTACACGCGCCTGGTGGTGGGCTCCTGGAGGACTCCGGCCAGAACGTTGGCTCCGGGGCCGCCGTTCGCCCGGTCCTCGGCCGCCTTCTCCGCGAACGCGGACCTGAGGTCCTTGATCTGCTTCCAGACCTTCGGGCTCTGCCGCCGCGCGAGCACCTCGTAGCGGGTCCTGGCGGCCAGCTTCTTCGCCAGCTCCGCCTCGTCCTTGCCGAGGATCGGGGCGAGCAGGGCCGCCGCCTGCCGCGGGGCGTCCGGGACCTTGCTCTCCTCGGGTGTGAACAGCTTCGGATCGGCCGTGATGTCATGCGCGTCGACGCTGGTGGCCAGGGCGATACCGCTGCGGTCGGTGATCTCGCCGCGCTCGGCGGCGATCGTGTACTCCAGGTAGCGGTTCTTCTCGGCCTTGGCGGCGTACGTGCCGGCGTCGACCGCCTGCACCTGGAGGAGCCGGACGACGAAGGCCAGCATGACGAGGGTCAGGCAGAGGCTGATCAGGCGCAGCCGGGGGCGCGGACTGCCCAGGCGGATGGACCGGGCGGAGCCGCCGCGCTGCCTCCCGGCCGCCGGGCGCCGGGCCCCGGAGCGGGCGGTGGGACGCGGACGCCCCGAACCGCCTGCCGCGTTGCGGGAGCGCGCGGGGCCGGGTACGCGGCGGCGCGTCGGTTCCTTGGACGGCACTGCGTCACCTGCCGGAGCTCGTCGGGGGCGGTGTGTTCGGGGACATGGACGGCGTCGCCGAGGGGACCGCGGGCGACGGCGTCGCGGAGCCGGCCGCACTCGCGGCCGGTCCGGGGGCCGCGGTGGGGTAGGGCTGCGCGGTGGCCCGCTCGGGCACTCCGCGAACCGAACCGTCCGGACCCAGGAAGGCGGGGTTGCCGCCGGGTACCATACCGAGCTCCCTGGCCCGGCGTTCCAGCGCGTCGGGTTCGGAGTAGCTGTCCACGTCCTGCTGGAGGGCCTGCTGCTCGTCGGTGAGTTCGGTGGTCTCCCTCTTCAGCTTGCTCAGCTTGAACGATCCTTCGTTGAGCGCCGAATTCAGCAGCAGGAGTGAGATCAGGCCACCCGCGAGCAGCAGCACGACCAGCAGGACGAAGGGGGTACGGGCGGCGGTGCTCGGTCCCGAGGGCATCAGCCGCGCGAGCCGGCCGGCCCGTCCCTTCATCTGCTCGGCCGCCCTGGTCACCGTGGTGCCACCGCCCTGTTCTGCCTCCGGCCGGCCCGGCAAGCTCCCCTCATCGCTCCTCCTCGCGGATCCGCTGGGCGCCGCGCAGCCTGGCGGGGGCGGCGCGCCGGTTCTCGGCGACCTCCTCCTCGGTGGGCAGCTCGGCACCGCGGGTGAGCAGCTTCAGCCGGGGCTGGTAGCGCTCGGGGACGACGGGCAGCCCGGGCGGCGCCGTATTGGCCGCACCGGCCGCGAAGACCTGCTTGACCAGACGGTCCTCCAGCGAGTGGTACGAGAGGACGGCGATCCGGCCGCCGACGGCGAGGCTCTGCACCGCGGCCGGAATTGCCCGCTCCAGGACGGTGAGTTCCCCGTTGACCTCGATGCGCAGGGCCTGGAAGGTGCGCTTGGCCGGATTGCCGCCGGTGCGCTTGGCGGCCTGCGGCAGGGAGTCGCGGATCAGCTCGACGAGGCGGGCGCTGTTGCTGAAGGGTTCCCTCTCGCGTTCGCGCACGACGGCCGAGACGATGCGCTTGGCCTGCTTCTCCTCGCCGTACGCGCGCAGGATCCGCACGAGTTCGCCCGGCGGGTAGGTGTTGAGCACCTCGGCCGCGCCGATGCCGGTCGTCTGGTCCATCCGCATGTCGAGCGGCGCGTCCTGGGCGTATGCGAAACCGCGGTCTGCCTCGTCCAGCTGCATGGAGGAGACACCGAGGTCGAACAGCACGCCCTGGACCTTGTCGACGCCCAGCCGGCCGAGGACCTCGGGCAGTTCGTCGTAGACGGCGTGCACCAGGGTGGCGCGGTCGCCGTACGGGGCGAGGCGCTCGCCGGAGAGCCGCAGCGCCTCCTTGTCACGGTCCAGGGCGACCAGCCGGGCGGCGGGGAAGGCGGCGAGCAGGGCCTCGCTGTGCCCACCGAGCCCGAGGGTGCAGTCGACGACGACCGGGGGCTGTGGTCCTGTCGCCTCCAGAGCCGGGGCCAACAGGTCCAGGCATCGCTGGAGCATCACCGGGACGTGGCGGGTCTGGCTCAAAGCGCCCTCTCAGGCTCTGCCCCGTGTGGCCGCACATGCGGTCTGGTCCCCGCCCGCCCGGAAGGGGAGGCCGGCCGGCGCCGGGGAAGGGGCGTCGGTCGGCCGTCGAGCGGGAGAGGGCCGGGCCGCATGTGCGCCGCACATCACGGGGAACTCGAAACATATAAGAATGTGCAGCATGTACAGGCGTGTCGGTAACTTCGCGTCACTTTAGTCCACCTTGCCATCCGATCCATTTCCGATCAATGAACCGCGCAGCGCGTCGCACCGCCGCTGCGGCCGGGAAACCTCACCCGGTCGGACGACTGTCCGTGAAGCTTGTGGTTTGCATCACAACAAGCCTCGTTGATGCTCTTTGTCCCCTTCCACAGCACGCCGGGAGCGGTCGCCACGGTTAACGTCATAGCCATGTCGACTTCTGCGCACCCTTCCGCCGAGACCGATTCCACCCCTTCCTCCGGAGGGACGGTCACCGACCGCCTGGTCGAGCTCAACGCGCGTTACGCGGAGGCGTTCACCGATCCGGGCATGGACGCGCGGCCCGTACTGCACGTCGCCGTGGTCGCCTGCATGGACGCCCGTCTCGACCTCCACGCCGCACTCGGCCTGGAGCTCGGCGACTGCCACACCATCCGCAACGCCGGCGGCGTGGTCACCGACGACGTCATCCGGTCGCTGACCATCAGCCAGCGGGCGCTCGGCACCCGCAGCGTCGTCCTCATCCACCACACGAACTGTGGCATGGAGTCGCTCACCGAGGACTTCCGCCAGGAGCTGGAGATCGAGGTCGGCCAGCGCCCCGCCTGGGCGGTGGAGGCCTACTCGGACGCCGACCAGGACGTACGGCAGTCGATGCAGCGCGTGCGCACCTCCCCGTTCCTCCTGCACACCGACGACATCCGCGGCTTCGTCTTCGACGTGACCACGGGCAAGCTGCGCGAGGTCCTCCCCACCTCCTGAGCGCCTCCGACATACAGGCCACATCCGGCATATCGCATGCGCTTGCCCGCGGGCGAGTGACACGAAGCGGTAACGGCAACAAGAATGCGGGTGCGACATCTCTCCGGGTCCCCCGGAGAGTGTCCGTATTCCGGGGCGGGCCGGGCAGTTCTGCGCGCCGGCACGTGCACAAGGGGCCGAGGAGGGCCGGGTGACGACCTATGACGATCGAGCGAGCCTCACAGACCTGACCGCCACAGCGGAGCGGGTACGCAGGTCGGTCGAGGGTGTGATCGAGGGTAAACCCGAGGTCGTACGGCTCTCGCTGACCGTGCTCCTCGCCGAGGGGCACCTGCTGATCGAGGATGTCCCCGGGGTCGGCAAGACGATGCTGGCCAAGGCGCTGGCGCGGTCCGTCGACTGCTCGGTGCGGCGCATCCAGTTCACACCGGACCTGCTGCCCTCGGACATCACCGGGGTCTCGGTCTTCGACCAGCAGCGAAGGGAGTTCGAGTTCAAGCCGGGTGCGATCTTCGCCCAGATCGTGATCGGGGACGAGATCAACCGCGCGTCGCCCAAGACCCAGTCGGCACTGCTGGAGTCGATGGAGGAGCGCCAGGTCACGATCGACGGCCGGACCTACGAACTGCCCGATCCCTTCATGGTCGTGGCGACCCAGAACCCGGTGGAGATGGAGGGCACCTACCCTCTCCCCGAGGCGCAGCGTGACCGCTTCATGGCCCGCGTGTCGATCGGTTACCCGAGCGCCGAGGCCGAGCTGCAGATGCTCGACGTGCACGGCGGCGCCTCACCGCTGGACGACCTCCAGCCGGTGGCGCACGCCCACGACATCGTGAAGCTGATCGACGCGGTGCGCGAGGTCCATGTGGCCGAGTCCGTCCGGCGGTACGCGGTGGAACTGGTGGCCGCGACCCGTCAGCACCCGGATCTCAGGCTCGGGGCCTCGCCACGCGCCACCCTCCACCTGCTGCGCGCCGCCAAGGCGTCGGCCGCACTGGCCGGACGGGACTACGCCCTGCCGGACGACGTCCAGGCCCTCGCGGCCCCGGTGCTCACCCACCGGCTGCTGCCGACGGCCCAGGCACAGCTCGATCGCCGTACGGCCGAGCAGGTCGTGCTGGACATCCTGCAGCGCACCCCCGTGCCGACGTCGGGCGGCGGGACCGCCCCGGCGCAGCCCCGGCACCGCCCCGGCAGCCCGGTGTACGGCGGGCAGCCCGGCGCACGGCGGCTGTGACGACGGCCGGGGCCCCCGGCCCCGTGGACGAGAGCGACGGCAAGGGGGGCCTGCGAGCGGCTCTGAGCGGACTGACGACGCGGGGGCGGTCCTTCCTGGCCGCCGGTGTCGCGGCGACGGTCTGCGCGTACGCGCTGGGCCAGGGCGACCTGCTCCGGGTCGGCCTGCTCCTCGCGGCGCTGCCGCTGGTCTGTGTCACCGCCCTGTACCGCACCCGCTACAGGGTGGCCGGCAGCCGGCGGCTGTCACCGTCCCGGGTGCCGGCGGGTTCGGAGGCGCGGGTCCATCTGCGCATGGACAACGTGTCCCGGCTGCACACGGGCCTGCTCATGCTCCAGGACCGCGTTCCGTACGTCCTCGGGCCACGGCCCCGGTTCGTGCTGGACCGGGTGGAGCCCGGTGGTGTACGGGAGGTTTCCTACCGGATCCGCTCCGACCTGCGCGGGCGCTATCCGCTGGGGCCCCTGCAGCTTCAGCTGAGCGACCCGTTCGGGATGTGTGAGCTCACGCGCTCCTTCAGTGCGTACGACACCCTCGTCGTCATCCCCCGCACCGAGCCGCTTCCCGCGCTGCGGCTGGCCGGGGAGGCTTCCGGATACGGCGACGTCAGGCAGCGTTCGCTGGCCCTGGCCGGTGAGGACGACATCATTCCGCGCGGTTACCGCCACGGCGACGACCTGCGGCGGGTGCACTGGCGTTCCACCGCGCGCCACGGCGAGCTGATGGTGCGGCGGGAGGAGCAGCCGCAGCGGGCCAGGTGCACGGTGCTGCTGGACACCCGGCGGATCGCCTACCAGGGCGCCGGGCCCGGATCGGCCTTCGAGTGGGCGGTGTCCGGGGCGGCGTCCGCACTGGTGCACATGCTGGAGCGCGGCTTCGCGGTGCGGCTGCTCACGGACGAGGGGAGCGCCGTGCCGGGTGAGGGCGCCGACGGCTTCGCCGGTTCGTCCCAGGAGTCCGCGGATTCGGCGGGTCTGATGATGGACACCCTCGCGGCCGTCGGCCATTCCGACGGGGGCGGTCTCTCCCGTGCGTACGACGTGCTGCGCGGGGGCGACGAGGGGCTGCTGGTGGCGTTCTTCGGCGATCTCGACGAGGAGCAGGCGGCCGTCGCGGCCAGGATGCGGCAGCGCAGCCGCGGGGCCGTCGCGTTCGTGCTGGACGGCGACGGCCGGGCGCACGGCTCAGGAGCCGCGCCGTCGGCTTCCGGCCGCTTGCGGCTGCTGCGTGAAGCGGGATGGACGGTTGTCGCGGTGCCGCCCGGGGCGGAGCTCGCCCGGCTGTGGCAGCAGGCGGGTCAGGAGGGCGCCGGGGCTCAGTACTCCGCGGCCCGGCCCTCCGTGCCCGGAACGACGACAGGGTTCTGAGGGGGATGGTCATGAGCGGGCGTACCCGACTGGCGCTGTGCGCCTTCGCGGCCACGATGCTGGCGGCCGGGGCTCTGCTGCCCCTGGTCGAGACGTCGAAGTGGGTCCTGCAGGCCGCGTTCCTGCTGGCCCTCCAGAGCGGCGCGGGAGTGCTCGCACGCCGGATGCGCCTGGCACGCGTCCTGACGGTCTCGCTCCAGGTACTCGTCACCCTGCTGGCGCTGACCGCGGCGTTCGCCAGGGGGCACGCCCTGTTCGGTGTGCTCCCCGGCCCCGGGGCGGTCCAGCGGCTCGCCGAACTGCTGACCGCGGGCGCCGACGACGTCAGCCGGTACGCCATTCCCGCGCCGGCCACGGACGGTATCCGGCTGATGCTGATCGGCGGGGTGCTGCTGATCGGGCTCGCCGTGGACGTCCTCGCGGTGACCTCCCGCGCCGCCGCTGCGGCCGGTCTGCCACTGCTCGCGCTCTACTCGGTCGCCGCCGGGCTCTCCGACGGCGGGGCGGGATGGCTCTGGTTCCTGCTCGCGGCGTGCGGTTACCTGCTCCTCCTGCTGGCCGAGGGCCGCGACCGGCTGTCCCGGTGGGGCCGGGTCTTCGGTGGCGTGTCGCGCACGTCGGGCGGTCTGGCGGCCGGACTGGAGGGATCCGGGCGCGCCCTGGCACCGGTCCGTACGGGCCGGCGCATCGGCGTGGTGGCGCTGGGCATCGCGCTCGCGGTGCCCGCGGCCCTGCCCGCCCTGGACGGCGGGCTGCTGGACGGCACGGGCGGCGGACCGGGCGGGGGAGGCGGCGGAGGCACCATCTCCGCGGTGAACCCGCTGGTCTCGCTGCAGGACAACCTCAATCAGCCGGAGAACCGTGAGGTGATGTCGTACCGCACCGACTCCGGGAGCCCTCAGGACTTCTACCTGCGCATCCTGGCTCTGGACGAATTCAGCGGCGGAGAATGGCGTCCGTCGACCCGCACGCTGAGGGACGTCCCGGACAGGCTGCCGCGGCCGGCAGGGCTGGGCGGGGACGTCGCCGTCACCGAGATCCGGACGAACATCTCGGCGTCCCGCGCCTACCAGCAGACGTATCTTCCGCTCCCCTATCCGGCGAGCGAGGTGGACGTCAAGGGTCGCTGGCGGTACGAGCCCGAGGGGCGCACCCTCGTCGGCGACGACGGCCAGACGACGCGCGGCGCCCGGTACGAGGTCAGCAGTCTGGTGGTGGAGCCGACGGCCGATCAGCTCGCCGCGTCGGGGGAACCGGGGCCGGGCCTGGTCCGTGAGTACACGCGGGTTCCACCGTCGCTGCCCGCCGTGGTCGAGGAGACCGCCGAGCAGGTGACCGCAGGCGCCGCCGACGACTACGAGCGGGCGGTGAGGCTGCAGGACTGGTTCGCCTCGGAAGGCGGTTTCCGGTACGACACGACGGTGGCGTCGGGCACCGGCACCGCGGCGGTCGAGCGGTTCCTGAGGGACAAGGAGGGCTTCTGCGTCCACTTCTCCTTCACGATGGCCGCGATGGCCAGGACCCTGGGCATTCCGGCCCGGGTCGCGGTGGGCTTCACGCCGGGCACGGCCCAGGCGGACGGTTCGGTGTCGGTCGGGCTGCGGGACGCGCACGCCTGGCCCGAGCTGTACTTCGAGGGCGTGGGCTGGACCCGTTTCGAACCGACACCGTCCCGGGGCAGCACCCCGGCGTACACCCGGCCGGACGCGCCCTCACAGGGCCCCAGTGATCCCGCGCTGCCGACGGACGATGCCTCCGCGGCGCCCACGGCCGCCCCTTCCGTCTCGGAGTCCTGCCCCGCCCAGATGCGTCAGCAGGGTGAGTGCGGTGCGTCCACGGCTCCCGGGGCGCCGGCTTCCGCCGATCCGGGGACCCCTGCGGGCACGGCGGTGCTGTGGGTGCTCGGCGCCCTGCTGCTGCTCACACTCCCCCTGGCACCGATGCTCTGGCGGATCCGGGCCCGCGGGCGGCGGCTCGGCTCCTCCGGGGGGCGTACGGCCGCTGATGCCGCTGCCGGGGTGATGGCGGCCTGGCAGGAGATCACCGATACGGCCTGGGATCACGGCATCGCGCCGGACGAGTCGCAGACCCCCCGTAAGGCCGCGGCGCGTGTCGTACGGCTGGGAGGCCTCGATGGGCCCTCGGCCGCCGCGGTCCACCGCGTGGCCGGTGCGGTGGAGCAGGTGCTCTACGCACCCGAGCCGGGGGCGGTGCCCGCACCGGCCGGGGACGTGCGGGATGTCCGGGCGGGGCTGCGGGCCTCGGCGGGCCGCTGGGGCGGACTGCGGGCGACGCTCGCGCCCCGTTCGGCCGTCCGGGTGATCTGGGCCCTCTCGGAACGCCGGGCGGAACTCGGCCGCCGGTGGTCGGTCCGGGCAGGGCTCGACCGCTGGGCGACGCGGCTGCGCCGCCCGTCACGGGAGCAGGGCTGAATCCCTGGTCCCGGGGGCCGGCCGGCCCCCGGAACCGGTCCGTACCCCGTCCCAGGGCCTTCCAGGACAGCCCTCGGGTCCAGTCCGCCGGCCGGATCCACGGTGGGTACAGGGTGTACGGAGAGACGCGTGAGGGGCGGTCGCTGTGCAGCGACCGCCCCTCACCTGTGAGGCACAGCGTCACGTTCTCGGTCTGCGCGGTCCGCGTCCGGAGCCGGTGGCTGCCCGCCGCCGGCCGGGAGGCGGAAAGCTCACTGGCCCTGTTCGTCGCGGCGGCGCTGCCACCGCTGTTCGATCCGGTTCATCATCGACCGGCTCTGCCTGGGGTGTCGGCGTTCGCCTCCGCCCCCGCTCGCGCTCTCCGCCGGTTGCTGCTCACCGGGCTTCGGCGCTTTGCGCCACCCGGTGACCGCCAGCACGGCACAGCCCAGCATGACGAGGAATCCCGCCACACTGACCCAGGTCTGCTGGAAGACCATCCCGGCCATGAGGAGCGCGATACCCACCAGGAAACCGGCTACCGCCTGGTAGACCCGTCGCCGGGTGTACCTGCGCAGCCTGCTTCCCTCAAGCGCTGTAGCGAACTTGGGATCTTCGGCGTACAGCGCTCGCTCCATCTGCTCGAGCATGCGCTGCTCGTGCTCCGAGAGCGGCACGGAGTCCTCCTCGTCGTCGGCCGCGGGGGCGACCGGTATGCGGCCCTTCCAGGATAGGCAGGGATTCGCCCCCGTGAAACCCGCCCTCTAGCCATAGCCAGTCCGGACCGCCATTTCGGCTCGGCTGCTGAGGCGTAGATTCCCCGACCTCCGATCCGTCATGCCGGATGGTGTCACCCGATCATACGGGGCCCGCGGCGCGACCGGGTGCTCCCGGCTGTACTCCGTCTGCAGCTGCGTTGCTGATCAGCCGTGCCGTTGCCGCTTTCACGGCGCGCTCCGGCCGTGGCACCCCGGTGGGTCAGGCGCGCTTCTCCGCCAGAACGTGCAGCTGGGTCGCCACGGAGTGGAAGGCCGGCAGTTCCGCGAGGGCCGCTTCCAGCTTGAGGAGCTCTTCCATCGCACCCGGTTCGGTGTCCACGAGAGCGCCCGGCACGAGGTCGGCGAAGATCCGCACCCCGTGGACCGCGCCCACCTCGAGGCCTGCGGCGTCGGCCAGTGCGGCCAGCTGGCCGGCGGTGAACCTGCGGGGCACGGGGTCGCCGTCGCCCCAGCGCCCGGCGGGGTCCGTCAGCGCCTGCCTGGCCTCGGTGAAGTGTCCGGCGAGCGCCCTGGCCAGGACGGCCCCGCCGAGCCCCGCGCCGAGCAGGCTGAGCGCACCGGACGGGCGGAGCGCGTCGGCCGCGTTCCGTACGCCTTCGGCGGGGTCGTCCACGTACTCCAGGACGCCGTGGCACAGGACCGCGTCGTAACCGGCGCGGTCCGCCACCTCGAACAGGCCGAGGATGTCCCCCTGGACGCCCCGGACCCGGTCGGCGACGCCGGCCTCCTCGGCGCGGCGCTCCAGAGCGAACAGGGCGTTCGGGCTGGGGTCGACGACGGTCACCCGGTGGCCGAGCCGGGCGACGGGCACGGCGAAGTTGCCCGTACCGCCGCCGGTGTCCAGTACGTCCAGGGCCTCCCTGCCGGTCACCTCGGCCCGGCGCTCGAGAGCGTCCTTGAGGACCTCCCAGACCACGGCGGTACGGAGGGAGGCACGGGGGCGCAGCTGGTCCGACACGGCAGTTGACTCCTCGGCACGGTGCCGCCACGGACGGCGGAGCGTGAACGGTGCAGGTGATACGGGTGGTCTCCACCCTATTGCCTCGCACCGCCCACGCGGTCACTCCGCCTCGGTCCGCCGTCCGGGGCCGTCCCGCCGGGCCGGCGGGAGGACGGGCTGGAGGACCAGCAGCCGCTCGACCAGACGCAGGAACATGGCCGCGTCGCGCAGCAGGTCGTCGGCGTCGCGGCTGGTGGCCGCGCCGGGTATGCCCGCCTCCGCACGGGCCCTGCGCCCGGCACCGGAGGCGAACAGGGCGCTCCATTCGGTGAGTTCCGGCGCGATCTCCGGAAGGACCTCCCAGGCGCTGCGGATCCGCTCCCTGCGGCGCCTGCTGGTCTCGGGCCGGCCGCGTGCCGCGAGCACGGCGGCCGCAGTGCGCAGCGCGGCGAGGTGTGCGGTGGCGTACCGCTCGTTGGGCACGTCCAGGACGGCGGCCTCGTCCAGTCCGGCGTGGGCCTGGGCGAGCAGATCGAGTGCGGCGGGCGGCGCCGAGGCGCGGCGCAGCACGGGGTGGACGTCGGTTGCCGGACCGGTCAGTGAGGGGGCAGGGCTGCCTGCGCGGCGCCGCGGGGCGGCTGCTGCGGACGAGCTGGCCATGACGAACCTCCTGTCGTCGTGTGACGGCTCCGTGGCCGTATGCATCCATCGTGAGGGGCACCACTGACAATCCCTCAGGAAACCTCCCTGACCAGGCGTTTTGCTTCGAGCGTGAGTACGGGTTAGTTTTTTGCACTGACTGGTCAGTTCAAAAGAGAGGGGGGTGGGATCGTGGAGAGCCCGCACGGGGCGGCGCTGAGCGCCGAGGACTTCGGACTGAAGGGTCCGCGCGGCTGGGCCTTCCGAGGGGTGGGCTTCACCGCCGGCCCCGGTTCGCTCGTCGCCGTCGAGGGCCCTTCCGGCTCGGGCCGTACGTGTCTGCTGCTCGCGCTCACCGGGCGGATGCGTTCCACGCACGGCCACGCCGAGGCCGGTGGCGAGCGCCTGCCCGGGCGGCTCGCCGCCGTACGCGCGTTCAGCGCGCTGGGTCCGGTCCCCGGGGTCAGCGAGCTGGACCCTTCCTTCACCGTCGCCGAACATCTGCGGGAACGGGCCCTGCTGCGACGCCGGTTCGACGGTTCGCCGCGCTCCCTGCTGCGCCCCCGCGCCGAGCGCGCCGCCACGGCGCGAGCGGTGATCGACACCGCGCTGGAGGCCGCGGGACTCGATCCCGCGGTCCTGCCCAAGGCCGAGCGGACCTCCGTGCGTGACCTGGAGCGCCTGGAAGCCCTGCGCCTTTCCGTCGCCCTCGCCCTCATGGGCCGCCCCCGGCTCCTCGCCGTGGACGACACCGACCTCAAGCTCTCCGCCACGGACCGGCACCTGGCCTGGGAACTCCTGCGCACGCTCACGGCCGGCGGGACCACCGTGCTGGCGGTGTGCAGCGAGGCTCCCGAGGACGCGCTCACCGTACGCACCCGTCCGGAGGCCGGCCCGGCCGCACCCGCCGGCGACACGACGACCGGGAAGGGGACGGCCGATGCGATCGCCGAAACTGGCCGCTCTTGAACTGCGGCGGTTCGGCAGGGGCCGGATGCCGCGTGCCGCGCTCGTGGCACTCCTCCTGCTGCCCCTGCTGTACGGGGCCCTCTACCTCTGGTCCTTCTGGGACCCGTACGGACGGCTCGACCGCATTCCCGTGGCGCTCGTCAACGAGGACAAGGGCGCGACCACCGGGGGGGAACGCCTCTCGGCCGGGGACGAGATCGCCGCCCGGCTGCTCGGCTCCAAGGTCTTCGACTGGCACGAGGTCGGCTCCGCCGAGGCCGAGAGGGGTATGGAGGACGGGACGTACTACCTCTCGCTGACCATGCCGTCGGACTTCAGCGAGCGGATCGCGTCGAGCGCCGGGGACTCCCCCTCCACCGGCGCCCTGCGGGTGCGGACGAACGACGCCAACAACTACATCGTCGGGCAGATCTCCAGGACCGTCTTCGCCGAGGTCCGCAGTGCCGCGTCCGCGAAGGCCTCACGCGGCTTCCTGGACCGGATCTTCATCGATTTCTCGGGACTGCACGACGCGACCGCGAAGGCGGCCAAGGGTGCCGGCGACCTCGAGAGCGGCCTCACGAAGGCGAAGAAGGGCTCCAAGGACCTCGCGGACGGCCTCAAGGACGCCAAGTCGGGCAGCGGCACGCTCTCCACCGGCATCACCAGGCTGAACAAGGGCGCCGGCGACCTCGAGACGGGATCCCGGCAGGTCGCCGGCGGCACCCAGCTGCTCGCGGACAAGGTCAACGGGGTCGCCGCGGACGTCCGCCCCTTCCTGAAGGACAACGGCAAGGCCGTCGGGGACACCGCCCGGCTGGTCGCCGACTCCTCGAAGGCCGTACGGGACAACCTCGACCTGCTGGCCGAGGCGGCGCCCACGGCCTCGGCCGCGGCCCACACGGCCTCCGACGACCTGGCCGAGGTCCACCGCGCCCGCTGCGAGGAGCAGCCGCTGCCGGACCCGGGTGTCTGCCCGCAACTGGAGCGCGCCAAGACCGCGGCGGCGGATGTCGTCAAGGTGGCCGACGACGTGAACGCGCTGGTCACGAACCAGAAGGGCGATCTGGCGAAGCTGCGCACCCAGCTGACCACCCTGGAGAAGCAGGCCGACGCCCTGGCGAAGCGCTCGCCGCATCTGGACTCGGACCTGGAGTCCGCCGTGTCGAGGATCAACGCCCTCAACACCGGCGCGCACAAGGTGGCCAAGGGCGCCGACGCACTCCACACCGGCCTCGGGACCGCCAGGACGGGGGCCGCGGACCTGGACACCGGTGTCAAGAAGCTCAAGTCGGGTGCCAAGACCCTGAAGAGCGGGCTGTACCGGCTGGGTGACGGTTCGGCCACGCTCGCCCAGGGGCTGAACGACGGGGTCGGCAGGATCCCCGACTACGACAAGAAGGACCGCGACGCCCGGACCGGTGTCATGGCCGACCCCGTGCAGCTGGCCTCCTCCTCGCTGCACGCGGCACCCAACTACGGCACCGGCTTCGCCCCGTACTTCATCCCGCTCTCCCTGTGGGTGGGCGCGATGGTGGCGTACATGCTGATCCAGCCGCTCAACCGCCGGGCGCTCGCGGCCGGGGCTCCGGCCTGGCGCATCGCCGTCGCGGGCTGGCTGCCCGTCGCCGCGACGGGCCTCCTCCAGGTCGCCGCCCTGATGTCGGTGCTGCACTGGCAGCTCGGCCTGCAGATGGCGCACGCCGCCGGCACCATCGGCTTCCTGGCCCTGGTGACCTGCTGCTTCGCCGCGATCGTGCAGTGGCTCAACGCCCGCTTCGGCGCGGCGGGGCGGATCCTCGTCCTGGCGGTGCTGATGCTCCAGCTGACCTCGGCCGGTGGCACCTATCCCGTGCAGACCAGTCCGGGCTTCTTCGGGGCGGTCCACCCCTGTCTGCCGATGACCTACGTCGTGGACGGGCTGCGGCGGCTGATCACGGGCGGCGGGCTCGCTCCGGTCTGGCAGGGCTGCGCCGTGCTGCTGGCCTTCACCGTGGGCGCACTGGCGCTGACGGCCCTGTCCGCACGGCGCAAACAGGTGTGGACACTGGAGCGGCTGCACCCGGAGCTGAGTCTGTGACCGCGCCGGAACCTGTGAGAATCGTGCGTATGGACAGCAGTAGCACCACACGCCGCCAGGTCACCCGGCAGAAGCTCTACGAGGCGGCGGTGACCCTCATCGCGGAGAAGGGCTTCTCCGCGACGACGGTGGACGAGATCGCCGAGCGCGCCGGGGTCGCCAAGGGCACGGTCTACTACAACTTCAAGAGCAAGACCGAGTTGTTCGAGGAGTTGCTGCGGCACGGCGTCGGGCTGCTCACGCAGTCGCTGCGTTCCGCCGCCGACGCGACGGACGCACGCGGCGGCACCCGTGTGGAGGCACTGGACGCGATGGTCAGGGCCGGTCTGGTCTTCATCGACCGCTACCCTGCCTTCACCCAGCTGTACGTCGCCGAACTCTGGCGCACCAACCGTGCCTGGCAGTCGACCCTCCTGGTACTGCGCCAGGAGGCCGTGGCCGTGGTCGAGGGTGTGCTCCGGGAAGGTGTCGCGGACGGCGAGCTCAGTGAGGAGATCGACATCCAGCTGACGGCCGCCGCACTGGTGGGGATGGTCCTGGTGGCGGCCCTCGACTGGCAGGCGTTCCAGCCCGAGCGGACGATCGACGACGTCCACTCCGCCTTGTCCCTGCTGCTGCACGGCCGGGTCGGCGGACGCTGAGCCGGACTTCCCCGCCCGTACGCGGAAAACGCCGGCCCGGTGGAATTCGATCCCCCCGAATTCCACCGGGCCGGCGTCCCGTGCCGCCGCGGAGCCCTCCCCCGTGACCCCGTGTCCCCCGTGGTCCCGGAGCTCCCCGTCGTGCGCCCCCGTTACGTCCGGGGTGCCGCGCCGTTCCGCCGCCCCGTGCCGGCGGTCCTGGCACCGCGCCCCTTCCGTGGTCTCCACTCTTCCGTCCGCCCAGGTGAGGGCCCATCCGCTTCCCTACTCATCTGCCGCACTGGGTAGGAGTACTCAGAGCTGGGCGGCAGGGCCCACCCGGGCGTCTCCCCGGCCGGACACGGCCGCGTCCGTCTCCGTGCTCCCGCCGGTGTCCACGGGCGGCCGGGCCGCCGGACTCATCACCTTCGCGGGATACGGCCCGGTGGCCGTGGCCGTCACCGCCAGGGCCCTCCTGCTGCTCGGCCCGGCGGTACCGCTCTTCCCGGCCTCCCGGATCCTCCGCTTCCCGCACCGCGGGCCGCAGCGCCGCGAGAAGGGGAGTCCGGCCGGGGCGAGCGGGTGCCGCCCTCACGGATGAACGGCCGGCGACACCCTTTAGGGTCACTGCCATGGCACGAATTGCGGTGATCGGCGCCGGGGCAGGCGCGATGGCGGCGGCCGCCCGGCTCTCCGTGGCAGGCCACCGGGTGACGGTGTACGAGCGGTCGCAGACCCACGGCGGCTCGTTCGGCCGGTTCACCCATGACGGCTTCGTCTTCGACACCGGCCCCGGGCTGCTGCATCTGCCCGCGGTCTACCGCGACCTGTTCGTGAAGACGGGCAAGGAAAGCCTGGAGCAGTGCGTCACGCTCACCCAGGTCGACCCGGCGAGCCGTCACCTCTTCGCGGACGGCACCGAGGTGTCGCTTCCCAACGCCTCACGGGCCGGGGTGACCAGGGCGCTGGACCGGGCACTCGGTGAGGGGACCGGGGCACGGTGGGGGGACTTCCTGGACCGGGCGAGGGAGGCCTGGAACAGGTCGCGCAGGCCACTGCTGGAGGAGCCGCTGCCCGAGGACCGGCAGATGCTGGGCCGCGATCCCTACCCCGCGGTACGACGGCGCAGGCTGCTGCGCGCCGCCCGGCAGGCGGGGACGTTGGCGGAGGTGGGCGCCTGGGAGCTGGCGGACCCCCGGCTGGCCGCCCTGCTCGACGGGTACGCCTTGTCCTACGGGCTGGACCCGCGCCGCGCTCCGGCCGCCGCCGCGCTGCTGCCGTACATGGAGGAGACGTTCGGGAGCTGGTACGTCGCCGACGGCATGCGTGCCCTGGCCGACGCGGTGTACGAGCGGTGTCTGGCCCGCAGGGTGGAGTTCGTCTTCGGCGCCGAGGCGGTCCGGGTGTCCGAGAGGGACGGGCGGGCGGCGGGCATCGAACTGGCCGACGGGTCGAGCGTGGAGGCCGATCACGTGGTCCTGGGCGCGCGGCCGGCCCCCGGCATCCTTCCGGGGCGGCACGAGTGGCCCGCCGGGGAACGGAAAGCTCCGGTGCCGGGCCGCTTCCTCGTCCTGCTCTCGCTGCGGGGCGCCCGGGAGGCCGGCGCCGTGCACCGGACCGTGGTGCACACCACCGACCCCGGGGCGGAACAGGAGGCGGTGTTCGGGGGCCGGACGGCGGAGCGGCCGACGGTGACGGTGCTGCGCCCGGACGATCCGGCCACCCGCCCCGACGACGGCCACGAGGCGGTGACCCTGACGGTCACGGTGGCGCCGCACGGCCCGGTCGACTGGACGGACGCGGCACTGCGCGAGCGGTTCGCGGACGCGGTGATCGGCCGGGCCGCCGAGGCCCTCCCCGGTCTGCGCGAGCGGATTCTGCACGCCGAGGTGCGTACGCCCGCCGAGACCGCGGCGGAGACGGGCGCCGAGGGCGGTTCGGTGCCGGCTCCGGCCCTGGCCGGGGCGGAGGGAGCGTATCTGCACCCGGGGAACCGCACCCCGTTGCCGGGGCTGTATCTGGCGGGCGGCTGGTCGCATCCGGGCGGCGGGCCGGCGCACGCCGGGATGTCGGGGGCCCTGGTCGCCGGACTCGTCGTGGAGGGCGACGGCTTCCGGGGCTCGCAGTGAGCGGCAGGGGACGCCGCGGCCGAGCCGGGCGCCTGCGGCCGGCCTGCGGGGCGGGCCGGCCGCGCGGGCCTCAGTAGCGGTGCTGCCCGTTTTGGCCGGTGTCGTACCCGTCTCCGTACGGGGCGGGCCGGACGGGGGCCTCCGGCGGCATCGGGGGGTACTGATCGCTCTCCCGCTGCTGCGGCACCCAGACCCCGCCCGGCGGGGTGTCGGTGTACTGCCCGGAGTACGGGTCCGCGGGCTGCTGTCCGGCGCCGTAGGCGGGGTCGTCGCCGTAGCCGTCGTATGCGGTGTGCTGCCCGGCGCCCGTGGCCGTGCCGAAGTGGGGGTCGGACCACGCGGCATGGCCCGCCTGGTCCGTGCCGTAGTCGTACCCGCCCGCGTAGGCGCCCTGGCCTTGGTATGTGTCCTGCCCCTGGTACGTGTCCTGGGGCTGGTGTCCGCCCTGACCGCTGTAGGGGTCCTGGCCGGCCGGCCGGCCGTAGCCGGTGTACGGGTCGTAGGCGGTGTACTGCGGCTGCTGTTCGCCCTGCTGGTCGTGCCGGTCACCGCCGCCGGCCGGCGCGGGGTCGGTGTAGACGCCGTACTGCCCGGTGTCGTCCGGCAGCGGCTCGGGCTCGTAGACCGCCGAGGGGGCGGCCTCCGCCTGCTGGGGGGCTTCCCCGTACTCCAGGCCGGAGACCTCGAGTACGGGCTTCTGGACGTCCGGGCCGCCCGCTCCCCGGCGACGGCGGCTCTCACCGGGGCTGCCGCCTATGGCCCACCCCGTGGAGAAGCCGCGCCTGAAGGAGAGCGTCACATACGTCTGGCCGGTCGCGAAGGCGATCGCCCCGATGATGATCACCGGCACGGAGGGGATCAGGACGCCGAGGACCACACCGAGGAAGCCGGCGAAGGCGAGCAGCCGCCACCGCAGACGCGCCTTGTACTGCAGAAGCACCTCGCCCAGCAGCCACAACGCCACTATGCCGAATGCGATGTAGAGGACCGTCCAGCCCATGCCCGCCCCCTCCTACGGCCACCGCCCCGGTCGGTGGCGGGTACGGCCGGTCACGACTGCTTGTGCAGTCCGAGATTCTCGTAGATCTCGAGTGTCGCCGTCGAGTTGTTGAGCGTGATGAAGTGCAGCCCCGGGACACCCTCGGAGAGCAGTTTCGCGCAGAACTCCGTGGCGAACTCGATGCCAATGGAGCGTACAGCGGCCGGGTCGTCCTTTGCGGCGAGGATGCGCTCTTCCAGTGAGGAAGGCAGGGACGCGTTGCTGAGCTGCGCGAATCTCTCCAGTTGTTTCACGCTGGTGAGGGGCATCACCTCGGGAATGACCGGGGTGTCGCAACCCGCAGCGACGAGACGGTCACGCATCTGCAGATAGTTCTCCGGATGGAAGAACATCTGGGTGATCGCATAGTCGGCACCGGCGCGGCACTTGTCCACGAAATGAGCGATGTCGGTGTCCCAGTCGGTGGACCGAGGATGCATTTCGGGGAAGGCCGCGACGCCGACGCAGAAATCTCCGGCTTCCTTGATCAGCCGGACGAGGTCCGCCGCGTACCGCACACCCTGGGGATGCTCGACCCACTCCCCCATCGGGTCGCCGGGCGGGTCCCCGCGCACCGCGAGGATGTTGCGGATACCCGCGTCGGCGTACTGCCCGACCATGTTGCGCAACTCGGCGACGGAGTGGTCGACCGCGGTGAGGTGCGCGACCGGGGTGAGCGTGGAGTCCGCGGCGATCTGCTGGGTCGCCCGCACCGTCCCGGCACGGGTCGAACCGCCCGCCCCGTACGTCACGGAGACGAAGCTCGGCCCCACCGCCTCGACACGGCGCAGGGCGTTCCACAGATTCCGCTCGCCCTTCTCGGTCTTGGGCGCCCAGAACTCGAACGAGAACGACGTCTCGCCGGTCGCGAGCAGGTCACGCACGGTGCGCGCGTGATCTGTCCTGGTGGAAGGTGTGCCAAGGGCCATACCGGGAGGTTAACCAGGGCCCGGCGCTCCCCCAACCGGAGGGGTGGAATTGCCCGGAATGAGAGGGGCTTTGTCCATCCTTCGGACACGCCCCCCGTCCGGTTCAGACGGCGTGGGCCCGGATGCGCCGCGCGAGGGAGGCGGCCGCCGCGGCCGGGTCCTCCGCCTCGGTGATCGCCCGCACGACGACGACGCGACGTGCGCCGGCGTCCAGCACCTCGTCCAGGTTGCCGGCGTCGATCCCCCCGATGGCGAACCACGGCCGTGCCGTGCCGAGCGAGGCGGCGTACCGCACGAGGCCGAGGCCCGGGGCGTACCGGCCCGGCTTGGTCGGAGTGGGCCAGCAGGGGCCCGTGCAGAAGTAGTCGGTCCCCTCCTCGGCGACGGCCGCGTCGACCTCGGCCTCGGCGTGGGTGGAGCGGCCGATCACCGCGTCGCCGCCGATCACGGCGCGGGCGGCGGGGACCGGCAGGTCGCCCTGGCCCAGGTGCAGCACGTCGGAGCCGATGGCATGCGCGACGTCGGCCCGGTCGTTCACCGCGAGGAGCGCGCCGTGGCGCTTGCAGGCGTCGGCGAAGACCGCGAGGTGTTCGAGCTCCTCGGCCGCCTCCATGCCCTTGTCCCGCAACTGCACGACGTCCACCCCGCTGGACAGCACGGCGTCGAGGAACTCGGGGAGATCGCCCTGCCGCTTGCGGGCGTCCGTGCACAGATAGAGCCGGGCGCCGGAGAGCCGGGTGCGAGGCGTGGACATGATGGTTCCCCCGTCGGTACGTCGATGGATCATTCGTGCGGCGGCGAATCGTCCGGCACGTGGACGGACCGCCGTGCCGGCGGCCCGGGGACGGCGGGGTGCGGGCCGCGTGTGCCACGGTCCGCACCCCGCTCACGGTCGTCCGGTCAGACAGCGAGCGCCTGGGCCCGGCGCTTCACCTCCGTACCGCGATTCTCGCTCAGGGCCTGCGCGGGGGTGCCGGGCAGGGTCGGGTCGGGGGTGAAGAGCCAGTCCAGCATCTCTTCGTCGTTGTAGCCGTCGTCCCTCAGGAGCGTCAGGGTCCCTGCGAGCCCCTTGACCACCTTGTTGCCGTCGATGAAGGCGGCAGGCACCTGGAGCGTCCGGTTCTCACCACGTCGCACGGCGATGAGCTGGCCTTCCTTGACCAGCTGCCGTACGCGCGTCACCTCGACATCGAGCATTTCCGCGATGTCGGGAAGGTGGAGCCAGGCGGGGACGAGAGCATCGATCTTTGCGTCAATCTCGGTCACAAGGACAAGCGTGCCATCCCGGACCGGCAGCCGGTACCCGGGCCGACCGTACGGGGCCGTCACCGCCCCCGGAGCGCCGCCGATTTCAGCGGCACGGAGGAGTCGGCGGCCCGCGCCGCGTCGATCCGCGCCCCGGCCTCGACGAGCTTGCGGCCCTGCGCCATGTCGCGGGGCCTGCTGACCGCCAGCAGGGCGACCAGGACCCCCTGCCTCAGCCAGCAGACCGTCCAGGACGGGTCCGCGGGGTCGCCCCGCCACAGCATCGTGTCGGCACCGGCGTGATGGCCGGCGTACTGGACGAAGCGCCCGAACTGCTCGGACCAGAAGTAGGGCACCGGGTCGTACGTCCTGGGCGCGCCTTCCGTGAGGGCGGCGGCGACCGTCCGGGGCCCCTGGAGCGCGTTGTCCCAGTGGTGGACCAGCAGCCGCTGCCCGTAGCGGGCGGACGGGAAGGAGGCGCAGTCGCCCACCGCGTGGACATCGGGCAGGGAGGTGCGCAGCGAGCTGTCCGCGGTGACCGAGCCGTCCGGACCGAGTGCGATGCCCGAACCCGCGAGCCAGGCGGTGGCGGGCCGGGCGCCGATGCCCACGACCACCGCCCCGGCGGGGACCGTCCGGCCGTCGGCCAGGTGGACCGCGCCCTGTTCCACGCGTGCGACCCGGGCGCCGGTGAGGAGTTCGGCCCCGCTCCCGGTGTACCAGCCGGCCATCGGAGCGGCGACCTCGGCGGGCATCGTGCCCGCGAGGGGGCGGTCCGCGGCCTCGACGACGGTGACCGCGCAGCCGGCCGCACGGGCGGCGGTGGCGAACTCGGCGCCGATCCAGCCCGCTCCGACGACGACCACGTCGTGCTGCCGCTCCAGGACGGGCCGCAGCCGGGCGGCGTCGTCGAGGGTACGCAGCAGGTGGACGCCGGGTACACCCTCGGAACCGGGCAGCGCGACGGGTTCCGCTCCGGTGGCGAGGACCAGCACGTCGTAGGCGACGGGCCCCTGAGGGGTGTCCAGCTCATGGGCGCCGGCGCGCAGGCCGGTCACGTCGAGCCCCAGGCGCAGCGTGATGTCCAGGGCTTCGAAGTCGACGTCGAAGGCGGAGTCCTCCGCCTTGCCGAGCAGGACCGCCTTGGAGAGGGGCGGTCTGTCGTAGGGCTGGTGCGGCTCGGCGCCGATCAGGGTGACGGGGCCCGTGAAGCCCTGTTCGCGCAGGGCCACGGCCGTCTGCACACCTGCCATGCCGGCGCCCACGATCACGACGCCCCGCGACCGGTGTCCCGCTGCAAGGTGCTGTGTCTGCTCGCTCACCCGTCCACCCTAGCCACCTGACGCCGCGTCACTTCGCGAGCTCCTCGACCACGCTCGTCCCGCTGCCCTCCTGGGACTCCCACGCCCAGGTCTCGTCCAGGCGGACCCGGCCGTCGGGGAGTTCCGTGACGGCCGAGACGCAGTGTCCGGAGGAGGTCGTCCCGTCCTGCTTCAGCTGGACGTAACGAAAGTCCAGGGTGTCCCCGTCCCGGGTGCCGACGAGATGCCCGCGTACGACGTCGCCCCCCGTGTACCCGGCCCATATCCGGCCGTCCCGCTCGTGATACGTGAACCGGGTCCGGGTCCCGACCTGTCCGGGGGCCTGGTCGGCGACCGGCGCGAGGACGAGACCGTCGAGTGAACGGGCCATGGGGACGGCTCCCTTACTGACTGCGGGTGGTGGGGTCTAGGCTGGCCACCGTAAGGCACTCGCGGGAGTCCGGACGCACCGGGCTGAGAGGGAGGCTGTCCGGCCTCCGACCGTACGAACCTGATCCGGGTCATGCCGGCGAAGGGAGGGGCTGGACGCCCATGCGTATCTCTGCGGAGAGTTCCGACGTCCTGGTCGTCGGAGGCGGCATCATCGGCCTGGTGACCGCCTGGCGGTCGGCCCAGCAGGGTCTGCGCACGACGCTGGCCGATCCCCGCCCGGGCGGCGGGGCCGCGCAGGTCGCGGCCGGGATGCTCGCCGCCGTCACCGAGCTCCACTACGGCGAGCAGATGCTCCTCGGCCTCAACCTCGCCTCCGCCGAACGCTATCCGGCGTTCGTGGCCGAGCTGGAGGAGGCGAGCGGGCAGGAGACCGGCTTCCGCGCCTGCGGCACCCTGTCCGTCGCGCTGGACTCCGACGACCGGGCGCATCTTCGGGAGCTGCACGCCCTGCAACAGCGTTCGGGCCTGGAGTCCGAGTGGCTCAGCGGCCGCGAGTGCCGCCGCCTGGAACCCATGCTCGCCCCCGGCGTGCGCGGTGGACTGCGGGTCGACGGCGACCACCAGGTGGACCCCCGGCGGCTGGCCTCGGCGCTGGTCACCGCGTGCGAGCGGGCGGGGGTGCTCTTCCGCCGCGCCTGGGTCCAGCGGCTCTCCGTCACGGGAGGCCGGGCCACGGGAGCAGCCCTGGCGGACGGCACGGAACTCGCCGCCGGCCAGGTGGTACTCGCCGGCGGGAGTCTCAGCGGCCGGCTCCAGGGGCTCCCCGGGGCGGTGCTGCCGCCGGTGCGCCCGGTCAAGGGACAGGTGCTGCGGCTGACCGTGCCTCCCGCGTACGCCCCCTTCCTCAGCAGGACGGTGCGGGCCGTCGTGCGCGGCGGCCACGTCTACCTGGTCCCGCGTGCGAACGGTGAGCTGGTGGTCGGTGCGACCACCGAGGAACTGGGCTGGGACACCACGGTCACCGCCGGCGGGGTGTACGAGCTGCTGCGTGACGCCCACGAGCTGGTGCCCGGCATCACCGAACTGCCGCTGACGGAGACCCGGGCCGGTCTGCGGCCCGCTTCACCGGACAACGCGCCGCTGCTGGGGCCCACCGCCCTTCCCGGGCTGCACCTCGCCACCGGGCACCACCGCAACGGGGTGCTGCTGACCCCCGTCACCGGCGATGTGATGGCCCACGTGCTGACCACCGGTGAGCTGCCCGAGGTCGGCCGCCCCTTCGCACCGCGCCGCTTCGCCCCCGTCGCCGCCTCGCCGGAGACCTCACCGCGCCCTTCCCCCGAAGACACCGCCCCCACGCCGCAGGAGCAGCCCGTATGACACAGCCCGTCCCCGCCTCTTCGTCCACCGTTGCCGTCTTCGTCAACGGGGAAGCGCGGTCCGTCCCCGTCGGCACCGCTCTGGACACCCTCGTCACGGAGCTGACCACGGCCCGCTCCGGGGTCGCCGCCGCGGTCAACGAGGCCGTCGTCCCACGCGGCCGGTGGTCCGCCACCGCGCTCGCCGAGGGTGACCGTGTCGAGATACTCACAGCGGTTCAGGGAGGCTGATCATGTCCGACGATCTCTTCACGCTCGGACCCACCGCGTTCTCGTCACGGCTGATCATGGGGACGGGCGGGGCTCCCAGCCTCGACGTGCTGGAACGTTCCCTGATCGCCTCGGGCACCGAGCTGACCACCGTGGCGATGCGCCGGCTGGACCCGACCGTGCAGGGTTCGGTGCTGTCGGTCCTGGAACGCCTCTCGATCCAGGTCCTGCCGAACACCGCCGGCTGTTTCACCGCCGGCGAGGCCGTGCTGACGGCCCGGCTGGCCAGGGAGGCGCTGGGCACCGACTGGATCAAGCTGGAGGTCGTGGCCGACGAGCGGACCCTGCTGCCCGACCCGATCGAGCTGCTGGACGCCGCCGAGATCCTGGTCGACGACGGCTTCACGGTCCTGCCGTACACCAATGACGACCCGGTCCTGGCCCGCAAGCTCCAGGACGTGGGGTGCGCGGCGATCATGCCTCTGGGCTCCCCGATCGGTTCCGGGCTCGGCATCCGCAACCCCCACAACTTCCAGCTGATCGTCGAGCAGGCCGGGGTCCCGGTGATCCTGGACGCCGGCGCGGGGACCGCGTCGGACGCGGCGCTGGCGATGGAACTGGGCTGTTCCGCTGTGATGCTCGCCTCGGCGGTGACCCGGGCGCAGGAGCCGGAGCTGATGGCGGCCGCGATGCGGCACGCGGTGGACGGCGGGCGCCTGGCGTACCGGGCGGGACGCATCCCGCGCCGCCATTTCGCCGAGGCGTCCTCGCCGGCGGAGGGCCGCGCGGTGCTGGATCCGGAGCGCCCCGCCTTCTGAGAAGCGGGCACCGGCGGCGGCCCTACGGTCACAGCACGTGCATGCCCCTGTCACGGCTCCGCACCGGAACGGCCCCCGGGAGGCCCTGGCCCCTCCGTCGTCCCCGTGGCAGCTCGTAGACTCGCCCCGTGGACACGACCCTCCAGGACCCCCTCGTCGGGCAGCTGCTCGACGGCCGCTACCGCATCGATGCGCGCATCGCCGTCGGCGGTATGGCCACGGTCTACCGGGCCGTGGACACCCGGCTCGACCGGGTGCTCGCCCTCAAGGTGATGCACCCGGCTCTGGCGACCGACGCCGCGTTCGTCGAACGCTTCATCCGCGAGGCCAAGTCCGTCGCCCGGCTCGCCCACCCCAACGTGGTGGGTGTCTTCGACCAGGGCGCCCAGGGCGCGTACGTGTACCTGGCGATGGAGTACGTCGCGGGGTGCACCCTGCGTGATGTCCTTCGTGAGCGCGGGGCGCTGCAGCCCCGGGCCGCTCTGGACATCCTCGAACCGGTGCTGGCCGCGCTCGGCGCCGCGCACCGTGCGGGGTTCGTCCACCGCGACATGAAGCCGGAGAACGTCCTGATAGGGGACGACGGCCGGGTGAAGGTCGCCGACTTCGGGCTCGTACGCGCGGTGGGGACCGCCACCGACACCACCGGATCGCTCCTGGGCACGGTGTCGTACCTCGCCCCGGAGCAGATCGAGCAGGGCACGGCCGACACCCGGTCCGATGTGTACGCCTGCGGTGTGGTGCTCTACGAGATGCTGACCGGCGGAAAACCCCACCTCGGTGACACGGCCGCCCAGGTCATCTACCAGCACCTGAACGAAGACGTCCCGGCGCCGTCCGCCGCCGTGCCGGGCCTGGCCGCCGGGCTGGACGAGCTGGTGGCCGCGGCAACCGCGCGCGACCCCGACGCCCGTCCGCCCGACGCGGTGGCCCTGCTCGCGGAGTCCCGGGAGATGAGAGCCGCCCTCACCCCGGAGCAGCTCGACGCGATGCCTCCGCAGGCCCTCGCGGAGGTCCACGACGCCACCGAGGACCGTACGAGCGTGATCCCCAGGGTCATCCCGGCCGGTCAGGGCACCGCGCACCACACCAGCCGGCTGGAGATGCCCCTGCCC
The DNA here is from genome assembly GCF_043088245.1 of Streptomyces sp. NPDC014623. Taxonomy (NCBI): domain Bacteria; kingdom Bacillati; phylum Actinomycetota; class Actinomycetes; order Kitasatosporales; family Streptomycetaceae; genus Streptomyces; species Streptomyces sp. NPDC014623. Next base: position 199,587 of record NZ_JBIBZU010000003.1, on the reverse strand, counting down.
GCGCCCGGCGGGCCGGACCGCCCGCGGCGCGGGCCCTTCGCAGGCCGCGGCCGGCGCGGGCCGGTCGCCGTGCTCGTCGCCGTGCTGCTGGTGCTGGGGGCCGGGGCGGGCGTCTGGTACATCAACTCGGGTCAGTTCACCCAGGTCCCCCCGCTCATGGGCAAGACCCAGAGTGCTGCCGAGAAGCGGCTCACCGAGGAGGGCCTCGACCTGAAGGGGATCGAGCGCGCCTACAGCGACACGGTGCAGCGCGGCACGGTGATCAGCAGCGATCCCGGCTCCGGCGAGCGGATCCGCGGCAACGGCACGGTGAAGCTGGTGATCTCGCGCGGTCCGGAGATCGTGAAGGTTCCCGATGTCGAGAGCCTCGCGCTCGCCGACGCCCGGCGTGAGCTGAAGAGATCGGGGCTGGCTTCCGGCATGGTGACCCGGGAGTTCAGCGAGGAGATCGACCGGGGCAAGGTGATCCGTACGGATCCGCGGTCCGGTACCGAGCGCCGCCCCGGCTCGGCGGTCGCCCTGGTCGTCAGCAAGGGCAGCCCCGTCGACGTGCCCGACGTCACCGGGCTCCCGGTCGAGGAGGCCGAGGCCGCGCTGGGCGAGGCGGGCCTCGAGGCGAAGGTGCTGGCCGGCCGGGTCAACTCCCCCGAGGCGTCGGGCGAGATCGCCCGCCAGACGCCCGGCAGCGGGGCGGAGGCCGCCGAGGGCGACACCGTCGAGCTGACGGTCTCCAAGGGCCCGCGCATGCTCCAGGTCCCCGATGTCACGGGCAAGGACGTCGGCCAGGCCCGGAGCACACTGGAGGAGGCAGGGTTCGAGGTCAAGGTCGACCGCCCGTTGCTCTCCTTCAGCGACACGGTCGGGAGCCAGTCGGTCGAGGGCGGCGAGAAGGCCGCCGAAGGTTCCACGATCACCATCAGGACCAAGGCCCTGTAGACCCACCGAGGACTGGCAGCACATGCGCAACCCGATAGGCGGTCATGTCCCCGTGGCCGGCGGACTCGCCAAGACCGGCCTCGGCTACGCCCGGGAGCTGGCGGCCGAGGCCGTGCAGGTCTTCGTGGCCAATCCGCGCGGCTGGGCGACACCGCCCGGAAACCCTGCGCAGGACGAGCTGTTCCGCTCGGAGTGCGCGGCCGGGTCGGTCCCGGCGTACGTCCATGCTCCGTATCTGATCAACTTCGGCTCGCACACCGAGGCCACCGTCGAGCGTTCGGTCCTGTCGCTGCGCCACTCCCTGCGCCGGGCGCGGGAGATCGGTGCTCTGGGGGTGGTGGTCCACACCGGCTCGGCGACCGGCGGACGGCCGCGCGTGGAGGCCCTCGCCCAGGTGCGTACGCACCTGCTCCCGCTGCTGGACGAACTGACCCGCGACGACGATCCCTTTCTGCTGCTGGAGTCGACCGCCGGGCAGGGATCCTCGCTCTGCTCGCGGACCTGGGACTTCGGCCCGTATTTCGACGCCCTGGACTCCCATCCCCGGCTGGGGGTCTGTCTGGACACCTGCCACATCTACGCGGCGGGCCACGATCTGGCCGGCCCCGCAGGTATGCGGCAGACCCTGGATCTGCTGGTGGACACGGTGGGCGAGGGGCGGCTGAAGCTGATCCACGCCAATGACTCCAAGGACGTGGCGGGGGCCCACAAGGACCGGCACGAGAACATCGGTGCGGGTCACATCGGCGTGGAGCCGTTCCGTGAGCTGTTCTCGCATCCGGCGACCGAAGGCGTGCCGCTGGTCATCGAGACGCCCGGCGGCAAGGAGGGTCATGCCGCGGACGTGGCTCGCCTGAAGGAGCTCCGGGGCTCCGCCGCCGGGTGAGGGCGGCTTCCGTACGGCGGCTTCGGGCCGCTCAGAGCTCGGGGCCGTCCCCGGCTTCCTCCTGGTAGGAGTAGCGCTGTTCGCTCCACGGGTCGCCGATGTTGTGGTAGCCGCGCTCTTCCCAGAACCCGCGGCGGTCGGCTGTCATGTACTCGATGCCCCGGACCCATTTGGGCCCTTTCCAGGCGTACAGATGCGGTACGACCAGGCGCAGCGGGAATCCGTGTTCGGCGGTGAGCAGTTCGCCGTCCTTATGGGTGGCGAACAGCGTCCGGTCCGACAGGAAGTCGTCGATGCGGAGATTCGAGCTGAATCCGTATTCGGCCCAGACCATCACATGGGTGACATGGGGCGCGGGCGGCGCCAGTTCCACGACCTCGCGGGCCGGGATTCCGCCCCATTCGGCTCCCAGCATGCTGAATTTCGTCACGCAGTGGAGGTCCGCGACGACGGAGGAGAAGGGAAGCGCACTGAATTCCTGGTGATTCCAGCAGTGCTTGTCACCGTCGGCGGTGGCCCCGAAGACCCGGAACTCCCAGCGGTCCGGTTTGAACTTGGGCACGGGCCCGTAATGGGTGACCGGCCAGCCACGCTGCAGCCGCTGTCCCGGTGGCAGCCCGGACCGCTCCGCTGTGCCGTGTTCCCGGCTTTCCGGCTGACCCATGCCTCCATGGTGACAGACAGGCAGGGGTGGTCATGACCAGGGGAGAGTCGATCCGGGCAACTCGTACTAAGCATGCACTTACTGGACGGTTGCGTGGCGCGATGCGAGGATGCGCGCAAACGTGCCCAGTTCACCGGTTGGAAGGAGCCTCTGCGATGCAGGGCGACCCCGAGGTCCTCGAGTTCCTGAACGAACAGCTGACCGCCGAATTGACTGCCATCAATCAGTACTTCCTGCACGCGAAGATGCAGGAGAACTTCGGCTGGACGAAGCTCGCCAAGTACACCCGGGCCGAATCGTTCGACGAGATGAAGCACGCGGAGATCCTCACCGACCGGATCCTGTTCCTCGACGGCCTGCCCAACTATCAGCGGCTCTTCCACGTGCGGGTCGGACAGACGGTCACCGAGATGTTCCAGGCCGACCGCCAGGTGGAGGTGGAGGCGATCGACCGCCTCAGGCGGGGCGTCGAGGTGATGCGCGCCAAGGGTGACATCACTTCGGCGAACATCTTCGAGGCGATCCTGGCCGACGAGGAACACCACATCGACTATCTCGACACCCAGCTGGAGCTGATCGAGAAGCTCGGCGAGCCGCTCTACATCGCCCAGGTGATCGAGCAGCCGGAGAGCTGATCCGCCGAAGACCGCGGCGCGGTTCCGCGAGAGTTCCGGACGGGCTCCTCAGGCGGCGCCGGAAAGCCTGATCTCCGGCGTGCGGCCGAGGGCGGCGGGCGCTCCGGCCGGGGCGCCCGCCGGCGCCGCACGTCCTTCGCCGAGCTCACGACGGGAGCATTCGCCCCGGCCGAGCAGCGCCTGGATCCTGCGGACGCAGCCACCGCAGTCGGTGCCGGCCTTGCAGGCGGAAGCGATCTGGCGTGGCGTGCACGCTCCGCCGTCCGCATGCTGCTTCACCTGCTCTTCGGTGATGCCGAAGCAGGAGCAGACGTACACGCGGTTCACCTCCCGACGGGTCGGTCGTTGCGCCGCCCCGAAGTTTCGGTGAGGCTAACCTAACCTTACCTTCGAGTCCCCGCACACAAAAGCCCCGGTACGCCTGTGGGGCACGGATCACATCGATCCGTGCCCCACAGGTGTCGCCGAAGGTGATCCTTACTGGTCGCGGTACATCTCGGCGACCAGGAAGGCCAGGTCGAGGGACTGGCTGCGGTTGAGGCGCGGGTCGCAGGCCGTCTCGTAGCGCTGGTGCAGGTCGTCCACGAAGATCTCGTGGCCGCCGCCGACGCACTCGGTGACGTCGTCGCCCGTGAGCTCGACGTGGATGCCGCCGGGGTGCGTCCCGAGCTGCTTGTGCACCTCGAAGAAGCCCTTGACCTCGTCCAGCACGTCGTCGAAGCGGCGCGTCTTGTGCCCGGAGGCGGCCTCGAAGGTGTTCCCGTGCATCGGGTCGGTGACCCACACGACCTGGGCACCGGAGGCGGTGACCTTCTCGACCAGCTCGGGGAGCTTGTCGCGGACCTTGTCGGCGCCCATGCGGACGATGAAGGTCAGCCGGCCCGGCTCGCGCTCGGGGTCGAGGCGGTCGATGTAGCCGAGCGCCTCGTCGACGGTGGTCGTCGGGCCGAGCTTGATGCCGATGGGGTTGCGGATCTTCGAGGCGAACTCGATGTGCGCGCCGTCCATCTGGCGGGTGCGCTCACCGACCCAGACCATGTGGCCCGAGGTGTCGTAGAGCTGCCCGGTACGCGAGTCGGTGCGGGTGAGCGAGGACTCGTAGTCGAGCAGCAGCGCCTCGTGCGAGGCGTAGAACTCCACCGCCTTGAATTCGGCCGGGTCCGTGCCGCACGCCTTCATGAAGTTCAGCGCGTTGTCGATCTCGCGGGCCAGGGCCTCGTAACGCTGCCCGGACGGCGAGGACTTCACGAAGTCCTGGTTCCAGGCGTGGACCTGGCGCAGATCGGCGTAACCGCCGGTGGTGAAGGCGCGCACCAGGTTGAGCGTGGAAGCGGATGCATGGTACATCTGCTTCAGCCGCTCGGGGTCCGGGATGCGGGCGGCCTCGGTGAACTCGAAGCCGTTGACGGAGTCACCGCGGTAGGTCGGCAGGGTCACGCCGTCGCGGGTCTCGGTCGGCTTGGAGCGCGGCTTGGAGTACTGCCCGGCGATACGGCCGATCTTGACGACGGGCACCGAGGCCGCGTACGTCAGGACGGCGCTCATCTGGAGCAGCGTCTTCAGCTTGGCCCGGATGTGCTCTGCGGACACGGCGTCGAAGGCCTCGGCGCAGTCGCCGCCCTGCAGCAGGAACGCCTCGCCCTTGGCGACGGCTCCCAGGCGGGCGCGCAGCTGGTCGCACTCACCCGCGAAGACGAGCGGAGGATACGACTCGAGGTCCGCGAGTACGTCGCGCAGAGCCTCGGCATCGGGGTACTCGGGCTGCTGCGCCGCGGGAAGGTCTCGCCAGGTGTGGCCACCGGCGACGGAGGTATTGGCGTTCACGGTCACCTTGACAACACTACGGGGTCGGCGGAGGCGCCCCATCCGCCCGCTCAGCAAATGAGACGCGCGCTCGTCTGCCCACCGCTTCCGCTAGGGTACGGGGCATGTTCGCGCAGACGACCCAGAACTGGTGGTGGACCGCTCATCCGGCGGCCCGCTGACTCATCGCGCGTACAGACTCCGCGAAGGCCGCCCGAGGGGCGGCCTTCTCTGCGTTCCGGAGCCGGGAGCCGTTCCTCCGACAGGTAAGGAACTCCCATGCCCGAGCCCATGCCCACGCCCCAGCCCGGCCGTGCCGCCGGTCTCCTGTCCGCCCTGCTCCGTGACGACGCCCCGCCCTTCGCGCTGCTGCGCAGGCGCACGCCCGGCCGGGACCACGACACCGTCGAGCTCCTGACCGGTGAGGTGCGGGAGGCGGACCGGCTCGCCGGCATCCCGGTGGGCGAGCTGCCCTCGCTGGCCCTGGTCCCCTTCCGGCAGATCGCCGAGCGGGGTTTCGACGTGCGGGACGACGGCACCCCGCTCGCCGTGCTGGTCGCCGACGAAGCGCACGAACTGCCGCTGGCCGAGGTGCTCGCGCAGCTGCCCGGCCACGGGGTGCGGGTCGAGGGCGGAACCTTCGACGTCCCTGACGAGGAGTACGCGGACATCGTCCGGCGGGTCGTCGAGGACGAGATCGGGCAGGGCGAGGGCGCGAACTTCGTGATCCGGCGGACCTTCACCGGCGAGATCCCCGGTTTCGGCCGGGCCGACGCGCTGGCGCTGTTCGGACGCCTGCTGGCCGGTGAGCGCGGGGCGTACTGGACGTTCGTGGTGCACACGGGGGAGAGGACGCTGGTCGGAGCCAGTCCGGAGGTCCATGTGCGGATGTCCGGCGGGACCGTCGTGATGAACCCGATCAGCGGGACCTACCGCTACCCGCCCGGGGGACCGGCCGTCGAGAGCCTGCTGGCCTTCCTCGGTGACCGCAAGGAGAGCGAGGAGCTCTCCATGGTGGTGGACGAGGAACTCAAGATGATGTGCACCGTCGGCGACATGGGCGGTGTGGTGGTCGGTCCCCGCCTGAAGGAGATGGCCCACCTCGCGCACACGGAGTACGAGCTGCGCGGGCGTTCCTCGCTCGATGTGCGCGAGGTCCTGAAGGAGACCATGTTCGCGGCGACGGTCACCGGCTCCCCGGTGCAGAACGCCTGCCGGGTGATCGAGCGGTACGAGCCGGAGGGCCGCGGCTACTACGCGGGCGCCCTGGCGCTGGTGGGCCGGGAGCCCGGCGGGGCGCAGACGCTGGATTCGCCGATCCTGATCCGTACCGCCGACATCTCCGCGGCCGGCCGGCTGCGCGTGCCGGTGGGGGCGACCCTCGTACGTCACTCCGATCCCGCGGGGGAGGTCGCCGAGACCCATGCGAAGGCGGCGGGTGTGCTCGCGGCGCTGGGCGTCCGCCCGGACCGGCCAGGGCCGGAGGCGGACCGTCCGCGGCTGGCCTCCGACCCACGGGTGCGGGCGGCCCTGGACGACCGGCGCGGCGGGCTGGCCCCCTTCTGGCTGCGGATGCAGGAGCGCACCCGGGACCTGTCCGGCCACGCGCTGGTGGTGGACGGCGAAGACACCTTCACGGCGATGCTGGCGCACCTGCTGCGCTCCTCCGGTCTCACGGTGTCGGTGCGCCGTTACGACGAGCCGGGACTGCGCGAGAGCCTGCGGGCGCACGAGGGACCCGTGGTGCTGGGGCCCGGCCCGGGCGACCCGGGGGACGCGGCCGATCCGAAGATGCGGCTGCTGAGAGGGCTGACCGCCGAACTCGTGCGGGAACACCGTCATGGGCTGCTCGGCGTCTGCCTCGGCCACGAACTGATCGCGGCGGAGCTGGGGCTGGAGATCGCGCGGAAGGCCGTGCCGTACCAGGGGGCGCAGACCCGGATCGACTTGTTCGGCCGGCCTGAGACCGTCGGTTTCTACAACAGCTTCACCGCGCTCTGCGACGACGCGGCGGCCACGGAGCTGGGGGCGCACGGGATCGAGGTCAGCCGGGACACGGCCTCCGGTGAGCTGCACGCGCTGCGGGGCCGGGGCTTCGCCTCGGTGCAGTTCCACCCGGAGTCGGTGCTGACGCTGCGCGGCGCCGCGATCCTGACCGGACTGCTGGCGGCGCTGCCGGTGGCCGGCTGAGCACCGGCGGGCTGCCCGGAGGGGCGGCCGGGCCGGAGCACGCCGCCGGCCCGGCCTGATCCGCAGCGGAGTCCTCAGCCTGCCGGGAGCGCCGGGACCAGGACGTTCTCGCTGCGGCGGCCCGCCAGGTGGTCGGCGACGTTCCGCACGGTGGCGTCGATGATCTGCTCCACGGCGTCACGCGTGTAGTACGCCTGGTGCGAGGTCACGATGACGTTGGGGAAGGTGACGAGCCGGGCGAGGGTGTCGTCGTCGATGCCCTCCACGGACCTGTCGACGTGGAAGAGTCCCGCCTCCGCCTCGTAGACGTCGAGCCCGACGCCGGTGAAACGGCCGGCCCGCAGCTCGCTGACGAGCGCGCGGGTGTCGATGAGGCCGCCGCGGCTGGAGTTGACCAGGATCGCGTCGTCCTTCATCACGGACAGGGACTCGGCACCGATGATGTGCTCCGTGGCCGGCAGCAGCGGCACGTGGAGGCTGATCAGGTCGGCCTCGGCGAAGAGCTGTTCCTTGTCCACGTACCTCATGCCGAGCGCGGTGCAGGCGGGGTTCTCGGCCACGTCCCAGCCGAGCAGCTCCATGCCGTAGCCGTGGGCGATCCGGGCGAACGCCTCACCGATCTTCCCGGTGCCGAGCACACCGGCCGTGCGGCCGTGCATGTCCCGGCCGAGGAGCCCGTCGAGCCGGAAATCGAAGTCCCGGGTACGGCTCACCGCACGGACGATACGGCGGTTGACGGCCATGGCCAGGGTCCAGGCGAATTCGGCGACCGAGTGGGGTGAGTAGTACGAGACGCGGGCGACGCGCAGGGAGAGCCGTTCGGCGACGTCGAGGTCGATGTTGTTGAAACCGGTGGACCGCTGGGCGATCATCTGCGTGCCGCCCGCCGCGAGCGCCTGCAGCACATGGCTGCCGAGGTCGGCGTTGACACTGGTGGAGATGATCTCGTGCCCCGCGGCGATCGGGGCGGTGTCCCTGGTGAGGAAGACGTCCAGGCAGCGGACGTCGTGCAGGCCGGCGAAGGCCTTCTCGATCAGCGGCTTCTCGTCGGACTGCACACCGAATGCCAGGATCTCCACGACGTCTCCCGGGTGAGGGGTGGGGCCGGTCCTCGTGAATATACGGCCCACCGCCCCGGGGCGCCGCCCGGCCGGCGCGGGGCCGGCGGAGGAGGGCTCCCGCCCCCGCGTGCAGGGCCGGCCGGCTTCGGGCACGCCGTCGCCTCCCGGGCCGGCGCCCGCGCGGTGTCCCTCCCCCGGAGGGCGGCCCTCACGCCGGAGGCACCTTCGCGCGCCGCGTCGATGGCGTGCGGTTCCGTTGCGGCGAGCGGCGGTCGTCCGTCAAACGTCGTCGAGGCCGGCTTCGATGGCGTAGCGCACGAGTTCCACCCGGTTGTGCAGCTGGAGCTTGCCCAGGGTGTTCTGGACGTGGTTCTGCACGGTGCGGTGGGAGATGACCAGGCGCTCGGCGATCTGCTTGTACGAGAGTCCCTTGGCGACCAGCCGCAGGACCTCCGTCTCCCGGTCGGTGAGCTGCGGGACCTTCGGCCGGTCGGGGGCCGCGGGAGCGGGGTCGGAGGCGAGCCGGCGGTATTCGCCGAGGACCAGTCCGGCGAGGCCCGGTGTGAAGACCGGGTCGCCTGCTGCGGTGGCGCGCACGGCGTCGGTCAGCTCCTGGGTGCTGGCCGACTTGAGCAGGTAGCCGGTGGCGCCCGATTTCACGGCCTCCAGGACATCGGCGTGCTCGCCGCTGGCGGAGAGCACCAGGACGCGCAGCCCGGGGTGGGAGCCGACGAGCTCCTTGCAGACCTGGGCGCCGGGCATCCCCGGCAGGTTCAGGTCGAGCACCAGGACGTCGGGCCCGGCGGCCCTGGCCCGACGCACGGCCCCCGGGCCGTCGCCGGCGGTCGCGACCACGTCGAAACCGGCCTCGGTCAGATCGCGGGCCACGGCATCGCGCCACATCGGGTGGTCGTCGACGACCATCACCCTGATGGCCCGCTCCTCGGATGCCTGCGTGTTCGGTGTACTCATCGGGCCGATCCTGCCTTCCCCCGTGAAACCTTCGGAACCTTCAACTCGACCTCGGTGCCCTGACCGGGTACCGAGATCAGCTCTGCTGTGCCTCCCAGATCGCGCAGCCGCCCGCGGATCGACAGGGCGACGCCGAGCCGTCCCTCCCCTTCCGCCTGGTCGAGCCGGCCCTCCGGGATGCCCGGGCCGTCGTCCCGGACCGTGACGATCACCGTGTCCGGTTCGTCCTCGACCAGGATCCACGCCTGGGCGTCCGGTCCCGCGTGGACCCGGACGTTGTCCAGCGCGGCGCTCACCGCGGCGGCGAGCTCACGCGCCGCGCCGGCCGCGAGCAGCACCGGGGCGCCGGGCTCCGCGAAGGTGGTCCGGGAGCCCGCGTGCGGGGCGAGCAGAGCGCGCAGATCGGCCTCCGCGCCCTCCTCCTCGCCGGTGTCCGCCGCGCGGACCACCGCACCCTCGGCACTGTCCTCGGAGACCCGTGTAGTGGGCACCAGGCCGCTGGAGACCAGGGTCCGCAGGGCGATCTCCTGCTCCCCGGCCATCCGGCCGAGCTCAGCGGCCTCGCCGCCCAGGGCCGCGCCGCGCCGCTGGACCATGGCCAGGACCTGGAGGACGCTGTCGTGGATGTCGCGCGCGAGCCGCTCCCGCTCCCGGGTGGCGGCCTCGATCTCCAGGGCGCGCGCCAGGGTGCGTTCACTGGCCCGGGCCACCTCGACGACGTAACCGATGGCGATGGAGGCGACCCATACCAGCACCACGTTGTGGAAGGTGTCCTCGCTGGGCTCGCCGCGCTCGATGATGTTGGCGACGGCGACCAGGGTGGAGGCGAAGGCCGCCCAGCGCCAGCCGCCTTTGAGCGCGAAGGCGAGGACGGACCCCGCGGTCCAGATCGACGGGAGCGTCGGGCCGTCCACGTGCCGGGCGTCGAAGTCGGCGAGGGGCGTGAGGAGGACCCCGGTCAGCGCGACGGTGAGGTCCGTGCCGAGGAAGCGCTTGGTGCAGTTCGCCGCGTTGGCCACCCTGGGGAGGGTGGCGAGTGTCCAGAGGGCGAGGACCACCAGGAAGGTGACGGCCACCCAGGGCCGCTCGTACTTCCCCCGGCCGAAGCCCGCGAGCAGCGCCGCGTAGATCAGCGTCAGCACGCGGTACGCGGTCAGCGCCCGCCACAACGGCTGCTCGACCGACATCCGTACGACCCGTTCGCGCCCGGTCATGGCCCCTCCCCCGGCTCCCGCCCCTGTCGTGCGCCTATGCGCCGGACCGCTCCGTCCCCTTCTTCGCGGCCTCGGCGATCCGCCTCTTGGCCGCGGTCGCGTAGATGTCCACGTACTCCTGGCCCGAGAGCTTCATGATCTCGTACATCACCTGGTCGGTCACCGAGCGCAGGATGTAGCGGTCGCCGTCCATGCCCTGGTAGCGGGCGAAGTCCAGCGGCTCGCCGATCCTGATCCCGGGCCGCATCAGCTTGGGCACCACCTGGCCGGGCGGCTGGATCCTGTCCGTGTCGATCATCGCCACGGGGATGACGGCCGCTCCGGTGGCGAGGGCCACCCGGGCGAGGCCTCCGGGCTTGCCCCGGTAGAGCCGCCCGTCCGGGGACCGGGTGCCCTCCGGGTAGATTCCGAACAGTCCGCCGCTCTCGATCACCTGGATGCCCGCCCTGATGGCCGCCTCCCCGGCACCGCGGCCGCCTGAGCGGTCCACCGGGAGCTGCCCCACGCCCTTGAAGAACGCGGCGGTGAGCCTGCCCTTCACCCCGGGTGCCGTGAAGTACTCCGCCTTGGCGATGAAGGTCACCTTGCGGTCCAGGACGGCCGGCAGGAAGAAGGAGTCGGAGAACGACAGGTGGTTGCTCGCGAGGATCGCCGGCCCGTGTGCGGGGATGTTCTCCAGGCCCTCCACCCACGGCCTGAAGGCGAGCTTCAGGGACCCGCCGATGGAGAACTTCATTGCGCCGTAGATCAACTCGGATGCCTCCCGTGTGCCGTCCGACAGACCTTAACCTGTGGGACCGGGGCCCTCCCCGCCCGCTCGGGGCGGTGCCCCCGCCGGTGTCCCCCCGCGAGCGGCGGCTGCCCGGGCGGTGACGGCCCTGGTCGGTGTCGGTCCGGTCGCGTACGGTGAAGTAATCCTTTCGCACACCCCCCGCACCCCGCCCCGCTTCATGAACAGGAGACCCTGGTGCCGGTCCTCCCAGGAGCCGAGCCGTTCCGCCACGAGGGCGGAGAGGCCGGCGTCCTCCTCTGTCACGGATTCACGGGTTCGCCGCAGTCGCTGCGCCCTTGGGCCGGTTATCTGGCGGAGCGCGGACTGACCGTGTCCCTCCCGCTGCTGCCCGGCCACGGCACGCGCTGGGAGGACATGGCGGTCACGGGCTGGCAGGACTGGTACGCGGAGGTGGACCGGGAGCTGCGGGCGCTGCGGGCGCGGTGCGCGCAGGTCTTCGTCTTCGGCCTCTCGATGGGCGGTGCCCTGGCGCTGCGCCTCGCCGCCAAGCACGGGGACGGGATCGCGGGCCTGGTGCTGGTGAATCCGGCGAACAAGGTGCACGGCCTGTCGGCGTACGCCCTGCCGGTGGCCCGGCATGTGGTGCGGACGACGAAGGGGCTGACCAGCGACATCGCACTGGAGGGCGTCGACGAGGTCGGTTACGACCGGGTTCCGCTGCACGCCGCGCATTCCGCGCGGACGTTCTTCCGGCTGGTCGACGCCGATCTGCCCCAGGTCACCCAGCCGATCGTGCTGCTGCACAGTCCGCAGGACCATGTCGTGCCGCCGGCCGACTCGGCGCGGATCCTCAGCCGGGTCTCGTCCCGGGACGTCGAGGAGATCCTGCTGGAACAGAGCTACCACGTCGCGACGTTGGACCACGATGCGGAGCGGATCTTCGACGAGAGCTACCGGTTCGTCGACCGCCTCGCAACCGACGCTGGCAGGAAGGGGAGCACGTCCGGTGGCTGAGCACGACGCGGAACGCGCGGGAAGTGACGAGGAGCGCGAACCGCGCCCCACGGAGGGAGCGGCCGTCCCCGAGGGTACGGAGGGGGCCCGGCCGCTCGACGAGGCCGCGGCCTGGGAGGCGATCGTCGCGGGCTACGGCGAGGAGCCGCCGGACCCGCCTGGCGCCAAGCCGTTCAAGTCGGTCGAGGACCTGGCCCTGCTGGAGGACGGCCAGCTCAACGTCCTGGACCCCTCTCCGGAGTCCGGGGCGGGCGACGACACGGACAAGGGCGTGAGCGGGAAGACGCCCGCCGGGCCGCCGGAGAAGAAACCGCTGGGCGGTTCGGTCGTGTTCGCCCCCGGGGTCGGAGGCCCTCGCGACTACGCCCTGGAGGAGCCCGGGGACAGCGGCAGCGGCGATCCGGACGACAGCGAGGAGGGGCATTTCGTCCCGCCGGAACCACCGCCGCTTCCCGAGGCCGACGTGACGGCGAAGTTCGCCTGGCTCGCGGTCGTCGGCGGCCCGGTGCTGATGCTGATCGCGGTGCTGATGCAGTGGGAGATGACGTGGTGGCTCACCACTCTCTCCATCGGCGGTTTCCTGGGCGGTTTCGCCACTCTGGTGGCGCGCATGCCCCACGACGACGAAGAGGACGACGATCCGGGGCGCGGCGCGGTCGTCTGACCACTGCGCGGGGCGGGGACGGCCTGTTCCCGCCCCGCGCACCTCCTGCCCCGGTTCAGCCTCCTGCGGGCACCCTGAGGGCGGCCAGCACGGGCAGGTGGTCCGTGGCCGCCCGCAGGTCCGCGCCCGTGACGCCGGGCAGGTCCGCGGGGACGCCGCAGCCGAGCACCTCGATGCCGTCGCTGGCGAACACCGCGTCGATCCGCTTGCGCGGGACGCCGGGCGGGAAGGTGAGTTCGCCGCCCCACGGCCGCACGGCCCGGCAGTCCTGGAGCCGCCCGGCCAGCCGCCGGAAGGCGCTCCCCTCCGGTACGTCGTTGAGGTCACCGGCCACGACGGCGTGCGGGACGTCCATCGCGTCGATCCGGTCCAGCAGCATCCCCGCCTGCGCGTGCCGTTCCTCCCGCTGCAGGCTGAGGTGACAGCTCACGACGCCGATCCGGGCCCCCGCGATCCGTACGACCGCCGTGGCCAGACCCCGCCGGTGCAGCCCCGGTGTGAGCGGCAGCAGGACGTCCTCGGTGCGTTCCACGGTGGCGCGCAGGGAACAGAGCAGCAGGGGACCGGCGGCCGTGGCCCCGCCGCTGAGGATCACCAGATCGGTCATGGCCGCGAGCCGGGCCGCGGCCTTGCGCCAGCGGAAGAAGCGCGGGGCCTCCTGGACGCACACCAGGTCGGGTGCGCAGGCGCGGATGACACGGGCCAGCGCTTCGGTGTCGTCGCGCAGGGAGCGGACGTTGTAGCTGAGCACCCGGATGACGGCCGAACCGTCCGGCTCGGTACGGGAGTCGGGCAGCGGCATCGGCATCGTGACCATGAGAGGCACGATACGACGGACGCCCGCCGCTCCCCGGAGGGCGCGACGGGCGCCGGACGTGCCGTGGTGAGATCAGCCCTGGCGCGCCAGGTCGGCCGCGCCCACCAAGCCCGCCTTGCCGCCCAGTTGGGCCGCGAGGACCTGCGCGTGCGGGCGCCACTCGCCGCCGATCAGCCAACGCCGGAACGACTTGCGGATCGGGCCGAGGACCAGCTCGCCCTCGTCCGAGACCCCGCCGCCGACGATGAAGGCCGAGGGGTCGAAGAGCGAGGCGAGGTCGGCCAGCCCCGCTCCGGCCCAGCGGGCCAGCTCGCGGAAGGAGTCGACGGCCACCGGGCAGCCCTGCCGGGCGGCCTCGCTGATGTGCTTGCCCTCGATGCCCTCCAGTGTGCCGTCACCGAGCCCCAGCAGGATCGTGGCGTTCTCGGGGGTGGCGTTGGCGCGCTGCTTCGCGTACCGCACGAGTGCGCGGCCGGAGGCGTACTGCTCCCAGCAGCCCTGGCTGCCGCAGCCGCAGAGCAGCCCGTCCGGGACCACGCGGATGTGACCGAATTCCGCCGCCACACCGAAGCGCCCGCGGCGCAGCTTGTTGCCGATGATGATGCCGCCGCCCAGGCCGGTGCCGAGCGTGATGCAGATGACGTCGTCGTGGCCCTGGCCGGCGCCGAAGCGGTATTCGCCCCAGGCCGCCGCGTTGGCGTCGTTCTCGACGACGACGGGCAGGCCGACGCGCTGCTCCACCTTGTCCTTGAGCGGCTCGTGGCGCCATTTGATGTTCGGGGCGAACAGCACGGTGGCGCGCTTGTCGTCGACGTATCCGGCCGCGCCGATGCCTACCGCCTCGACGTCGTGTCCCTCGCTCGCTCCGGACACGGCGGCGCTGATCGCGTCCACGATGCCCTCGGCCGTCTGCGGGGTCGATACCTTGAACGTCGAGAGGATCCGGCCCTCTTCGTCGACCACTCCAGCCGCGATCTTCGTGCCGCCGATATCGACGCCGATGGTGAGTCCCATGAATCCCTCAGTTTCGGTCGAGCCCCGCTACGGCCAACCGTACCCGAGCCGGGGACGGGCCTCTCCTGCTCAGGGTCAGTCCAGGTCGATGTGTTCGCTGCCGCCGGTGCCCTCGTCACGCGGGTCCGAGGGGTCCTCGGCCGCCTTCTTCGCAGGGCCGGGGGCGCCACCGGTGCCGCCCGAAGTGCCTCCGGCACCTTCGGCGCCCCGGGTCCAGCGGCCCTCCTGGCCCTCGACGGCGGAGCGGTAGGCGGCGAGGAGTTCGTTCCCCGCGGCGGCGAGGTGGTCGAACAGTTCCGGATTGCGCTCGATGACGGGTTCGACCGCGGACTTCGCCTGCCGGATCACCTGCTGGACGGTGCCCTGGGCCGCCATGCCGAGCAGCGGCGACTGGAGCGAGGAGACCTTGTCGGCCACCGCGTCGATCAGTCTGCGCAGCTCTTCGGCGGCGGAACCCGGCTGCTGCCCGTACTGGGCCCGGCGGCGGGCCTTCTCCGCTTCGAGGTCCTCGGCGCAGGCCTCCGCCCACGCGTCGTCGTCGGCGGGACGATCGGTGGCTTCACTCATGGCGGACTCCTGCGACGGTTGTCTGTGTGGCCGTGCGAGCCACGTACTACCGACGTTACCCGAACGGTAGTACGCCGTTCATTGTGTCCGGGGCCAGAACGCGGGGTCAGGTGTGAACCGGACACGCAGGACGCCGTCGGTCAGCGCGGCTCCGGAGACGGTGCAGCGGCGCAGCGCGGACTCCAGACGCACGATCCGGTGGAACGGCCCGGCGGTGAGGAGCAGTTCGTCACCGCGCCGGACGAGCCTGAGGTCCTCCTTGGCGGCCCCGGGCAACGGCAGGCACCAGGCGATGACGCCGTCCCCCGCGTCCTCGGTCCACCAGGGGTCTTCGGCGCGTCCCGGGGGCCGGCCGTCCGGTGCGCAGGTCCCGGCGAGCAGAGCCAGGTCCTCGGCGGTGCGCGGTTCACGGCCGAGGTGGGCACTCTCGTGCACGGGAACCCCGGGCGCCCACTCCTGGCGCCAGCGGTCCAGGCACTTCTCCTGCCGCGCCGCGACGTCGGCGAACCAGGGGTCGCCGGAGTGGCCGGGCAGGACCCGTGAGGCCACGACGGAGTCGACGCGCAGTCCGTGCAGGGCGAGTCCGGTCCGGGCGGCTCCCAGCGCCTCACCGGCGGCGTGACCGGGTTCGGCGACCAGCCGCACGGTGGTCGCGTTGTCCTCGATCAGCGCCTCGACGGCGGCCAGTTCGGCGTCCTTGCGCGCAGCGGCCTCGTAGAGCCACTGGGCGGGCATGGGGACGCCGGCGAGCTGGGCGAGGACCGGGCGCAGGGCACGGGCGGCCTGGCGTTCGCGGGGCAGGAGGCGGCGCAGATAACGGCGCAGCTGTCCGGGCAGTGCGAGCAGGGCGAGGGCGTCGGTGAGCGGAGGCAGGTCGACGACGAGGACCTCGTAGCCGTCCCGCGCCCAGTCCCCCTCGGCCACGCGGCGCAGGGTGTGCAGGAGGGCGAGCTGGGAACTCCCCGGCAGTTCGGTGAGCTCCTCGCCGTCGAGCCTGTTGGCGCCGAGCAGGTCGAGCACCCCGGACGCCCGGTCCTGCAGTTCGAGCAGTTCACCGCGGAAGTGGGCGGCGGAGTCGACACGGGCGCAGAAGAGCCGTTCGGCGGCCTCCACCGGTCCGGGGCCGGCGGGGAAGGCGGGCACGGCGTCGGCGGAGACCAGGAGGGTGCGCCGGCCGCTGCGGGCCGCGGCGAGCGCGGTCGCCGCGGCGACGGTGGTACGGCCTGCGCCGCCGGGGCCGGTGACGAGGACCGTACGCACGTGATCAGGCCTGCGGGACGGACTCGACGCGCTTCTTCAGCCCGGCGAGGGCCCGGTCGATGATGACCTTCTCGGCCTTGCGCTTGATCATGCCGAGCAGCGGGATCTTGACGTCGACGGCCAGCCGGTAGGTGACCTCGGTACGGTCGCCGGCCCCCAGGGGTGCCAGTGCGTAACTGCCGTCGAGCGCGCGCAGCATCTGGGACTTGACGAGGGTCCAGCCGACCTCGTAGGGGCTGTTCCAGGTGTAGGCGAGGACGTGGTCGTCCTTGATCGCTCCGGCGTCCAGGACGAGGCGGACCTGCTCGGCACGGCCCTGGCCGTCGGTGGCGAGGATCTCGGCCTCCTTCACCTCTCCGGTCCACTCCGGATAGCGGGCGAAGTCGGCGATCACTCCCATGACGTCGGCCGGTGCCGCCTCGATCGTGATGCTCGAGCTGGTGTGTTCAGCCATCGCCGTGGCCCTCCAGTGCGGTGTACCGGTCGCGTTCGGCAGAAGCCTGCCGTGTGCAGGCTATCGCGTGCCGTCGGCCCTCCCGCCCGCGCCCCGGCCCTCGGCCGGTGGCCGTGTCGCTCACCACTCCAGGGCCCAGGGGCGCCCGCTGGAGGCGAAGTGGCCGACGTTGACGCACTCGGTGGCGCCGATCCGCATCCGGCGCACCAGCGGCTGGTGGACATGGCCGAAAAGCGCGTAGCGGGGGCGGGTGCGGTGGATGGCGTCCAGGAGTGCGCGGCTGCCGCGCTCGAAGCGCCGGGCGACGGTGTCGTACGTCAGCTCCGGGACGTCCGGTGGGATGTGCGAGCACAGGACGTCCACCGGCCCGAGCGCCTCGACCTTGGCGGCGTACTCCTCGTCGCCGATCTCGTACGGGGTGTTCATGGGGGTCCTGAGGCCTCCCCCGACGAACCCGAAGACCCGGCCACCGATCTCGGTCCGCTCCCCGTCCAGCACGGTGGTACCCGAACTGGCGTATTCCGGCCAGAGCGCGGGCACATCGACGTTGCCGTAGGTGGCGTACGTCGGGGTGGGCATGACCGCGAACATCTCGGCGTACTGCTTGCGTACGGCGGACAGGATCGCCGCGTTGCGGTCCCGGCCGGCCCACAGTTCGCGGCCGAAGGCCCGTG
The DNA here is from genome assembly GCF_043088245.1 of Streptomyces sp. NPDC014623. Classification (NCBI taxonomy): domain Bacteria; kingdom Bacillati; phylum Actinomycetota; class Actinomycetes; order Kitasatosporales; family Streptomycetaceae; genus Streptomyces; species Streptomyces sp. NPDC014623. Next base: position 182,029 of record NZ_JBIBZU010000003.1, on the reverse strand, counting down.
CCTCCTCGAAGCGGCGTGCCGTGCGCAGCTCGACGATGCGGTCGGCGTTGGCGACGCCGAACAGGTCGGGGAAGATGCCGCGCGAGTGGTCGGCGTAGTCGAGGAAGAGGACCAGGTCCCCCAGGCAGATCAGGGCGTCCGCGCCGTCGCCGGCGCGTGCCAGCGCCTCCGCGTTCCCGTGCACGTCGCTGACCACGTGTACGCGTGTCCGTCGGGTGGGGGTTGTGTGCTGATCGTGCGGTGTACCGGCTCGCATGCGGATCACCCTAGGTCGACGCGCGCCGCTCTGGGTAGAGGCCATCCGACCTGCGATTACTTCCGGATCGGGACACGGGTGGACTAATGTGCGCCGAAGGCCACCGATATGTGTGATGCATAAGACATCTGGCCGGATCCCCCTTTCCGGAACCGACTACCGGTGGGTAACGTCCCGCCAGTCCAGTCGTGCTCACCCCACCGAGCATCTGCCAGTCTTGGACCGATCCGGTACGTCGCACAGAGCCGTGGAACCGGAGCCCGATGAGGAGCAGCAGTCTTGCGCGAGTTCAGCCTTCCGGCCCTGTACGAGGTCCCTACGGACGGCAACCTGACCGATCTCATCCGCCGCAACGCCGCTCAGCATCCCGATGTCGCGGTGATGAGCCGGAAGGTGGCCGGTGTCTGGACGGACGTCACGGCGACCCGGTTCCTCGCTGAGGTCAGGGACACCGCCAGAGGCCTGATCGCGGCGGGTGTCGAGCCCGGCGACCGGGTCGCGCTGATGTCACGCACCCGCTTCGAGTGGGTCCTGCTGGACTTCGCCATCTGGTGCGCGGGCGCCGTCACCGTGCCGGTGTACGAGACCAGCTCCCCCGAGCAGGTCCAGTGGATACTCGGTGACTCGGGTGCGGTCGCCGTCGTCGTGGAGAGCAGCGCCCACACCGAGGCCGTCACCGCCGTGCGGGACGGGCTCCCCGGTCTGCGGCACGTCTGGGAGATCGACCGGGGCGCCGTCGCCGAGCTCGTGGCCGCGGGCGCCGGGGTCTCCGACGAGACCCTGGACCTGCGCATGGTGAGCGCCAAGGCCGACGACCCGGCGACGATCGTCTACACCTCGGGCACCACCGGCCGCCCGAAGGGCTGTGTGCTGACGCACCGCAGCTTCTTCGCGGAGTGCGGCAACGTCGTGGAACGGCTCAAGCCCCTCTTCCGCACCGGTGAGTGTTCCGTCCTCCTCTTCCTTCCCGCCGCGCACGTCTTCGGCCGGCTGGTCGAGGTCGCCTCGGTGATGGCGCCGATCAAGCTCGGCTGCGTGCCGGACATCAAGAACCTCACCGATGAGCTGGCCTCCTTCCGGCCGACGCTGATCCTCGGGGTGCCGCGGGTCTTCGAGAAGGTCTACAACTCGGCGCGGGCCAAGGCCCAGGCCGACGGCAAGGGCAAGATCTTCGACCGGGCCGCCGGCACGGCGATCGCGTACAGCCGGGCGCTGGGCACGCCGGAAGGCCCCTCGTTCGGCCTGAAGCTCAAGCACAAGGTCTTCGACAAGCTGGTGTTCGGCAAGCTGCGCGCCGTGCTCGGTGGCCGCGGCGAGTTCGCGATCTCCGGCGGCGCGCCGCTGGGCGAGCGGCTCGGCCACTTCTTCCGGGGCATCGGCTTCACGGTGCTGGAGGGCTACGGCCTCACCGAGACCTGCGCCGCCACGGCCTTCAACCCGTGGGACCGGCAGAAGATCGGTACGGTCGGCCAGCCGCTGCCGGGCTCGGTCGTGCGGATCGCCGACGACGGTGAGGTACTGCTGCACGGCGAGCACCTGTTCACCGGTTACTGGAAGAACGAGGCGGCGACGGCCGAGGCGCTGGCCGACAACTGGTTCCACACGGGGGACATCGGCACGCTCGACGAGGACGGTTATCTCGCGATCACGGGCCGCAAGAAGGAGATCATCGTCACGGCGGGCGGCAAGAACGTCGCCCCCGCGGTGATCGAGGACCGGATCCGCGCGCACGCCCTGGTCGCCGAGTGCATGGTGGTCGGTGACGGACGCCCGTTCGTCGGCGCACTGCTCACCCTCGACGAGGAGTTCCTCTCCCGCTGGGCCGAGGAGAACGGCAAGCCGGCCGGGTCGACGGCGGTCTCGCTGCGCGAGGACGCCGAGCTGCTGGCCGAGGTGCAGCGGGCCGTGGACGACGGCAACGCCGCGGTGTCCAAGGCGGAGTCGGTGCGCAAGTTCCGCATCCTGGCGACGCAGTTCACCGAGGAGGCGGGCCACATCACGCCGTCGCTGAAGCTGAAGCGCAACGTCGTGGCGAAGGACTTCGCGGACGATGTCGAGTCGATCTACCGCGGCTGAGCCGGACACACAGGGGGGAGGGGCCCGGTGCGGGTCCCTCCCCGTCGTTGTTCAGAGCAGTTTCTTCAGCTCTCCGGCGAGCAGGTCCCAGCGCCACTTCTCCTCGACCCACGCCCTGCCCCGCTCCCCCATGCGCCGACGCAGCCCGGAGTCGCCGAGCAGGGTGACGATCCGGTCGGCGGACTCCTCGGCGGAGCCGCCCCTCACCACCCATCCGGTCTCGCCGTCGAGCACGGCGTCCGGGGCGCCCCCCGAGTCGCCCGCCACCACCGGCAGCCCGGTCGCGGACGCCTCCAGGTAGACGATGCCGAGGCCTTCGACGTCGAGGCCGCCGCGCCGGGTGCGGCAGGGCATGGCGAACACGTCGCCGGCGCCGTAGTGGGCGGGCAGCTCCTCCCAGGGCACGGGGCCGGTGAAGCGCACGGAGTCCTCCACGCCGGTCTCGGCCGCCAGCTTCTTCAGCTGCCCGGCATAGGGGCCGCCGCCGACCACGAGCAGGACGGCGTCCGGCACCCGCGCCAGGATCGCGGGCATGGCCAGGACAAGGGTGTCCTGGCCCTTGCGCGGCACGAGCCGGGACACACACACGACGACGGGCCGGTCCGCGAGCCCGAGCCGGGCCCTGACCCGGTCGCCGCCGGACGCCGGGTGGAAGGTCTTCTCGTCGACCCCGGGCGGCAGTTGCACCATCCGGTCCGCGGCCTCCGGGGTGAGCGCGGCGGCGATCCTGGACCGGGTGTACTCGCCGAGGTAGGTGAGGGTGTCGGTGCCCTCACCGATGCGGCGCAGCAACTGCCGGGAGACGGGCAGCTGCGCCCAGCCCGCCTCGTGGCCGTGCGTGGTCGCCACGATCCGGCGTGCTCCGGCGCTGCGCAGCGCCGGGGCCATCAGCCCCAGGGGGGCGGCCGCGCCGAACCACACGGAGGAGCAGCCGTGTTCGTTCAGCAGCCGGACCGCCCGGCGGGTGACCCGGGGGGTGGGCAGCAGCATCGTCGTACGGTCGCGTACGACGGTGAACGGCTGCTCGGCGTCGAAGGCGGCGGTGGCCTCGGCGCCTTCCGCGCCCCGCTTCCAGGTGGAGGCGTAGACGACGAGCCGCTCGGGGTCCATGCGCAGCGCCATGTTGTGCAGGAAGGCCTGGATGCCGCCGGGGCGGGGCGGGAAGTCGTTCGTCACGATCAGCGTCTTGTCCATCGCCGCCGACAGTACCGGGCGGCCCGACGGCCCTGCCTGACGGCTCCCGCACGGCCGGGGCCTGCATCATGGCGTGCATGACGGTCAGGACAGGTACGAGCGGCCGGGGCCCGTGCCTCGCCGTGTGGGGCCTCACCCGGGCGGTGCTGCTGCTCTGCGTCTTCAAGGTGTTCACGGTGCCGGGGCCGGACGTCACCAGCGACGTCTCGGTGATCTACCGGGGCTGGTACGAGGTCCTCCGCGCCGGCTCCTACCCGCTGGACGACGTCACCTGGCAGTATCCGCCCGCCGCCGCGCTCGCCGTGCTCTCCCCGGATCTGCTGCCCTTCCTTGAGTACGCCTCCGCCTTCTTCGTCCTCGTGCTGTTGTGCGACGCACTGGTCCTCGGGTTGCTCCTGTACGCGGGCAGCCGTCCGGGCATGCGTGACGCGGGCACGTGGCTGTGGGTGGTGGGTGTACCGCTGCTCGGACCGACCGTGTACGCCCGGTACGACCTGATGGTGACGGCCGTCGCCGTGGCGGCGCTCCTGGCGGGCGTCCGCCACCCCCGGGTGCTGGGTGCGCTGGCCGCCTTCGGCACGCTACTGAAGGTCTGGCCGGTGCTGCTGCTGGTGGGTACCGCCCGGGGCCGGGCCACGCTCCGGGCCTGGTCGGCGGCGGCGGTGACGGCCGTGGTCCTGGCCCTGGCGGCCGGGGTGGTGCTGCCCGGCGCGTTCGCCTTCCTGACGTTCCAGCGGGACCGGGGACTGGAGATCGAGTCGTTGGGGGCGCTGGTCTTCCATGTGGCCAGGCAGTTCGGCTGGGAGGGCCGGGTGGAGCTCCGCTACGGCTCGATGGAGTTCGCCGGCCCTCACGTGGCGCTGGTGAGCACGCTGGCCCTGGCACTGAGCGTGCTCGCCTTCGGCTGGCTGCTGGTGTGGCGGCTGCGGGCCCGCGTGTCCGCGGTGCACACCCCGGCGGACGCGGCGTTCACCGCGGTGCTGCTGTTCACGGTGACCAGCCGTGTCATCAGCCCGCAGTACATGGTGTGGCCGCTCGGTCTCGCCGCGGTGTGCCTGGTCTTCCGCGGCAGCCGGATGGTGCTGCCGGCGTGCCTGGTCCTGGTGGCCACCGCTGTCACCCTGCTGGAGTTCCCGCTCGGCTTCGCGCACGTGGTGGCGAGCGACGCGGAGGGCGTGGCGCTCATGACCGTACGCAACGGCCTGCTCGTCGCCGCGACGCTCGGGGCCGGGCGGCGGCTGTGGCGGGACACCGTGCCGGGGGCGCGGCAAGGACGTCCGGCGGAGCGGCTCAGCCGAGCCGGGCGCGCAGATACTCCCGCCAGCGCGCCGTGAAGTCCTGGGGGGTGGTGCCGAGCACCGTGTGCATGGCCTGCTCCACGGCGCCGTCCCGCTCGAAACGGCTCCCCACGGCCTTGTAGAAGGCGATCAGCTCCTCCTCGCCCCACTCCCGCGCGATCAGCTCGCAGGCCAGCCAGCCGCCCTCGTAGGCCCGGGAGAGCTTCGCCGGGTCCTCTCCGAAGCCGAAGTCCTCGTCGGCCGGCAGCTGCGCGGGCAGCTCGCCGCCCCGGACCGCCTCGGCGAGCTCGGGTGCGAGCTCGGGTGCCGTGCGGCTCTCCCGGCGGTAGGCGGCCAGGTCCGCGAAACCCTCGGAGAGCCAGACGGGAGTGGCCGCGGAGGTGTGCGCCCGGGTCGCCACGTGGGTGGTCTCGTGGGTGAGGACGACCCGCTGCCCGAAGCCGCCGAGCATCCCGTAGGCCTGAGGGTTGACGATCACCCGGTCCGCCGGCGCCCGGCCGCTGCCACCGACCTCGCCGGTGGTGACGGCCGCTATGCCCCGGTAGCTCGCGGCGGGCGAGCCCAGGAGCTCCGCCATGTCCTCCACGGACCCGGGGACGAGCACCACCACCCGCTCCGCCCAGGCCTCCGGCCAGGCTCCCGTGACGGCCGGGACCGCCCGGTCCGCGGTGGCCGCGATCCGGCGCAGTTCCGCCGTCCGGCGCCCGACCCCGAGGACCAGGCTGTGCGTGCCCCGTACGACCTCGACGTCGCCCTGCTGCCAGAGCTGGCCCGGAGTGCCGTCGGCGGCCCGGTCGGCGGCGACGTACCAGGTCCGGGCCTCGCCGCGGCGGACCAGCTCCACCGTGCGGGAGGAGGACATGGGGGCCTTGTCGTACCCCTTGATCCGGTAGCGCAGTTCGACCTCGGCGGTCACCCGGTCCGTCCCCCGGCCGGTCACGTCCTTCACCTCGTACGCCCATGACTCCAGCGGTACGTCGGCGAGGTTGTGCAGCTCGGTGCGCTGAGCGGCCCGGAAGGAGGCGGCCCGGGGGTCGAGCGCGGCCAGGTACGCGTCGGTGTCGTGCTCCATGACGGCCGCCGCGCGGCGGTCCAGGGTGGCGCCGACCTCCTGGGCGGTGGTGCCCGCGGTGTCCTCGGGGGCGGAGCACGCGGGCGCGAGCAGCAGAGCGGCGAGCACGGCACCCGCCGTGCGCCGCCCGCGGGTGCGCACCCGCCGCGTGTCCCGTGCCCGAACAGCCATCACGCCGATCGTACGGTCAGGCGCGACCGGCCGGGGAGGGCGGGAGGGCGGGACCGGGGACAGCGGCGCCCCGCCGGAGACCTGTGGTCTCCGGCGGGGCGAGGTGCGGCCGGGGTGCTGCGATTCGCCCGTCCGGGCGTCAGACGCGCACGCCGAACTGGAACGAGCCCAGGTACTCCATGGCCTCGTAGCGGACGACCTGGCCCGGGTACGGCGCGTGCAGGACCTGGTTGTTGCCCGCGTACAGACCCACGTGCGACGTGTTGCTGAAGAAGACCAGGTCACCGGGCTTGAGCGCGCCGCGACCGATCCGTACGCCGTCGTTGACCTGTGTGTACGTGGTGCGGGTGATCTGGACGCCGGCCTGGGCGTAGGCCCACTGGGTCAGACCCGAGCAGTCGAACGAGTTGGGTCCGGAGCCGCCGGAGACGTACGGCTTGCCCAGCTGCGTGGCGGCGGCCTGGAGGGCGGCGGCTCCACGGGCGGACGCGGGGACCTCGTTGCCGAGTTCGACCCGGTCGCCGGCGGCGCGGCTGGCGCGCTGCTCGTCCTCGGCCATCTTGGCCCGCTCGGCGGCGGTGAGGGTGTTCAGGAGCTTCTGCGCGTCGGCGAGCTTGCCCTGGTACTTCTTCTTGTTCTCGTTCAGCGTCTTGCGGACGTCGGCGAGGTCGTCGAGCTTGCCCTGCGCCTCCTTGCGCTGCTGCGCGAGGGTGCGCTGCTTCGCCTGGATCTTCTGCAGCGACTCGGCCTGCTTGGCCGTCAGCTGGTCGAGCGCGGAAGCCTGTTCGAGGAAGCTGTCCGGGTCCGAGGAGAGCAGCAGCTGGACCGACGGGTCGAGACCACCGGAGCGGTACTGCGCGGTGGCGAGCGAACCCAGCTCACCGCGCAGGGTGTTGAGCTCGTCCTGTCCCCGGGCGACCTTGTCCTGGAGGGCGTCGGCCTGCTTCTTGAGCTTGTCCTGCTGCTCCTTGGCTCCGTTGGCCTTCTCCGTGGCGACCTCGGCCTCGTGGTAGAGCTTGTCGACCTTCTCCTTGACCTCGCTCTTGGTCGGCTTGGGGTCGGCCTGGGCGGCCTGAGAGGTCAGGGCCACGGCGGCAGCGGCGGTCGCGGTGAGCACGGTCACGCGGGTGCGGCTCGGCTGCTTGGGACGACGGTGGGACGCCACGAAGGCGAGCTCCTTCTTCCTCCAGCCGCCTACCGGGTTGTGGGGGACACGAATGAATCCCCGGCTCCGTGTACGTCACGGACTCGGCGGTTCCTTCGCCGTCACCCCGGGTGGGCAATCAACCGTGCGAAGGTTCGAGGCCTGACCTTAGTGACCATCTTGTGATCAGTTCAAATCCTCACGGGCAAAATCTCGTCACACCAGGAACTTCTTTACTTTCATCGAACTGCGTGTAGCGGTGACTTGACGGTACGTTCCATGAATTCCGGCAAGCCGCACATGTCTCACAAGACGCCTCAGACGCGCGAAAGGCGCTTCAGGAGCAAGGCGGACGCGACCGGCCGGGCTCCCGCCTTCGCGACGCCGTCGGCGACTTCGCGGTCGGTGGAGACCACGACGACGGGTCTGCCCGGCGGTTCGGCGCGCGCCAGTTGCCTGATCAGCTCGTCCGCGGTCACCCCGGCCTTGCTGAACAGGACACGGACGCCACGCGGTGGCGCGAGCAGGACCGGGGCGGCCAGCTCGGCCCCGTCGAAGACACAGGTCATCTCCGCGCCCGTCTGCGCCGCGAGGACCGAGAGACCGCCCAGGAGGCGCAACCGCTGCTTCTCCAGGGGCATCTGCGGATAGCCGGTCTTCGTGACGTTGTAACCGTCGACGATCAGATGGGCCTGCGGCAGCGCGAGCAACTGGTCGAGCAGCGCCGGGTCGGTCTCCGAAAGGGCCCTGGCCGCGATGTCCTTCGGCGACATCCTGCCGGGCTCCACCGCTTCGACGCCGTCCGCGGGGCGGAGTGACGAAGGGGGCAGGGCCAGTTCGCGGCGGAGCCCCTGTGCGGCGTCGAGCACGGTGTCCAGGAGCAGCCGCAGCCGCATGTCCTCGACCGAGCGCCCCTCCCTGGCCGCCCGGCGGCCCGCCTCGGCGGACGCCTCCGCCTCGGCCAGCCGCGCTTTGAGCCGGCGGGACTCGCTCTCGGCGGCGGAGACCTGGGCCGCGGCTTCGGCCCGCACCGCGTCGGTCTCGGCGCCGGCCTTGCGCAGGGCCGCCTCCCCCCGCTTCACCTCGCTGAGGGCGCTGCGCAGCTTGCGGTGCAGGGAGTCGGCCTCCTTGCGGGCGGCCTCCAGCTCCGAGCGCAGCCGGTCGGTGTCGGCCCTGGTCCGGCCGCGGGCGCGGTCGAGTTCCTCGCGCAGCCGTTCCAGCTCGCGCCTGGCCTCCTCGTCCGCCCGCTCGGCGTGCGCCCGCTGGACCTCCTCACCTGCCGCCGCCACCAGCTTGACCCAGCCGGCCGGCCGCAGCACATAGGCGGCGGCGGCCACATCGACGGGGTCGGCGGCGGCGGGCGGCGCACCGGAGGTGAGCGCTTCGGCCAGCTCCGGCTGGGTCTGCCCGATCCGCTCACCGATACGCCGGCGGAACGCCGGGTCGCCCTCCAGAGCCGCGGCCATCGCGTTACCCGCGAACCTGGCCCGCCTGGTCGGGGTGAAACGGGCGTACTGCCGCAGCTGGGCGGGGAGTTCGCCGACGGTCAGGCCACCGAACGCGTCCGAGACCAGCGCGATCACCTTGCGGCGCACGTCCTCGGGCAGCGGACGGTCGAGCGACTCCGCGGTGCCGTCGGCCGCGTCGGCCGGTTCGGCGCCGCCTGTCGGCTGCTCCACCATCCATCACCCCAAAATGTCTGTCCGAACGGCTCCGTCAGGAGTCGGCACCAGGCCTGTCGACCAGCTCGATCTGGTCCACGGCGTTGCACCAACGGCAGCGCACCGACTCGATGGTCTCACTGACCACCTCGCGCTCCTCGACACTCGACTCCCCGGCCAGGTCGAGGTGCACGTACTCCACGACCTTCGAGGAACGCGTCACGTCGAAACGGGTGAGGTTGCCGCAGAGCGTGCAGCGCCAGCGCGTCCCGTCCGTCGGCTGGGGAACCGTCGTCATCGTTGCATCCTCTTTCGTCGAGTCTCGTGCGTGCCCAGGTCTTCGATCTCGCGGTGCGCCGTCGAACTGCGGATGTCCTGCGGTAACCCTACGGCCTCACGCGCGACCGCCGTCACGGCGAGGCGATCCGTCCCGCTCCCGCCGGGTGCGTCATGCTCTGTACGTGACCGATTGGCGGGAAGCCGGCTGGCGGCAGCGGGCCAGGGAGCTCGGGGCGGCAGCGGCGGGCGGGGCCCCGGTCACGCACGGGCTGATCGCGCTGTGCTGCGCGGTGTTCCTGCTCAGCCCGCTCTCCGGGTTCGTCCCCGCCCACGGCGGTGCCGACGCCCTCCTGGCGGCCCAGGCCGGGTACTTCGAGCGGTGGGGAGTGATCCCGGGTGAACTCCTGGACGGCTCCGCGCACGCGGTCCTGACCCCGCTGACCGCGCTCTTCGTCCACGGAAGCTGGCTGCACCTGCTGGGCAACATGCTCTTCCTGTACGTCTTCGGCGCGATGACCGAGGAGCGCATGGGCCGCACCGAATTCGTCTTCTTCTACCTCGTGTGCGGCTACTTCGCCCTGGTGGCCTACGCGGTGGTGCACGCGGACTCGCACCAGACACTGGTCGGCGCGTCGGGAGCGATCTCCGCGGTGCTCGGCGCGTTCCTCCGCCTCTTCCCCCGGGCCCGGGTCACCAGTCTCTTCCCGTTCCTCTTCTTCCTGCCGCTGCGTTTCCCCGCCTGGATCGTGCTCGTGTTCTGGTTCGTCCTGCAGTGGCTGGCGGCGCGGAGCGCGGGCAGCGGCCCGGGTGTGGCGTACCTCGCGCACGTGGCGGGTTTCGTGGCCGGGTTCTGCTACGCCTGGGCGCGGTTCCGGGGTACTACAGTGAAGTCTCCAGCCACGGCCACTGAGGGAGAAAACCAGCCGTGATCACCGCGATCGTGCTCATCAAGACCAGCGTGGACCGGATTCCCGAGATCGCGGAGGCCATCGCCTCGCTGGACAGCGTCAGCGAGGTCTTCTCGGTCACCGGTACGTACGACCTGATCGCCATGGTCCGGGTGGCCAGGCACGACGATCTGGCCGATGTCATCCCGGGCCGGATCAGCAAGATCCAGGGCGTCGAGGCCACCGACACCCACGTGGCCTTCCGCACGTACTCGCAGCACGACCTCGAGGCGGCCTTCGCCATCGGGCTCGACGCCTGAGAAGACGTGCGGCCGGGGACGGGGCGAGGCGCCTCCCGTCCCCGGCCGCAGCCGTGCCCGGGACCGCTCAGACCTGTGCGGCCGCGCCCCGGTCGGGCACGCAGCGGCCCTCCTCGGTCCGGTAGGTCCAGCGGGCGCCCTCGCTCACCAGTTCGCGGACGGCTCCGAGGAAGCGCTCGATGTGCTCGTCCGGAGTGCCGGCACCGAAGCTCACCCGGATGGCGTTGAGGGACTTCTCCCCCGGCGCGGCCTCCGGCGCACCGCACTCGCCCGGCTCCTGCGGCTCACCGCCCAGCAGGGTCCGCACCAGCGGGTGGGCGCAGAACAGCCCGTCGCGCACCCCGATGCCGTACTCGGCGGAGAGCGCCGCGGCGAAGTGCGAGCTGTTCCATCCCTCGACCACGAAGGAGATGACGCCGACCCTCGGGGCGTCGTCTCCGAACAGTGAGAGCACCCTCACCTCGGGGACCTCGGCGAGGCCCTCGCGGACCCGGGTCACCAGCCGCTGCTCCCGCGCGGCGAGCCGGTCGAATCCGGCCTCGGTCAGGGCCCTGCAGGCGGCGGCGATGGAGTGGACGCCGATGACGTTGGGCGATCCGGCCTCGTGCCGGGCCGCGGTGGTGTGCCACTCGACGTCCACACCGCCGTCGGCACGCCGGGCCACCTTCCGGGAGGCGCCGCCGCCCGCGAGGTACGGCTCCGCGTCCACCAGCCAGTCGGAACGGCCCGCGAGGACACCCGAGCCGAAGGGGGCGTACAGCTTGTGCCCGGAGAAGGCGACCCAGTCGACGCCCAGTTCGGCGATGTCCACGGGGTGATGAGGCGCCAGCTGCGCGGCGTCGAGCACGATCCGCGCCCCGTGCGCGTGGGCGGCGGCGGCCAGTTCCTTCACCGGCCACAGCTCACCCGTGACGTTGGACGCGCCCGTCACACAGACCAGGGCGGGTCCATGGGGCTCGCGCTCCGCCAGCGCCCGCTCCAGCGTGGCGACGGCTTGGTCCGGGGTGCGGGGCGCGTCGAGGCAGGTCACCCGGGCGTCACGCCAGGGCAGCAGCGAGGCGTGGTGCTCGGTCTCGAACACGAACACCTGGCAGCCGTCGGGCAGGGCTGCGGCCAGCAGGTTGAGGGAGTCGGTCGTCGAGCGGGTGAAGACCACCTGGTCGCCGACGCGGCAGCCGAGGAACTCCGCGACGGTCACGCGGCTGTTCTCGAACAGGTCGGTGGAGAGCTGCGAGAGGTACCCGGCACCGCGGTGCACGCTGCCGTAGTACGGGGCGTAGGCGGCCACGTCGTCCCACACCCGCTGGAGAGCCGGGGCACTCGCCGCGTAGTCGAGGGCGGCGTAGGTGACCTCTCCCCCCGTCACGAGCGGAACGGTGACGTCGGCCCCCAGAACCGGCAGCGGGGCACAAATGGACTGGTCGACGGTGACGGTGGAGGCAGACATGGCGAACTCCCGTAAGAGGCAGGCGAGATCCACGCGCCGGCGATACGCAGTAGCGCGGGGAAACGGAGAAGAAGGGTGTGCGGAGGAGGGCGTCGAGCCCTATCGCATTCGCTTGCTCACAAGAGGCTCCCTGGGACCAGGACCCCAAGGGGTGGCATCCGACGATGCCGAGGGGCCCGCGCTTGCCGCAGACCTCGCTGCCTGCGGCCTGGTCTTCACCCGGGGCACCCCGCCACGGACGGAGGGTTGCCGGACAGCGGGCCGGGGCCGTAGTCGCTGTCACTCATGACCTGCGCAGCATCTTGCCACACCCGCACAGACACGCAAGGGCGCAGTCCGCGATACGGACTGCGCCCTGGCTCACCTCGTGCGCCCTCAGGCGTTGCTGGCCGTCACCCAGCGCTCCAGCGTGTGCTTGGCCGCCCCCGAGTCGATCGACTCCGCGGCCCGCGCGATCCCGCCCGAGAGCTGCTCGCTCAGCGTGCCCTCCCCCGGGTCCAGCGCGACCAGCGCGGCAGCCGAGTTGAGGAGCACCGCGTCGCGTACGGGTCCGGTCTCCCCGTCGAGCAGCCGACGGGCCACATCCGCGTTGTACGAGGAGTCCGCGCCGCGCAGCGCCTCGACGGGGACCAGGTCCAGGCCGACGTCGCGCGGGTCGAAGGCCTCCTCACGGACGATGCCGTCCCGGACGGTCCAGACGCGGGAGGTGGCCGTGGTGGTCAGCTCGTCGAGGCCGTCGTCGCCCCTGAAGACGAGCGCGGAATTCCCCCGGTCGGCCAGCACGCCCGCGACGATGGGAGCCATCTTCGGGTCGGCGACCCCGATGGCCTGGGAGCGCACCCGGGCCGGGTTGGTGAGCGGGCCGAGGATGTTGAAGGTGGTCTGGGTGCCGAGTTCCTTGCGCGCCCTGGCCGCGTACCGCAGGGCGGGGTGGAACTTCACCGCGAAGCAGAAGGTGATGCCCGCTTCCTCGGCCACGGCCACGACGCGCTGCGGCGTCAGTTCGAGGTTGACCCCGAGCTTCTCCAGCACGTCGGAGGCCCCGCTCGCCGATGAGGAGGCTCGGTTGCCGTGCTTGACGACCTTGGCGCCCGTCCCCGCGACGACGATCGCCGACATGGTGGAGATGTTGACCGTCTTGGCCATGTCACCGCCCGTCCCCACGATGTCGACCGTGCGGCCGGGCACATCGATGGTGTGGGCGTGTTCGTACATGGCGCGGACGAGTCCGGTGACCTCGTCGACGGTCTCGCCCTTGGCCCTCAGGGCGACCGCGAAACCGGCGATCTGCACGTCCGTGGCCTCACCGCGCATGATGCGGTCCATGGCCCACGCGGTGTCGTCCACGCCGAGGTTCTCACCGCGCAGGAGGGGGGTCAGCACGCCGGGCCAGGTGCGGTCCGCCACGCTGTCGCCGCCGTCCGGGGTCACCACGTTCATGGTCCGCTCCTGGGGTCCACAGCCGGTACAAGGATGCCCCCCACCCTATCCAGGCCCGGGGACGGCGAAGAGCCCCGTCCATCGGATGGACGGGGCTCTTGCCGTGGCGGTCAGCTGAGGTGATCAGTGGTGGCCGTGGCCGCTGGTGATCTCCTTGTACTCCTCGGCAGTGGGCTTGGCGATCTGGTTGTTCTCGCCGTAGTAGCTCCGGCTGAGCCTGGCCCGCAGCTTCTGGAGCGCCGACGGCTTGCGCTCGACACCGTTCTCGTCGACCGTCGGACCGATCTCGACCGGCTTGTACTGCTCGTGTGCCGTGAGCGTGTGCAGCTGCTCCTGGCTGAGCGGCTCGTGGATCTCGACGAACTCACCGTGCGGCAGGCGCTTGATGGTGCCGGACTCGCGCCCGTGCAGCACCTTCTCCTTGTCGCGGCGCTGGAGGCCGAGGCAGATCCGCCGGGTGACGACGAAGGCGAGGACCGGGCCGACGAAGAAGGCGATCCGTACGAACCAGCTGATCGCGTTGAGCGACAGGTGGAAGTGGGTCGCCCAGATGTCGTTGCCGCCGCCGATCAGCATGACGAAGTAGATCGTCACCCAGGCGACGCCCAGCCCGGTACGGGTCGGAGCGTTGCGCGGGCGGTCCAGGATGTGGTGCTCGCGCTTGTCGCCGGTGATCCACGACTCGATGAACGGGTACAGGGCGAGCGCCCCGAGGACCAGACCGAACAGCACCAGCGGGATGAGCACGCCCAGGACCAGCGTGTGGCCCCAGAGGTTGATCTCCCAGCCGGGCATCACACGGACGAAGCCTTCCGCGAAGCCCATGTACCAGTCCGGCTGGGCGCCCGTGGACACCTGGTCGGGGCGGTAGGGGCCGAGCGCCCAGATCGGGTTGATCGTGGCGATCGCCGAGAGGATCGCGATGAAACCGAAGACCAGGAAGAAGAAGCCTCCGGCCTTGGCCATGTACACCGGCAGCAGCGGCATGCCGACGACGTTCTTGTTCGTCTTGCCCGGGCCGGCGAACTGCGTGTGCTTGTGGAAGAAGACCAGGATGAGGTGGCCGACCACGAGCCCGAGCATGATGCCCGGCAGCAGCAGGATGTGGATCGAGTAGAACCTCGAGATGATGTCCGTGCCGGGGAACTCCCCGCCGAACAGGAACATCGAGATGTACGTACCGACGATCGGCATCGACAGGATCGCGCCCTGCGTGAAGCGCACACCCGTACCGGAGAGCAGGTCGTCCGGGAGCGAGTAGCCGGTGAACCCGGTGAACATGCCGAGCACGAAGAGCAGGAAGCCGAACAGCCAGTTGATCTCGCGCGGCTTGCGGTACGCACCGGTGAAGAACACCCGGAACATGTGCACGAACATGCCGGCGAGGAAGACGATCGCGGCCCAGTGGTGGATCTGCCGGACCAGCAGGCCACCGCGGACGTCGAAGCTGATGTCCAGCGTCGAGGCGTACGCCGCGGACATCCGGATGCCGTTCATCGGCTCGTACGAGCCGTGGTAGACGACCTCGTTCATGCTCGGGTTGAAGAACAGCGTCAGATACACACCCGTGAGGATGATGATGATGAAGCTGTAGAGGCAGATCTCGCCCAGCATGAAGGACCAGTGGTCCGGGAAGATCTTGCGCATGTTGGCCTTGGCCAGGCCGTAGATGCCCAGCCGGCCGTCCGCCCAGTCGGCCACCCGCTCACCGGCGGGCGCCTTGCGCTGTGTTTCCGTCGCAGTACTCATCCGCGCTCCCAGAAGGCAGGACCGACGGGCTCTTCGAAGTCACCGAGCGCCTCGAGGTTGCCCTCGCTGTTCACACCGATCCGCAGCTGCGGAAGGGCGTGACCGGCCGGACCGAAGATGACGCGGGCGCCGTCGGAGAGGTCGAAGGTGGACTGGTGGCACGGGCAGAGCACGTGGTGCGTCTGCTGCTCGTACAGGCTGATCGGGCAGCCGACGTGGGTGCAGATCTTGGAGAAGGCCACGATTCCCTCGTGGGCCCACTCACGCTCGCGCTTGTCCTTGATGTTCTCCGGCTCGATGCGGATGATCATCAGGGCGGCCTTGGCGATCTGCGTCTGGAAGTCGTGCGCGTCCTCCTCCAGGCCCTCGGGCATGGCGAAGGTCAGCGAACCGACGACGACGTCCTCGGGGCGCAGCGGCTCCATGGTGTTCATGTTGACGAGCTGCTTGCCCTTGGCCCACATGGTCTTGCGGAGCTTCTTCTCCGGCAGCGGACCGAGGTCGCGCAGCAGCACCACACCGGAGAGCGGCACCAGGGCCAGCGCACCGAACATGGTGTTGCGGATCAGCTTCCGCCGCCCGAGCGCGGACTCCTTGGCGCCGGCCGCGAAGTCGGCCATGACCTTGGCCTTGACCTCGGGCGTCGCCTCGATCGCGTGCCGGTCGTCGGCGACCTCCACGTCGGACATCAGGGTGCGCGCCCAGTGGACGGCGCCCGCGCCGATGAGGAAGAGCGCCAGCCCCAGGGTCAGACCCAGGGAGAAGTTGAGCGCGCTCACGTGGCCGAACGGCCAGATGAAGACGATCTTGTCGACCGGGAAGATGACGTACGAGGCGATGAAGCCGACCGTCGCCAGCATGGACAGCGTGAACATGAGGGCGACGGCTCGCTCGGAGCGGTTCGCGGCCCGTTCGTCGATGTCCTGGATGCGCGGCCGGTGGGCCGGCAGCCCCGGGTCGGCGAACGGGTCGCCCGCACCCTCTACCGCGCCGTGCGCGGTGCCCTGCTCTACCGGCAGGTTCTCTTCTGGAATCTGTTGGCTACTCATGACTTCTTGGCCTTAGCGGTGTGGGCCGCGACCCATACGGCGATGGCGATCAGGCCGCCCAGGCCGAAGATCCAGCCGAAGAGACCCTCGCTGACGGGGCCGAGGCCACCGAGCGAGAGTCCGCCGGGGGACTCGGACTCACTGCCGTTGACGGTCTTGATGTACGCGATGATGTCTTTCTTCTGCTGCTCCGGCATGGTGCTGTCCGGGAAGGACGGCATGCTCTGCGGGCCGGTCTGCATGGCCTCGTAGATGTGCTTCGGGCTCACGCCTTCGAGGTCCGGGGCGTACTTCCCGTTCGTGAGGGCGCCGCCCTTACCGGTGAAGTTGTGGCACTGCGCGCAGTTGTTGCGGAACAGGTCACCGCCCTTGGCCACGTCGGCGCCCGAAGGGTCGACCTGGCTCTTGGTGGGAGTGATCGGGCCGGCGCCCAGGGACGCGACGTACGCCGCGAGCTGGTCGATCTCGGCCTGGGTGTAGATGACCTTCTTCTTCGGCACCTGGGCGCCCGGCTGCTGGGCCGGCATGCGTCCGGTACCGACCTGGAAGTCGACGGCGGCGGAGCCGACGCCCACGAGGGACGGCCCGTCGGTGGTGCCCTGACCGCCGGATCCGTGGCAGCTGGCGCAGCCCACGGAGTAGAGCTTCTTGCCCTCGTCGATGGCGAGGGACTGGGCGGTTTCGTCGGCCTGCGCCTTACCCGCAGGCGCAAACGCGGCGTACAGCCCCCCGGTAGCCGCCAGCGCGAGGAGTAGTACGACGACCGCCGCCAGCGGATGGCGTCGTCGTGCGGAGAGCTTTTTCACGGATTACCCCGGTGTCAGGATCTTCTGCGTCGATGGTGGGTGGGTGCGAGCCCGGTTACTTGATCATGTAGATCGTGGCGAACAGACCGATCCAGACGACATCGACGAAGTGCCAGTAGTAGGACACGACGATGGCGGCGGTGGCCTGTTCGTGGGTGAATCTCGAGGCCGCGTATGTCCTGCCCAGTACGAGCAGGAAGGCGATGAGACCGCCTGTCACGTGCAGACCGTGGAAGCCGGTCGTCAGGTAGAACACCGAACCGTACGGGTCGGAGGACAGGGAGAGACCCGCCTCCTTGACCAGCTCGGTGTACTCGAGGACCTGGCCTCCGATGAAGATCGCACCCATCACGAACGTGATGATGAACCAGGTGCGGAGCTTCTTCACATCGCCCCGCTCCGCGGCGAATACGCCGAGCTGGCAGGTGAGAGAGGAAAGCACCAGGATCGTGGTGTTCGTCGCCGAGAACGGGAAGTTCAGATGGTGAGCCATCTCCTTCCAGTGATCGGGTCCCATCACCGATCGCAGGGTGAAGTACATCGCGAAGAGGGCCGCGAAGAACATCAGCTCGGAACTCAACCAGATGATGGTTCCGACGCTGGTGAGGTTCGGCCGATTGACCGACGGGTGCGCGTGCCCGGTTTCTACTGTCGTTGCTGTCGCCACGACCGACATTATGTCGGTCGCTTATCCCGCCCTCACTCCGGGGGGTGCCGTTCGGTGTGTCAGCGGCGTGTGTCCTCACCGAACGGCCCATCGAACCGCTGTCCTTACCGGTGCTGACAGGCGGTCCGCCGGAGTACGATCCGCCCATCGGTTCATGCCCCGAGAGCCCCGAAGACACAGACGTCACGGAGGAACAATGCAGCCGACCGCCACGGTCCTGGTCTACAGCGACGACGCCCGCACCCGTGAGCAGGTGAGGCTGGCCGCCGGGCGCAGGCCTGCGGCGGACGTCCCACCGGTGGAGTTCCTGGAGTGCGCCACCCTGCCCGCCGTCCTGAGCGCCCTGGGCCGGGGGGGCGTCGACGTCTGCGTGCTGGACGGCGAGACGGCCCCGGCGGGCGGCATGGGCGTCTGCCGGCAGATCAAGGACGAGATCTTCGACTGCCCGCCCGTGCTGCTGCTGATCGGACGCCCGCAGGACGCCTGGCTGGCCACGTGGAGCCGTGCGGACGCCGCTGTGACGCATCCGGTCGACCCGGTCGGCTTCGCGGACTCCCTGGCCTCCCTGCTGCGCCACAGGCTGTCCGTGGAGGCCTGAGGCGCAGGGGCCCCGCGCCCCGCGCGGTGTCCCTCCGGGACGCGGCGCGCTCCCGGAGGGATCAGACCTGGGGGCGCAGCCGCGCCGCCTGGACGCCGGTTCCCGTGTCCGGCGTGCCGCCGCCGTGCAGCGCGCTGCCCTTCAGCCAGGCGTCCCAGGCCAGATTCCAGTCACCGAAGCCGTTGTCGAAGGGCGTCATCATCTCGCCGTCGCTCCCGACGACCTTGACGATGTCGCCCTCGCGGACGGTCTCGAAGAACCACTCGGCGTCGGCGGTGCTCATGCCCGTACATCCGTGGCTGACGTTCGCGTTGCCCTGTGAGCCCGTCGACCAGGGCGCCGCGTGGACGTACTCACCGCTCCAGGTGACGCGTGTCGCCCAGTAGACCGGCAGGTCGTAGGACTCCGAGGAGCCGGCGGCGATACCGATGCTCTCCCCGCGCATGCGTACGAACTGCTCCTTGGCGAGCACGACCTTGACGCCGTTGCGGGTTTCGAAGCCAGGCTTGCCCGTGGTGACCGGCAGGGTGTTGATCACCTCACCGTTGCGCAGGACGGTCATGGTGTGCTCCGAGGCGTCGGTGATCGCTTCTATGCGGTCGCCGGTGGTGAGTCTCAGGGGCTTCGCGGCGGCGCCGTAGAGGGCGTCCGTGACCTTTATTCCCTTGAGGTTGCTGCGGACGTCGATGCTGGCGTCGGCGGGCCAGTACTCCTGGGGCCGGTAGTGCAGGGTCTTGGCGTCCACCCAGTGCCAGGAGCCCGTGACGGCGGGGGCTGACCGGACCTGCAGGCCCCGTTCCACGGTGGCCCTGGCCGCCCTGTCGGTGACCGGAGCGCTGAGTTCCGCTGTGAGGGGCTGCCCGACGCCGTAGGTGCCCGCCTGCGGGCCGAAGGTGACCTTCAGGAACTTCTTGGCCGAGGCCGTGCCGAAGGCGTACGTACGGCTGCCCGGAGCCCCGTCACCGTTCTCGGTGGAGACCTTGACGGTGTACCGGGTGCCGGCGGCGAGCGAGGTGGTGGAATGCCACCGTTTGCCGTCGGCGTCGAGCTCACCCGCCAGATGGCGGCCCTGGGTGTCGACGGCCGTCACGTCCGTGATCTTCGCGTCGTCGTCCTTGACGGTGACCTCGAGGGGCTTGTCGGGGTCCGCCTTCTCGTCCCCGGCCGGACCGTTGAAGGAGACCAGGCCGGCGGCGTCGTGCGGCCTCAGCGACAGCGGGTGGCCTTCGGGCTCGCCACAGGCGGTCACACCTGCGACCAGGGTCACGGCCAGCAGGGTGCAGCTCACTGCGGTGCGGATGCGCGGCATGTGATTCATGAACCCACGCTAAGAAGATTCATCCGATCCAGCGCGTCCAGTGACTGCAAACGGGGGCCTGGACCGCTCGTTGCTGAGCGGTCCAGGCCCCCGTAAGGGTGCGACGCGTCCTGTGACGGCGTGTCCTACTGGGTGCGGTTCTCTCCCCGGTAGTACTCGAAGACCCAGCCGAAGAGGCCGATCAGGAGCAGCGGGGCCGAGAAGTAGGCCAGCCACCAGCCGAAGACGACGGCCATGAAGAGGAAGGAACCGCCGATGGCCAGCGAGAGCGGCTGCCAGCTGTGCGGCGAGAAGAAGCCCACCTCACCGGCTTCGTCCGCGACGTCGGCTTCCTTGTTGTCCTGGGCCATCGCGTCGACCCTGTTGGCCGTGAAGGCCAGGTAGAAGCCGATCATGATGGTCAGCCCGAAGGACAGGACCAGCGCGGTGGTGCCGACCGGCTCCTGGGACCACAGGCCGTACGTGATGGCCATCGCCAGCATGAAGACGCTCAGCCAGATGAAGAGCTTGCCCTGGATCTTCACTTGCCGTCCTCCTTGCCGCCCACGAGGACCTTGTCACCCTCGGACAGGTGATCCAGCTGCTCGAGCGCCGTGATCTCCGGGTGGTGCAGGTCGAACGCCGGGGATTCGGAACGGATCCGCGGCAGGCTGAGGAAGTTGTGCCGCGGGGGCGGGCAGGACGTCGCCCATTCGAGCGAACGCCCGTAGCCCCAGGGGTCGTCGACCTCGATCTTCTTGCCGTACTTGGCGGTCTTCCACACGTTGTAGAAGAACGGCAGGACCGACAGACCGAGCACGAACGAGGAGATCGTCGAGATCGTGTTCAGCGCGGTGAAGCCGTCGGCGGCGAGGTAGTCCGCGTAACGACGCGGCATGCCCTCGGCACCGAGCCAGTGCTGCACCAGGAAGGTGCCGTGGAAGCCGACGAACAGCGTCCAGAACGTCATCTTCCCGAGCCGCTCGTCCAGCATCTTGCCGGTGAACTTCGGCCACCAGAAGTGGAAGCCGGCGAACATCGCGAAGACCACGGTGCCGAAGACGACGTAGTGGAAGTGCGCGACGACGAAGTACGAGTCGGAGATGTGGAAGTCCAGCGGCGGCGAGGCCAGGATCACGCCGGTCAGACCACCGAAGGCGAAGGTGATCAGGAAGCCGACCGACCAGAGCATCGGTGTCTCGAAGGACAACGATCCCTTCCACATCGTGCCGATCCAGTTGAAGAACTTCACACCGGTCGGTACCGCGATGAGGAATGTCATGAAGGAGAAGAACGGCAACAGCACGCCGCCGGTCACATACATGTGGTGCGCCCACACCGTCACCGAAAGACCGGCGATGGCGATCGTCGCGGCGACCAGACCGACATAACCGAACATCGGCTTGCGGCTGAACACCGGAATGATCTCGGAAATGATTCCGAAGAACGGCAGAGCGATGATGTACACCTCTGGATGGCCGAAGAACCAGAAGAGGTGTTGCCAGAGCAATGCGCCGCCGTTGGACGCGTCGAAGATATGTGCGCCGAATTTCCGGTCGACCTCCAGCGCGAAGAGCGCGGCGGCCAGGACCGGGAAGGCCAGCAGGACCAGCACACCGGTCAGCAGGACGTTCCAGGTGAAGATCGGCATGCGGAACATCGTCATGCCGGGGGCGCGCATGCAGATGATCGTGGTGATGAAGTTGACCGAACCGAGGATCGTGCCGAAGCCCGAGAAGGCCAGACCCATGATCCACATGTCGGCACCGACACCCGGCGAGCGGACCGCGTCCGACAGCGGGGAGTAGGCGAACCAGCCGAAGTCGGCCGCACCCTGCGGGGTGAGGAAACCGCCCACGGCGATCAGCGAGCCGAAGAGGTACAGCCAGTACGCGAACATGTTCAGCCGCGGGAACGCCACGTCGGGCGCGCCGATCTGCAGCGGCATGATCCAGTTCGCGAACCCGGCGAACAGCGGCGTCGCGAACATCAGCAGCATGATCGTGCCGTGCATCGTGAACGCCTGGTTGAACTGCTCGTTCGACATGATCTGCGTGCCCGGACGGGCCAGCTCGGCGCGCATGAAGAGCGCCAGGAGACCGCCGATGCAGAAGAACGCGAACGAGGTGACCAGGTACATCGTGCCGATCGTCTTGTGGTCAGTGGTGGTCAGCCACTTGACGACGACACTCCCCGGCTGCTTGCGCCGCACCGGCAGCTGGTCCTCGAAGGAGGCATCTGCTGCCGCGGCACCCTGGGGTTCGTTGAGGATGCTCACAGTTTGTTCGTCTCCGCATTCCTGGCCGGGTCCGTCTGCTCGATGCCTGCCGGCACGTAGCCCGTCTGACCCTTCTCCGCCAGCTCCTTGAGGTGCTGCTGGTAACGCTCGGGAGAGACGATCTTGACGTTGAAGAGCATCCGGGCGTGGTCGACGCCGCAGAGTTCGGCGCACTTACCCATGTAGGTGCCCTCCTTCTTCGGCGTGACCTCGAAGGAGTTGGTGTGGCCCGGAATGACGTCCTGCTTCATGAGGAACGGCACCACCCAGAAGGAGTGGATGACGTCACGCGAAGTCAGGACGAAGCGGACCTTCTCGCCCTTCGGCAGCCACAGGGTCGGGCCCGGGTTGCCGTTCTGCGGGTTGCGCGTACCGGGGATGCCCACGTCGTGGACGCCGCCGGCGCCCTGGGGGAAGTCCTTGCGGTACTTGTCGGGGATGGCGGCGAGCTCCTTGGGGACCTCGTTGCCGGTGGAGGGCTGGCCCTCCACCTTCTCGATGTAGTTGAAGCCCCAGCTCCACTGGTAGCCGACCACGTTGATCGTGTGGGCGGGCTTGGGAGTGAGCTCGAGGAGCTTCGATTCATCGCGCGCGGTGAAGTAGAAGAACACCGAGACGATGATGAGGGGGACCACTGTGTACAGCGCCTCGATAGGCATGTTGTACCTGGTCTGCTGGGGTACCTCCACCTTGGTCCTGCTTCGCCGGTGGAAGATGACGCTCCACAGGATCAGCCCCCAGACAAGGACGCCCGTGGCGAGCGCTGCCGCCCACGAGCCCTGCCAGAGGGAGAGGATCCGAGGGGCCTCTTCCGTTACCGGGGTGGGCATACCGAGGCGGGGGAAATCCTCCCAGTTGTATGAACAACCGGAGGCCGTCGCCAGGACCAGGCCCGCAGTCAGCACCTGCGGCAGCTTCCGCCGCATCGGGCGCCGCGACGAGCGGTCGGAGCCGTTGGGACTCACGTAGCGCCTTCCCGAGAGTCTCGCCCGCACGGTCGGCGCGGCCGTCTCGCTTGGTCGGTCGCCGGCCCTGACGCGGGCAGGGGTTTGGATGTTTATGCGGACCAAACCCTACTGGACGCTATTTGGGGCCGCGCGGGGAGGGTGCCCAACGCGCCGCACGACACCCCGAAGGGGTGGAACGCACGCCTCCGGCCGCCGTCTGACGCCCCCTCTCCCCTTCCCGGAGGCGGCCGGTCACCTGGTCACAGCCCCGAGCGGGCTAGCGTGGCCGGGTGCCCTACTTCGACGCGGCTTCCTCCGCCCCCCTGCACCCCGTCGCCCGCCAGGCGCTGCTTGCCTCACTGGACGAGGGCTGGGCCGATCCCGCCCGGCTCCACCGCGAGGGGAGGCGGGCCGCGGTCCTGCTGGACGCGGCCAGGGAGGCCGCGGCGGAGGCGGTCGGATGCCGCCCGGACGAACTCGTCTTCACCTCGTCCGGCACCCGGGCGGTGCACTCCGCGGTGGCCGGAGCGCTCCGCGGGCGTCGGCGTGTCGGCCGTCATCTGGTGCTCTCCGCCGTCGAGCACTCCTCGGTCCTCCGTTCGGCCGCCGCTCTGGAGGCGGAGGGCGGATCGTTCACCGAGGTGCCGGTGGACCGGGCCGGGGCGGTGGACCCCGCCGCGTACGGCCGGGCGCTTCGCGCGGACACCGCGCTGGCCTGCCTGCAGTCCGCCAACCATGAGGTGGGGACCGAACAGCCGGTGGCGGAGACCGCCGAGATCTGTGCCGGGGCGGGCGTACCGCTGCTGGTGGACGCCGCGCAGTCGCTGGGCTGGGGGCCGGTGCCCGGCCGCTGGTCGCTCCTGACCGCGAGCGCCCACAAGTGGGGCGGGCCGGCCGGGGTCGGGCTGCTGGCCGTGCGCAAGGGGGTCCGGTTCGCGCCCGCGGACCCCGCCGGCGAACAGGAGCCGGGCCGGGCCGCCGACTTCGGGAACATCCCGGCGATCGTGGCGGCTGCGGCCTCGCTGCGGGCCGTGCGCGCGGAGGCCGCGGCGGAGGGCGCCCGGCTGCGCGTCCTGGTGGACCGCATCCGGGCGGCGGTGGGGGCGCGGGTGCCCGACGTCGAGGTGGTGGGCGACCCGGTCCGGCGGCTGCCGCACCTGGTCACCTTCTCCTGTCTCTACGTCGACGGAGAGGCGTTGCTCCACGAGCTGGACCGGGCCGGGTTCTCCGTCTCGTCCGGATCGTCCTGCACCAGCAGCACCCTGACGCCCAGTCATGTCCTCGAGGCGATGGGAGTCCTCACCGGGGGAAACATCCGCGTGTCGCTTCCGGCCGGGACGACGGAGGAGGAGACCGACGGCTTCCTCGACGTGCTGCCGGCGGTGGTGGCCGAGGTGCGGGCGAGGCTCGGCGCACCCGTCGCGGCGGCCCCCTCCCCCGCGCCCCGGGCCTCGCTCGTCGTCGATGCCCTCGGCAGGCGCTGCCCGATTCCGGTGATCGAACTCGCAAAGGTGATCGGAGAGGTGCCCGTGGGCGGCACGGTGACGGTGCTCTCGGACGACGAGGCCGCCCGCCTCGACATCCCGGCCTGGTGCACGATGCGCGAACAGGAGTACGTGGGCGAGGAGCCGGCGGACCACGGCTCCGCCCATGTGGTCCGCCGGCTCCGGTGAGCCCCCTGCCGCTGCTCCCTCGTCCCGGGAGAGGCGCCTAGGAGAGGTGCTTGCGGACCTCCGAGGCCGCCTCGTCCCCGTAGGCCTTGGTGAAGCGGTCCATGAAGTTCGTACGGCGCAGGGTGTACTCCTGGGTGCCGACCGTCTCGATGACCAGGGTCGCGAGCATGCAGCCGACCTGGGCGGCGCGCTCCAGGCCCACGCCCCAGGCGAGACCGGAGAGGAAACCTGCCCGGAACGCGTCGCCGACGCCGGTCGGGTCGGCCTTGCGCTCCTCCTCCGGGCAGCCGACCTCGACGGGGTCCTGGCCGGTCCGCTCGATGCGGACACCGCGGGCGCCGAGGGTCGTGACGCGGTGACCGACCCTGGACAGGATCTCCTCGTCGCTCCAGCCGGTCTTGGACTCGATGAGCCCCTTCTCGTACTCGTTGGAGAAGAGGTACGTCGCGCCGTCGAGCAGGATGCGGATCTCCTCGCCGTCCATCCGCGCGATCTGCTGCGAGAAGTCGGCGGCGAACGGGATGCCCCGCGAGCGGCACTCCTCGGTGTGCCGGAGCATCGCCTCGGGGTCGTCGGCGCCGATCGAGACGAGGTCGAGGCCGCCCACACGGTCGGCGACGCTCTTGAGCTCGATCAGCCGGGCCTCGCTCATCGCACCCGTGTAGAAGGAGCCGATCTGGTTGTGGTCGGAGTCCGTCGTGCAGACGAAGCGTGCCGTGTGCAGGACTTCGGAGATGTGGATCGAGCCGGTGTCGACACCGTGCCGGTCGAGCCAGGCGCGGTAGTCGTCGAAGTCCGCCCCGGCGGCACCGACCAGGATCGGCTGCGTGCCGAGCACGCCCATGCCGAAGGCGATGTTGGCCCCGACGCCACCGCGGCGTACGTCGAGGTTGTCGACCAGGAAGGAGAGCGAGACCGTGTGCAGCTGATCGGCGACCAGCTGGTCCGCGAATCGGCCGGGGAAGGTCATGAGGTGGTCTGTGGCGATGGAGCCGGTGACTGCGATGCGCACGGGGAGGCTGCTCCTGCGGAAGGCGAAGGGAACGCGTGAGGCCCCTCCGGGACGGCATGACAGTTCACGCTACCCGGTAACGCCCTCAGGCCCGAACGGTCAGAACTACCCGATAGTAGGTCTTTCTACCTGAGTGCTTCCGTGCGTACGGTGCGTTTATGTCGAACACCATCGTTCCGTGTGAGTCCGAGATGAGCCTGGCCGAGCTGCGCGGTGACTGCGCACGGATGGCGCCGCACTGGGTCGTACCCGCGAAGACCGCCGCGGAGCCGGTGGAAGCCTCCCGCATCCACGGTGTCACGGTGCCGCAGTCGTCGGCCCGGCTGATCGACGCCATGTCCGACTACGGGGACTGACCGGCGGGTGCCGGGCGCCCCCCGGCACCCGCCGGGGAACCGCGCGCTCCTCTGCTCCGTCCCATCCCCGTCCCCACTCGGGGGACAGGCGTCGGAACCAGTGGCGGCCAAGCAGTCGAAGGAGCGATCCGGTGAGCACCGAGCGACCCGAGAACGACATGACCGGCCCCCGGCGGCGGCATTCGCCGCTCGCCGTGGCCTCGGTGGCGGCGGCGGTGCTGCTGGCCGGCGGCGGCGGTGCGTACTGGGCGTCGGGCACTCCGGGCGAGGCCGGCCCGGGCTCGCGGCCCGGTCCCGGGACCGGTTCGCCCCCGCTGCTCTCCCTCGGCCTCCCGGCGGACGGCGACCGGTCGTCGGCGCCGCCGCCGGGCATCGCACCGGGTGAGCCGGATCCCCATGACGGCAGAACCGTCTACCGCGCCTCGGGAGAGCTGCCCGACGGCCCGGACACGGCCGCCGTCCACCGCGCGACCGGCACGGTGACCGAGGCCGAGGTGGCACGCCTCGCGAAGGCCCTCGGGGTACGGGGAACACCGCGCGCCGAAGGCACCGCCTGGAAGGTGGGTACTGACGGGGACGGCTCGGGCCCCCTCCTCCGGGTGACCAGGCAGGCTCCGGGCACCTGGACCTTCGCCCGGTACGGCTCCGGTGTCCCGGGCACCTGCGGGACGGCGGCGAGCTGTTCGAAGGACGTCGCGCCGGAGGCTGGCTCAGGCTCGCCGGTGAGCGAGAAGGCCGCCGAGGCGGCGGCGGTCCCGGTGCTGAAGGCGGTGGGCCAGGACGGCGCCGCGCTCGACGCGGATCAGGTGAGGGGGTCCGTACGCGTCGTGAACGCCGATCCCGTCGTGGGCGGGCTGCCGACGTACGGCTGGTCCACCGGGGTCCAGGTGGGCGCCGGCGGCGAGATCGTCGGCGGCAGCGGGCACCTGAAGGGCCTGGAGAAGGGCGACAGCTATCCGGTGACCGGCGCGGACGACGCGCTGAAGCAGCTGAACGCGGAGGGCCGGCGGACGGCGAAGCCCGGCATCGGCGGCTGCGCGACCCCGGAGCCGCTGGAGGACGGCCCGGCGCCGAAGACCGACTGCGGTACGGAGGGCGGGACTCCGCCGTCCACCACGGTCACGGTCGAGAAGGCCGGGTTCGGGCTCGCGGCGCGGTACTCGGAGGGCGAGCAGATCCTCGTACCCGCGTGGCTCTTCTCCGTACGGCCCGAACGGGGCGGCCCCGTGGACACGGTCGTCCAGATCGCGGTGGACCCGGATCACGTGACGCGGGAGAGCGCAGAACCCTCTCCGGAGCCCACGGAGGGCCCGGGCGGCACGGGCACGGGTGTCACCTCGTACAGCGCGGACGGCCGGACGCTGGAGGTGAGGTTCTGGGGCGGCGTGTGCAGCACGTACACGGCCAGCGCCTCGGAGAACGGCAGTACGGTGCGGGTCACGGTCGCCGAGTCGGAGCCGGAGCCCGGGAAGGTCTGCATCAAGGTCGCCAAGGAGCTGACCCGGACGGTGACGCTGGACGCGCCGCTGGACGGCCGGAAGGTGGTGGACGCGAAGTCGGGCGGGACGGTGCCGCGCGCCTGAGTCCGTGCGTACGACGGCGGCGGCGCTCCCGGGTCCGGGAGCGCCGCCGTCGTCGTACGACTCAGGGTTCAGCTGAAGGAGTCACCGCAGGCGCAGGAGCCCGTGGCGTTCGGGTTGTCGATCGTGAAGCCCTGCTTCTCGATGGTGTCCACGAAGTCGACGGAGGCGCCGCCCAGGTACGGGGCGCTCATCCGGTCGGTGACGACCTTGACGCCGTCGAAGTCCTTCACGACGTCGCCGTCGAGCGAGCGCTCGTCGAAGAAGAGCTGGTACCGCAGGCCCGAGCAGCCTCCGGGCTGAACGGCGACGCGCAGCGCGAGGTCGTCCCGGCCCTCCTGTTCCAGCAGGGTCTTGACCTTGGCTGCGGCGGCGTCGGACAGGAGGATGCCGTCGCTCACGGTGGTGGTCTCGTCCGATACGGACATCTGCTTCTCTCCCGGGTTGTACGGACTGCTTGCCGACGGTCCAACCATCGGGGCCGCGGATTCATTCCGGGCCAGGCGCGTGTCTGTTCCCCTTCATGCTCGCACACCACCCGTACGAGGGGATGCGTCACATCGACGCTATCGGCATCGTCAAGCTGACGCGAAGCGGTTATGATAAATAGCGTCAATTCGACGAAAAGGCGTTTCGCGGAAAAGAAAGGGTGCGTGTCGTGACCACCGCCCAGCCCCTGGATGTCCAGCCGACACCCCTCGCCCTTCTGCTGCTCGGCCGTGAGGCCGACCCGCGGAGCGAGCGCGGGGTCGAATGTCCCGGCGACCTGCCCTCCCCGTCCGACCCGGACCTGGTGGAACGGGCCCGTGCCGCCAAGGAGAAGCTCGGGGACAAGGTCTTCGTGCTCGGGCACCACTACCAGCGTGACGAGGTCATCCAGTTCGCGGACGTCACCGGTGACTCCTTCAAGCTCGCCCGGGACGCGGCGGCGCGTCCCGAGGCGGAGTACATCGTCTTCTGCGGCGTGCACTTCATGGCCGAGTCCGCCGACATCCTGACGGGCGACGGCCAGAAGGTCGTCCTGCCGGACCTGGCCGCCGGCTGCTCGATGGCCGACATGGCCACCGCCGAGCAGGTCGCCGAGTGCTGGGACGTGCTGACGGAGGCCGGGATCGCCGACCAGGTGGTGCCCGTCTCGTACATGAACTCCTCCGCCGACATCAAGGCCTTCACCGGCAGGCACGGCGGCACGATCTGCACCTCGTCCAACGCCGAGCGGGCGCTGGAGTGGGCCTTCGGCCAGGGAGACAAGGTGCTCTTCCTGCCGGACCAGCACCTGGGCCGGAACACGGCCGTGCGGGACATGGGGATGACCCTGGAGGACTGCGTCCTCTACAACCCGCACAAGCCGAACGGCGGCCTGACCGCCGAGGAGCTGCGCGACGCGAAGATGATCCTGTGGCGCGGGCACTGCTCGGTGCACGGGCGCTTCTCGGTGGAGTCCGTCAACGACGTACGGGAGCGGATTCCGGGCGTCAACGTGCTGGTGCACCCGGAGTGCAAGCACGAGGTCGTGGCCGCCGCGGACTACGTGGGCTCGACGGAGTACATCATCAAGGCCCTCGAGGCCGCGCCGGCCGGCTCCAAGTGGGCGATCGGCACGGAACTGAACCTCGTGCGCCGGCTTGCGAACCGTTTCGCCTCCGAGGACAAGGAGATCGTCTTCCTCGACAAGACGGTCTGCTTCTGCTCGACGATGAACCGGATCGACCTGCCGCACTTGGTGTGGACGCTGGAGTCGCTGGCCGAGGGGAACCTCGTCAACCGGATCCAGGTCGACGCGGAGACGGAGAAGTTCGCGAAGCTGGCGCTGGAGCGGATGCTGGCGCTGCCGTAGCTCCCGCAGGGTGGAGAAGGCCCCCGACGCCGTGGTGCGGCGTCGGGGGCCTTCCCGTGTGACGTGCGAACGGACCGGTCAGGCCTTCGCGGGCTCCGGCTCGGCGGAGGCGGCTTCCTCCGTCGTCTCCGGGGCCGCCGTGCCGGACTTCGCCTCGCGCCTGTCCGCCTTCCTCTTCGCGCGGCGCTCCTTGCGGAGCTCGACCATCGCGTAGAGCGTCGGCACCAGGAGCAGGGTCAGCAGGGTGGAGGTGATCAGACCGCCGATGACCACGAGGGCCAGCGGCTGGGAGATGAAGCCGCCTTCGCCCGTGACGCCGAGGGCCATCGGGAGCAGGGCGAAGATCGTCGCCAGCGCGGTCATCAGGATCGGGCGCAGCCGGTGGCGTCCGCCCTCCATGACCGCTTCGATGACGCCCATGCCCTGGGCCCGGTACTGGTTGATCAGGTCGATCAGCACGATGGCGTTGGTCACCACGATGCCGATGAGCATCAGCATGCCGATCATCGCCGGGACTCCCATGGGGGTACCGGTGGCGACGAGGAGGCCGATGGCACCCGTCGCGGCGAAGGGGATGGAGACCAGCAGGATCAGCGGCTGGATCAGCGACCGGAAGGTGGCGACCAGCAGGATGAAGATGATCGCGACCGCCGCGAGCATGGCGAGGAGCAGCTTCGTGCTGGCCTCCTCCTGGTCCTGGGTGACGCCGCCTACGGTCGCGGTGGCACCGCCCGGAAGGTCCAGGGCGCCGATCTTCTTCCGGAGCTCCGCACTGATCGCGCCGGTGTCGTCCACGGTCGGCGTGGCGGTGATCGTCGCGGCACGGTTGCCGTCGATGCGGGTCGTCGTGACCGGCCCGGGCACCAGTTCCACGTCCGCGACGTCACCGAGCTCCACGGGGCCGAGCGGCAGGGCCTTCAGCTCGGCCAGGGTGGTGGCCGGGTGCGAGGACCTGACGACGATGTCGCGCTCGGTGTCGTCCATCACGGCCGTGCCGGCCGGGGTACCGCGCACCGCCCCGGCGACCATTCCCCCGAGAGCGGTCTGGTCGAAGCCCGCGGCCGCGGCCTTGTCGTTCGCCGTGACGGAGATGCGCGGGACGCTCTGCGCCAGGTCGCTCTGGACGTCGGTGACGTCCTCGAGCTCGGCGACCTCGGCGCGCACCGTCTCCGACGCCTTCTTCAGGACGTCCGCCTCGGAGGCCTTGACGATGACGCTCAGGTCCTGGGAGGCGAAGTCGTTGGCGGCGGCGATCGTCGTCTCACCGGCGCCCTCGAGCTTCCCGAGCGCCTCGTCGATCCGCTTCTCGGTCGCCTCGTGGTCCGCCGAGTCCTCGAGGGTGACCTGGTACGAGGCCTGGTTGGCTCCCGAGCCGCCGCCGAAGGCCGCCATGAAGCCGGAGGACCCGACGGTGACCTGGTAGTCCTTGACGGCCTCGTCAGCGGCGAGGACCTTCTCGACCTTCCGCGCCGCCTCGTCGGCCGCCTCCAGGCTGGTGCCGGGGGTCAGCTCCTGCTTGACGGTGAGGACGTCCTGTTCACCCGCCTCGAACAAGGTCGTCTTCAGCAGGGGTGCCATACCGAAGGTGCCGAAGAGCACCACGAGCGCGATGACGATGCTGGCGACACGGCGCCGGGTGGCGAAGCGGAGCACCGGGACGTACATCCGCTGCAGCCGGCTGGCCGCCTCCTTCTCCTCGGCCTCGCGACGGGCCTCCTCCGGGTTCTCGGCGGTGCCCTCGGGCACGCGCAGGAACCAGAACGACAGGACCGGGACGACGGTGAGGGAGACCAGCAGCGAGGCCAGCAAGGCCGCGGTGACGGTCAGTGAGAACGAGCCGAAGAGCTCGCCGACCATGCCGCCGACCAGGCCGATGGGCAGGAAGACCGCGACGGTGGTGAGCGTGGACGAGGTGATCGCGCCGGCGACCTCCTTGACGGCGGTGATGATCGCCGACTGGCGCTCCTCGCCGTATCCGAGGTGCCGCTTGATGTTCTCCAGGACGACGATCGAGTCGTCGACGACCCGGCCGATCGCGATGGTCAGCGCGCCGAGGGTCAGCATGTTCAGCGACAGGTCGCGGGTCCAGAGCACGATGAGCGCGAGGACGACGGAGAGCGGGATGGAGACCGCGGTCACCAGCGTCGAGCGGATCGACGCGAGGAAGACCAGGATCACGACCACCGCGAAGAGCAGGCCGAGTGCGCCCTCGGTGGTGAGACCGGAGATCGACTTGGAGACGGCGGGGCCCTGGTCCGAGACCACGGTCAGCTCGGCACCGGCGCCGAGGTCCTTGCGCAGGCCGGGCAGCTTGTCCTGGACGGCGTCCGAGATGGCGACGGCGCTGCCGTCCTGGTCCATCGTCGCCATCACGGCGAGGCTCGGCCTGCCGTTCGTACGGGTGAGGGAAACCGCCGCGGCGGGCTCCTGTTCCACCGTGGCGATGTCACCGACCCGTACCGGCTTCCCGCGCCCGCCCGCCGGGTCCGCCGCGGAGACCTTCAGGTCCTCGATCTGCTCGAGCGAGCTGAAGGCACCGCCGACCTGGACGGTGCGGCTCCTGCCCGACTCGGAGAAGGAGCCGGCCGGGAGGGTGGCGCCACCGGCCTGCAGGGCCTGGGAGAGCGAGGCGGTGTCCAGTCCGGCTGCGGCGAGCTTCCTGTCGTCGGGGACGACGGAGACCTGGAGGTCCCTGACACCGTCGACGGTGACCTGGCCGACGCCTTCGATGTCCTCGAGCGCCGGGACGACCGTGCGGTCGAGCTGGCCGGCGAGTGCCTGCTGGTCCTTGTCGGAGGTGACGGCCAGGACGACGGTGGGCAGGTCGTCCGTCGAGCCGGCGATGACCTGCGGGTCGACGTCCTCGGGCAGCTGGCTGCCGGCCCGGTTGACCGCCTGCTGGATGTCCGCGACGAGCTGCTCGGTGCCCTCGTCGCCGAAGTCGAAGCTCGCCATGACGACGGCGCTGCCCTCGCTGGCGGTCGAGGTGATGCCCTCCACGCCGTCGACGGCCTTGATGGCGTTCTCGAGGGGCTCGACGACCTGCTTCTCGACCACGTCGGGGGACGCACCCTGGTAGGGGGCCAGCACCGACACCATCGGGAGTTCGATGGTGGGCAGCAGCTGCTGCTTGAGCTGTGGGATCGCTATCGCCCCGAAAACGAGCGCGACGATCGAGATCAGCCCGATCAGGGCCCGTTGCGCGAGGCTGAATCTGGACAGCCAGGACATGGGTGGGTCTCTCTTCTGTGGCTTACGCGGCAGGGGGCGGCTGTTCGGTGATCACGTCATGACCGCAGGGGACACAGCCCGCCCATCCATACGATCGCGGGTTTTCCGGGTCGAATCGTCGGCCCCCGGGCTGCTTTCTCGCCCCGCGCATACCGCAGCTGGAGTAGCCCGGCCCGCTCCGTCACTCCACCCTGGGTCGGACCAGGCCCGATTCGTAGGCGATGACGACCAATTGCGCCCGGTCCCGCGCACCGAGTTTCGCCATGGCCCGGTTCACGTGGGTCTTCACGGTGAGCGGGCTGACGACGAGCCGTTCGGCGATCCGGTCGTTGGAATGCCCGCCCGCGACCTGGACGAGCACCTCACGCTCGCGCCCCGTGAGCGCGGCGAGGCGCTCGGAGTACTCCGCGCCGTCCGGCCCCCCGGCCGAGCCGCCTCCCTGGGCGAGGAAACTGGCGATGAGTCCCTTGGTCGCGACCGGGGAGAGCAGCGCCTCGCCGGCCGCGGCGACACGGATGGCGTTGAGCAGTTCGTCCGGTTCCGCACCCTTTCCCAGGAAGCCGGAGGCACCGGCCCGCAGGGCCTGCACCACGTACTCGTCCACCTCGAAGGTGGTGAGCATGACGATCCGCACGCCTGCCAGGTCCGGGTCCGCGCTGATCGTCTTCGTGGCGGTGAGGCCGTCGGTGCCCGGCATCCGGATGTCCATCAGCACGACGTCGGCACGGGTGGAGCGGGCCAGGGCCACGGCCTGCGCCCCGTCCGCGGCCTCACCGACGACCTGCATGTCGGGCTCGGAGTCCACCAGCACCCGGAACGCGCTGCGCAGCAGCGCCTGGTCGTCGGCGAGCAGCACCTTGATGGGCGTCATGCGCATCCCCCCGTCGCCCCCACCGCGCCCGGCTCCTCCGGCGTACGTGTGCGGGACGTGACGGGCAGGATCGCATGAACCCTGAATCCGCCTCCGTAACGGGGGCCCGCCGTGAGGGTGCCGCCGAGAGCGGTGACGCGCTCGCGCATGCCGATCAGGCCGTGCCCGCCGCCGTCGGCCGGCGCGGGACGGGGAGCCGCTCCCCCGCCGTCGTCGAGCACGGTGACCTCCGCGGTCCCCCCGACCCGTACGACACTCACCTCGGCCCTGGCGTCCGCGCCCGCGTGCTTGCGCACGTTGGTCAGGGCCTCCTGGATGATCCGGTAGGCCGCGAGGTCGACCGCCGCGGGCAGCGGGCTGCCGGGGTCGGTGCAGGCCACCTCGACGGGGAGCCCGGCGTTGCGGAAGGTGCCGACGAGGGGGTCGAGGACGGCGAGCCCGGGGGCGGGCTCCGTGGGCGCCTCGGGGTCGCCGGACTGGCGCAGCAGCCCGACCGTGACCCTCAGTTCGTTGAGGGCGGACCGGCTGGCTTCCCGTACGTGGGCGAGTGCCTCCTTCGCCTGGTCGGGGCGTCTGTCCATGACGTGGGCCGCGACCCCGGCCTGGACGTTGACCAGGGCGATGTGGTGGGCGACGACGTCGTGCAGGTCCCGGGCGATCCGCAGCCGTTCCTCGGCGACCCTGCGGCGGGCCTCCTCCTCGCGGGTGCGTTCCGCGCGTTCGGCCCGTTCCCTGATCGCGTCGATGAACGCCCGTCTGCTGCGCACCGCGTCGCCGGCGGCCCCGGCCAGGCCGGTCCAGGCGAGGACGCCGAGGTTCTCCTGGCTGTACCAGGGCGTCGCGCCGGCCGCCATCGCGGTCACGGCGAGCACCCCCATGGTCAGCAGACCGGCCCGCCAGGTGGTGGGCCGGTCGGTGCCGGCCGCGACGGTGAAGAGCGCGACGACCGCGCTCATCACGACGGGGGAGGGCGGGTCCGTCAGGGCGAACTCGGCGGCGGACAGCAGCCCGGTCACGGCGAGCACCGCCATGGGCCTGCGCCGGCGCAGGACGAGTGCCCCGGCGCCCAGCACCATCAGCAGCACGCTCGAAGGTCCGGGGACCCGGGCTCCGAAGACGGGCCCGCGGCCCGGATCCGGCTCGGCGAACGACACGCAGATCATGCAGGTGAGCACGGCCACGGCGAGGCCGCCGTCGAAGGCGAGGGGATGGCCGCGCAGCCAGCGGCGTGCGCGCAGGAGCCCGGTTCCGAGGGGGGTCACGTCGAACTACGGTACGGCGTGCCGTCAGCGGCACGGCCCGGGCGGTGTCACGGCACGATGCCCCGCGCCGGGCGGGCCGGGACGGGGCATCGTGCGGAGTGCGGAGCGGTGCGGCGGGTCAGCCGGGGATCAGCCCGTCGTCGCGGAGCATGGAACGCACCTCTTCGAGGGTGGCGTCGGGTGACGGCAGGATCAGTTCGGACGGCTCCAGGGAGTCGTCGGGGAGCGGCGAGCCGAGCTCACGCACCTTGTCCAGGAGCGCGTGGAGCGTGGTGCGGAAGCCGGGTCCGTCACCGCTCTCCATCTCCGCGAGGAGTACGTCGTCGAGCTCGTTCAGCTCGGCGAGACGGCTGTCGGCCAGTACGACCTGGCCCTCCCCCATGATCCGTACGATCATGACGCCGCCCTCACTGCTTGTCGAACTTGTGCGGGGACTGCTGCGACTGGGGCGCCGCGTCCTGGGCACCGCCCTCGATGGCCTGCTGCCGGCCGGCGGTTCCGCCGGCCAGTTCGGCCTTCATGCGCTGCAGCTCCAGTTCCACATCCGTACCACCGGAGATCCGGTCCAGCTCGGCGGCGATGTCGTCCTTCGCCGTGCCGGAGGGGTCGTCGAGGGCCCCGGAGGCCAGCAGTTCGTCGATGGCTCCCGCGCGCGCCTGGAGCTGCTGGGTCTTGTCCTCGGCCCGCTGGATGGCCAGGCCGACGTCGCCCATCTCCTCGGAGATGCCGGAGAAGGCCTCACCGATCCGGGTCTGGGCCTGGGCCGCGGTGTAGGTGGCCTTGATGGTCTCCTTCTTCGTCCGGAAGGCGTCGACCTTGGCCTGCAGCCGCTGGGCCGCGAGAGTGAGCTTCTCCTCCTCACCCTGCAGCGTCTGGTGCTGCGTCTCCAGGTCCGTGACCTGCTGCTGGAGGGCTGCGCGCCGCGACAGCGCCTCGCGGGCCAGGTCCTCGCGACCGAGCGCGAGCGCCTTGCGGCCCTGGTCCTCCAGCTTGGACGACTGCCCCTGCAGCTGATTCAGCTGCAGCTCCAGCCGCTTGCGCGAGGTCGCCACATCGGCGACGCCGCGGCGTACCTTCTGAAGCAGCTCGAGCTGCTTCTGGTACGAGTAATCGAGGGTCTCGCGCGGATCCTCGGCCCGGTCAAGGGCCTTGTTTGCCTTCGCGCGGAAGATCATTCCCATACGCTTCATGACACCGCTCATGGGCTTCGCGCGCCCCCTTCTGACGGACTGAGCTCCAGCACTCCAACAGAACCCACAGTACGGGCCCTGTCTCCATTACCGCACTGTTCGAGCACGGATGTGCTCCTCCGCAAGGACGACTGCCGCCGGCGGCCGCTCCCGCGCAGGGAGTAGACGAACCTCAGGGTCGAGACCGGCGACGCCCGTTCTGTCCCTGTCGGGACGCTTTCAGGACGCGGGCCGTTGCCGGATCGTTCCCGGCCGGCCCCCGACAGCCCGGGCCGACCCCGTACCCTTGGGTTTTGTGTTCCGTAGCCGCTCCAAGGAAGAGAAGGCCCCCACCGGCAAGGTGACGGCGGACCTCTCCAAGACGCCCCGCGACCCCCAGGCTCCCAAGGGTCGCCCCACCCCCAAGCGCAGCGAGGCCCAGACGCAGCGCCGACGTGCCTCCAGCGGCACGCCGACCGATCGCAAGGAGGCCGCGAAGCGCCAGCGCGAAGCGCGCCGGGCCGACATGGCCCGGCAGCGCGAAGCGCTCGCATCGGGTGACGAACGCTATCTGCCGGTGCGTGACAAGGGGCCCGTGCGGCGCTTCGTCCGTGACTTCGTGGACTCGCGTTTCTGCATCGCGGAGTATTTCCTTCCGCTCGCGGTGATCATCCTGATCCTCAGCGTGATCCAGGTGCAGAACATCCAGAACATCTCGCTGCTGCTCTGGCTCGGCGTGATCGTGCTGATCGTCGTCGACTCCATCGGCCTCGGGTTCCGCCTCAAGAAGCAGCTGGCCCAGCGCTTCCCCGACGCCCCGAAGCGCGGCGCGGTGGCCTACGGCCTGATGCGTACGCTCCAGATGCGGCGTCTGCGTCTGCCCAAGCCGCAGGTCAAGCGGGGAGAGCGGCCCTGAGCACGGAGACCCCCGGCTTCACGGGGGTGTCCCCCCAGTGGCTGGACGGGCTCGGCGGACTGCGCAACACGGTCCGTCAGGAGCTCGTCGCCCGGCAGCTCGACGAGCAGATAGCCGCGCGTTTCCCCGTGGGGCAGCGTCTGCGGGTGCTCGACGTCGGCATGGGCCAGGGCACGCAGGCGCTGCGTCTGGCGCGGGCCGGTCACTCCGTGACGGGTCTCGAGTCCGACGGCGAGATGCTGCGGACCGCGCGTGAGGCCCTCGCGGGCGAGCCCGAGGGCATCCGGGAGCGGATGCGGCTCATCGAGGGCGACGGCCGTGACACCGGGGTGCACTTCCTGCCCGGCAGCTTCGACGTGGTCCTCTGCCACGGCGTGCTGATGTACGTCTCCGAGCCCGATCCGCTGCTGGCCGGCCTGGCCCGGGTGCTGGCGCCCGGCGGTCTGCTCTCCCTGCTCGTACGCAACGCGGACGCCCTGGCGATGCGGCCGGGGACGGCGGGGGACTTCACCGCGGCCCTCGCGGCGTTCGACACCGACACGTACACGAACAGGCTCGGTCTCACCGTCCGGGCGGACCGGCTCGAGGCGCTGCGGGCCACTCTCGCCGGGATCGCCGCCCCGCTGCACGCCTGGTACGGCGTACGGGTCTTCACGGACAACGTGAGCAACGAGGCGGAGCTGCCCGGCCCCGAGGAGCTGGCCCGGGTGTTCGCCGCCGAGGACCGCGCGGGGCGGACCGACCCGTACCGCTCGGTGGCCGCGCTGCTGCACCTGTGCGGGGTCCGCGGCTGACGCCGCCCCTGCCGTACGCCTGATCGGCCCAGCAGAGCAGGCCGCCGCCGGCGGACCCTGGCGATACTCCGGGCATGGACGCAACCCCTCCCCTCCGCCGGGTACGCCGCTCGCTCGCGCCCCTGGCCGCCGGTGCCTGCGTGATCGCCCTGGCGGGCGGATGCGCAGGGCCCGGCCCCGCCCCGTCCGCCGCACCGGTCCAGCAGGCGGCGGTGCCCCGGCCCACGGGCGGGAGTGATCTGGAGGGCCGGTACCAGGCCGTCATCAAGGACGTGCTCCCCTCCGTGGTGCAGATCGGCGCCGGGGAGGGGCTCGGCTCGGGCATCGTCTACGACGACAAGGGCCACATCGTCACGAACGCCCATGTCGTGGGCAGCGAGAGGTCCTTCGACGTCAGTGTCGCCACCGGCGAGAAGGTGCTCAAGGCGTCCCTGGTCTCCTCCTACCCGGAGCAGGACCTGGCGGTCGTCAGGCTCGACGACATCCCCGACGGTCTGCGGGCCGCGCGCTTCGGGGACACCGACGAGGTCGAGGTGGGGCAGATCGTCCTGGCGATGGGCTCACCGCTCGGCCTGTCCAGCAGTGTCACCCAGGGCATCGTCTCGGCCGTGGGCCGCACCGTCAGCGAGAGCCGCTCGGGCGGCGGCACCGGGGCGACGCTCGCCGGCCTGGTGCAGACCTCGGCGGCCATCAATCCGGGCAACAGCGGCGGGGCCCTGGTGAACCTCGACAGCGAGGTGATCGGCATCCCCACCCTCGCGGCGACCGATCCCCAGCTGGGCGGCAGCGCGGCGCCCGGAATCGGGTTCGCCATCCCCGTCTCCATGGTGCGGACGGTGGCCGATCAGATCATCGAGTCCGGAAAGGTCACCGACTCGGGCCGGGCGGCGCTGGACATCACGGGCCGCACCGTCGTCGACGACGAGTACCGGCCCGCCGGGGTCGCGATCGTCAGCGTCCAGGAGGGCGGGGCCGCGGACGAGGCGGGCCTGCGCGTCGGGGACATCATCACCCGTGTCGGCGACGCCCGGGTCACGACGATCACCTCGCTCTCGGAGGCCCTGGCGGGCGAGAAGCCGGGCCGGAAGGTCCGGGTGACGTACACGCGCGGGGACGCGGCGAGGACCGCCGAGGTCACCCTGGGCGAGATGTGAGAGCCGGCCGGCGGCGGGACGGCCGCACGGACAGCCGGGCGAGGGGGCCC
This sequence comes from Streptomyces sp. NPDC014623, assembly GCF_043088245.1. Lineage (NCBI taxonomy): Bacteria > Bacillati > Actinomycetota > Actinomycetes > Kitasatosporales > Streptomycetaceae > Streptomyces > Streptomyces sp. NPDC014623. Next base: position 143,488 of record NZ_JBIBZU010000003.1, on the reverse strand, counting down.
GCCCGGGCACCGGGTCCCGGGCGGGCCCGCGGGCCTCAGCCGGCCTGGAGACTCATCGGGCCGTAGACCTTCGTCGCGTCCTCGAAGAGCGTCACCTGATCCGCTCCGCCTTCGAGGAGCTCCTTCCAGAACTCACCGATCCAGGACTCCGCGTCGCCCTGGGTGGTGAACTCCTCCGGCTGCAGCGCCGGCTCCGTCTCCGTACCGTCGGACTTCTCGAACCGCCACGTCCACGCCATGTCCGCCTCCTGGGTCGCGTTGCTCCCCGAAGACTAGTGGGTGTCCCGGGCGCGCAGGTGGTTCACGGACACGGGAGGATCGGAGCGTGGAACTGACACTGCTCGGCACCGGCGCCCCCGGCGGGCTGCCGCGGCCCGACTGCCCCTGCGCCGCCTGCGCCTCCTCCCGCGGCGCCGGGGCACGCGCCGCGACCTCGCTGCTCGTGGACGACGCGCTGCTGCTGGATCTCACCCCGGGCGCCGTGTTCGCCGCCGCCCGCGCGGGTCACTCGCTCGCCGCCGTACGGCAGGTGCTGCTGACCCACCCGCACGACGGCCCCGCGGTGGAGCTGCCCGCCTCGCTCCCGCCCGCGGGGCGTGTCCCGGACGGGCAGGAACTGACGCTGATCAGCGGGCACCGGGTCAGGGCCGTCGCGATGGACGCGCCGGGCACCGGGTACGAGGTGACGTCGCCGGAGGGTGCGCGCCTGCTCTACCTGCCGCCCGGGGCCTCCCCCGCCGGTCTGGCCGGCCGGGCGGCGGAGCCGTACGACGTGGTCGTGTGCGATGTGATCGCGCGGCCGGACGCCGTGGCCCGGCTGCGGGCCGTGGAGGCCGTCGGGCCCGCCACCGAGGTGATCGCCGTCCACCTGGACCACGACGCACCGCCCGGCGCCGGGCTGGACCGCCGGCTCGCGGCCGGCGGGGCGCGGGCCGTACCGGACGGGACGACGCTCGCGGTGGGCGCGTACCACGCGGTGCCCGAGGTGCCCCGGCGCACCCTGGTCACGGGCGGGGCCCGGTCGGGGAAGTCGGTGGAGGCCGAACAGCGCCTGGAGACCTTCCCCGAGGTGGTGTACGTCGCGACGGGCGGCCGCCGTGAGGGGGACGCGGAGTGGGAGGCCCGGATCGGGCTGCACCGGGAGCGCAGGCCTGCCGCGTGGCGCACCGAGGAGACCTGTGAGCTGACGGGACTGCTGGAGGAGGACGGCCCGCCCCTGCTGATCGACTGTCTGTCGCTGTGGCTGACGGACGCCATGGACCGGGCCGGGGCGTGGGACGACGGCCGGTGGGCGGACGGCGGGGAGGAGAGACTGCGCGAGCGGGTCGCCGAGCTGGTCCGTGCGGTGCGCGGGACCCGCCGCACGGTCGTCGCCGTGACCAACGAGACCGGCTCGGGTGTGGTCCCGGCGACGGCCTCCGGGCGGCGCTTCCGGGACGAACTGGGCCGTCTGAACGCCGCGTTCGCCACCGAGTGCGAGCAGGTGCTGCTGGTGGTGGCGGGGCAGGTCCTGGTGCTGCGCGGCTGAGCCGCGGGCGGGTGCGGGGCCAGGGGGGAGGCAGGGAGCGCCGGGTACTGTTCCGCACAGGAGCCCCCGGCGGGTTCCGGCCCACCCTGTGACGACCCGCGAGGCGGACCCCCGTGAACCTGGACGACTTCTCCGACCTGATCGAACGCCCCGACGGGGGCGTACGGCGTGACGCCGAGGAACGGCGGGAGCGGCTCACCGTGCCCGTCGGGGCCCTCGGCCGGCTCGACGAGCTGGGTGAATGGCTGTCGGCCGCCCAGCAGTCGGTGCCCGTCAAGGCGGTCGAGCGGCCGCGTGTCGTCCTGTTCGCCGGTGACCACGGGGTGGCGGAGCTGGAGGTCTCGGGCCGGCCCGCCGGGACCGCGCACGAGCTCGTCCGGGCCGTGCTGGACGGTGCGAGCCCCGTGGCCGTACTGGCCCGCCGCTTCTCCGTGCCGGTGCGGATCGTGGACGCCGGTCTGGACTGCGATCCGGAACTGCTGCCCGACACCGTCGTACGTCACCGGGTGCGGCGTGGCAGCGGCCGCATCGACGTCGAGGACGCGCTGACGGCCGAGGAGGCCGAGCAGGCCGTGCGGCTCGGGATGCGCATCGCCGACGAGGAGGCCGACTCGGGCACCGATCTGGTGGTGCTGGGTGATCTGAGTGTCGGCGGTACGACGGCTGCCTCGACGCTGATCGCCGCCCTGTGCGGCACGGACGCCTCGGTGGTGACCGGGCGCGGCGGTGCGGGTATCGACGACCTGGCGTGGATGCGCAAGTGCGCGGCGATCCGGGACGCGCTGCGGCGGGCCCGGCCGGTCCTCGGTGACCAGCTGGAGCTGCTGGCCGCGGTGGGCGGCGCGGACCTGGCGGCCATGACGGGGTTCCTGCTGCAGAGCGCGGTGCGCCGGATGCCCGTGGTACTGGACGGGGTGGTTTCGGCGGCCTGCGCGCTGGTGGCCCAGCGGGCGGCCTTCCGGGCACCGGACTGGTGGCTGGCGGGGCAGCTCAGCGGCGAGCCCGCACAGTCGAAGGCACTGGACCGGATGGCCCTGACCCCGCTGCTGGACCACGGGGTGACGGTGGGCGGGGGCAGCGGGGCCCTGCTGGCGCTGCCGCTCGTCCAGGCCGCGGCGGCGCTGGCGGCGGAGCTGCCCGAGCGTGCGCCCGAACCCGCCGTGGAGGAGGCACAGGAACCTTCGAAGGACACGGAACCCTCGGGAACCACTGCCTGAGCCGCTCAGGCCTCCCCGCCGGGGCGGGGACCCGGCAGCGGGTTCCTGTCCGGGGCCCCGCCGATCAGGTCCTGGAACCTGCGCCGCGGACCCGCCCAGCGGACATCATGGTGGTACGCCCTCAGCACCGCCCTGGCCCGGGCCCGGTGGCGCCGCCGGTAGAAGCGCTTCGCCCACAGGGACGCGGGCCGGGCCAGCCGGAGGGCGCCGATCAGCGCGATGAACGGGACGAGCGTGCCGACCACCGCCATCCGGGCCTTGCCCTTGCCCAGGGCGATCAGCACCAGCCCGAAGTTGAAGGCGTAGGTCAGGACGACGCCGAGCCTGTCCTGCTGTTCCTCGCCGCTCAGTTCGTCCACGCCGAGCGGTGAGAAGCCGGCGAGCACGAGCAGGACCAGTGAGGCGGTGAGGACGACCACCTCCACGCTCCGGCGGCCCTCCTCGGTCCAGTACACGTCGTCCAGGTGCAGGATCAGCGCGAACTCGTCGAGCACCAGGCCCGCCCCCGCCCCGAAGACCACGGCGAAGACCCCCGCGGCGGCACCGTGATGACCGCTCGCCACCGCGCCGAAGCCGCCGGCCACCGACAGCACGACGCCGGGAACCACGTGATGGACGTGCACACCGCCGGGTGTGATGTTGCGGAAGGGGCCCTTCCCCGCCCTGATCATCCGGGTGATCGTCCGGGTGACGGCGAAGGTCAGCACGAAGGCGCTCAGGGCGAGCAGCAGCGGGAGTTTGCCCGGTTCGACGATGTTCTGCTGGAACCAGTGACCCATGCCACCTCCACCCGGAGACCCGCCTGTACGGTTCCGGTCACTTTGCCCGATCCGGCGGGCCGCCGCACCGGCTAGCCTGCGCGCGGTGACCTCCCTGAACAGCCACGGCCCGCGATTCGCCTTCGGCACCCTGACCGCGCTCCCCGTCCGCGTCTCCCGCTGGGACCGCGGGGCCGCCCGCGCCGGCATGCTGTGCGCCCCGCTCGCCGGGCTCGCCGTGGGGCTGATCGCCGCCGTCCCCGGCGTGCTGTTCCTGTTCGGCGGATCGGGCCCCCTCGTCGCGGCGGTCGTCTCCACCGCGCTCCCCGCCGCGCTGACCCGTGGGCTGCACCTGGACGGGCTCGCGGACACCGCCGACGGGCTCGGCAGCGCCAAGCCGGCCGAGGACGCGCTGCGGATCATGAAGCAGTCGGACATCGGCCCGTTCGGTGTGGTCACCCTGTTGTTCGTGCTGCTGGCTCAGGTCGCCGCTCTCGTCGAGCTGTACGGCCGCGGCTGGGCGGACGGCGCGCTCGGCACCGTCGCCGCCGCCGTGACGGCCCGGCTCGCCCTCACGCTGGCCTCACGCCGAGGCGTCCCACCCGCCCGGCCGGAGGGCCTCGGAGCCGCGGTGGCGGGCACCGTCCCGCCCCGGGCCGCGGCGGCCGTGGCCTGTGCGGTGGTCGCGTGCTGCGCGGCGGCCGGCGCGTTGCTGGGCGGACCCGGTGCCGCTCTGCACCACGCCCTCGCCGCCCTGGCCGGTCTCGGCGCCGCCCAGGTGATGCTGCGTCACTGCGTGCGGCGCTTCGGCGGGGTGACAGGTGATGTGTTCGGCGCGGTGGAGGAGACGGCCGCCACCACGGCCCTGCTGTCGCTGTCCCTGGCCCTGGGCTAGGGGCACCGGGGGCTGCCCGCCCTCCCCGGACGGCCCCGCCCCGTGAGCCGGACGCACGGGCGCGCGTAGGCTCGTTCCCGGCGCACCCGGCGGGATCTACGATGCGCTGGGCACGGTCGGCCCACCCCTCGACCGGCACACAACTCAACGGAAGCGAGAATTCACCACCGTGACTGCTCTCACTCTCAGCACCTCAGGTGCGGCGACGCTGCGCGCCGACGCACTCGTCGTCGGTCTCGCCAAGGGAGCTGGATCCAAGGATGGACGCCTGGTCCTCGCACCGGGCGCCGAGGCCGTGGACAAGGCGTTCGACGGAAAGCTCGCCACCGTCCTGGAGACCCTGGGTGCCTCGGGTGCCGAGGGCGAAGTGACCAAGCTTCCCGCCCCGTCCGGCCTCAAGGTCCCGGTCGTCGTCGCGGTCGGGCTCGGCCCGGTCCCCGCGAAGGACGGCGCGTACGACACGGAGGCGCTGCGCCGGGCCGCGGGCAGCGCCGCGCGTGCGCTGAAGGGTTCGAAGAAGGCCGGCTTCGCGCTGCCGACGGAGTCCGCCGAGGACGCCGGGGCCGTCGCGGAGGGCGCCCTGCTGGGCGCGTACGCGTTCACCGCCTACCAGCGCGGCGAGAACAAGCTCGCCCCCAAGGGCTCCGAGTCCGGCAAGGCCGAGGCGAAGCTCCCCCTCGGCGAGGTCGCCCTGCTGGGCACCAAGCCGCGTGACAAGGCCTTCAAGGCGGCCGCCGAGCGCGCCGTCGCGGTGGCCGAGGAGATCAACCGGGCCCGCGACCTGGTCAACACCCCGCCGAACGACCTGTACCCCGAGTCCTTCGCGGCCGTGGCCACGGCCGCCGGCAAGGAGCACGGCATCAAGGTGCAGGTCCTGGACGAGAAGGCGCTCGTCAAGGGCGGCTACGGCGGTCTGCTCGGTGTCGGCCAGGGCTCCACGCACGGTCCGCGCCTGGTCAAGCTGGCCTACACCCACCCGAAGGCGGAGAAGACACTCGCCCTGGTCGGCAAGGGCATCACCTACGACTCGGGCGGCATCTCGCTCAAGCCGGCCGGGCACAACGAGACGATGAAGTGCGACATGGCCGGTGCCGCCGCCGTGTTCGCCGCCGTCGTCTCGGCCGCCCGCCTCGGCCTGCGGGTCAACGTCACCGGCTGGCTGGCCCTCGCCGAGAACATGCCGTCCGGCGACGCCACCCGCCCCGGCGACGTGCTGCGCATGTACAGCGGCAAGACCGTCGAGGTCCTCAACACCGACGCCGAGGGCAGGCTGGTCCTCGCCGACGCGCTGACCCGCGCCTCGGAGGAGAAGCCGGACGCGATCGTCGACGTGGCGACCCTGACGGGTGCGATGGTCCTGGCCCTCGGCAACCGCACCTTCGGCGTGATGGCCAACGACGACGCGTTCCGTACGTCGATCCACGAGATCGCCGAGGAGGCCGGTGAGGCCTCCTGGCCGATGCCGCTCCCCGCCGAACTGCGCAAGGGCATGGACTCCCCGACCGCCGACATCGCCAACATGGGCGAGCGGATGGGCGGCGGTCTGGTGGCCGGTCTGTTCCTGCAGGAGTTCGTGGGCGAGGGCATCGCCTGGGCGCACCTGGACATCGCGGGCCCGGCCTTCCACGAGGGCGCGCCGTACGGCTACACGCCCAAGGGCGGCACCGGCTCCGCGGTCCGCACCCTGGTGCGGCTGGCGGAGCGCACCGCGGCCGGCGACCTCGGCTGAGTGCCGGAGCCGGGGTCCGCGCGCGGACCCCGCGCGTGAGGTCCGCCTGCGCCACCGACGGCCCCGGGCATACGTCCGGGGCCGTCGGTGTTCACCCGACGGCTCCGACCGGCATTTCTCGGACATTTGTACGTATCGGTAACCGGTACGGCCGGATCTTCGTCCGGCCCGGAGCAGGGGCCCGCGTCCCGTCCGCCCGCAACAAGTGCGAAGATGGGTTCTCGGCAGGACAGGGCCCCCACCACAGGGCCGAATAACGCAAGCGGCCGCACACCAGCCGACCGGCCGGTCACACCCCAGCGACGGGGCCCGGCATACGGCGCACATGCATGGAGGACGTGACGTGGCGAACGACGCCAGCACCGTTTTCGACCTAGTGATCCTCGGCGGTGGCAGTGGCGGTTACGCCGCGGCCCTGCGCGGAGCTCAGCTGGGCCTGGACGTCGCACTGATCGAGAAGGGCAAGGTCGGCGGCACCTGCCTGCACAACGGCTGCATCCCCACGAAGGCGCTGCTGCACGCCGGCGAGATCGCCGACCAGGCCCGCGAGGCCGAGCAGTTCGGCGTGAAGGCCACCTTCGAGGGCATCGACATGGAGGCCGTCCACAAGTACAAGGACGACGTGATCTCGGGCCTGTACAAGGGTCTGCAGGGTCTCATCGCCTCGCGCAAGGTGCACTACATCGAGGGTGAGGGCCGCCTTTCGTCGGCCACCTCGGTGGACGTCAACGGCCAGCGCGTCCAGGGCCGCCACGTGCTGCTGGCGACCGGTTCCGTGCCGAAGTCGCTGCCCGGCCTGGAGATCGACGGCAACCGCATCATCTCCTCGGACCACGCGCTGAAGCTGGACCGCGTGCCGAAGTCCGCGATCGTCCTGGGCGGCGGCGTCATCGGCGTCGAGTTCGCCTCGGCCTGGAAGTCCTTCGGGACCGAGGTCACGATCGTCGAGGGTCTGAAGCACCTGGTCCCGGTCGAGGACGAGAACAGCTCCAAGCTTCTTGAGCGCGCTTTCCGCAAGCGCGGCATCAAGTTCAACCTCGGCACCTTCTTCGACAAGGCCGAGTACACGCAGGACGGCGTGCGGGTGACCCTCGCCGACGGCAAGACCTTCGAGGCGGAGGTGCTGCTGGTCGCGATCGGCCGCGGCCCGGTCTCGCAGGGGCTGGGTTACGAGGAGGCGGGGGTCGCGATGGACCGCGGCTACGTCCTCGTCGACGAGTACATGCAGACCAACGTGCCGACGATCTCGGCCGTCGGTGACCTGGTCCCGACCCTTCAGCTCGCGCACGTCGGCTTCGCCGAGGGCATCCTGGTGGCTGAGCGGCTCGCCGGCCTCAAGACCGTGCCGGTCGACTACGACGGCGTGCCGAAGGTGACGTACTGCCACCCCGAGGTCGCCTCCGTCGGCATCACCGAGGCCAAGGCCAAGGAGATCTACGGCGCGGACAAGGTCGTCGCCCTCAAGTACAACCTCGCGGGCAACGGCAAGAGCAAGATCCTGAAGACCGCGGGCGAGATCAAGCTCGTCCAGGTCAAGGACGGTGCCGTGGTCGGCGTCCACATGGTCGGTGACCGTATGGGCGAGCAGGTCGGCGAAGCGCAGCTGATCTACAACTGGGAGGCGCTGCCGGCCGAGGTCGCGCAGCTCATCCACGCCCACCCGACGCAGAACGAGGCGATGGGCGAGGCTCACCTGGCCCTGGCCGGCAAGCCTCTCCACTCCCATGACTGATCCAGTCCCGGGGACGACCGACCACTTCCGCACTTTTGTAAGGAGCAACTGAAACCATGTCGGTTTCCGTAACCCTTCCGGCGCTCGGCGAGAGCGTCACCGAGGGCACTGTCACCCGTTGGCTGAAGGCCGAGGGCGAGCGCGTCGAGGCTGACGAGCCGCTGCTCGAGGTCTCGACCGACAAGGTCGACACCGAGATCCCCGCGCCCGCCTCCGGTGTGCTCGCGTCCATCAAGGTCGCCGAGGACGAGACCGTCGAGGTCGGCGCCGAGCTGGCGACCATCGACGACGGTTCGGGCGCGCCCGCCGCCGCCGAAGCCCCGGCCGCCGAGCCGGAGGCCGCCCCGGCCCCGGCCGAAGAGGCACCGGCCCCCGCCGCCGAGGCACCCGCCGCCGAGGCCCCCGCCGCCGAGGCCCCCGCAGCGGCTCCGGCCGGTGGCGCCTCCGGCACCGACGTCACCCTCCCCGCGCTCGGCGAGAGCGTCACCGAGGGCACCGTCACCCGCTGGCTGAAGGAGGTCGGCGAGGAGGTCGCGGAGGACGAGCCGCTGCTCGAGGTCTCCACGGACAAGGTCGACACCGAGATCCCCGCGCCGGTCGCCGGCGTTCTCCTGGAGATCGTCGTCGCCGAGGACGAGACCGCCGAGGTGGGCGCCAAGCTCGCCGTCATCGGTGCTCCGGGTTCCGCCCCGGCGGAGCCCGCTCCGGCAGAGCCCGCTCCGGCGGAGCCCGCCCCGGCCCCCGCCGAGACCCAGGCCCCGGCACCGGCCGCTCCGGCCCCCGCCGAGACCCAGGCCCCGGCCGCCCCGGCGGAGCCCGCCCCGGCCCCCGCCGAGACCCAGGCCCCGGCTCCCGCCGCTCCGGCCCCGGCACCGGCCGCTCCGGCCCCGGCTCCCGCCGCTCCGGCCGCGTCCGCTCCGGCTCCGGCCGCGTCCGCCGCTGCTCCGGCCGCGTCCGCCGGCGACGACGGTGCGTACGTCACGCCGCTGGTCCGTAAGCTCGCCGCCGAGAACGGTGTCGACCTGGGCGCCGTGAAGGGCACCGGCGTCGGCGGCCGTATCCGCAAACAGGACGTCGTCGCCGCGGCGGAGGCCGCCAAGGCCGCCGCCGCTCCGGCACCGGCCGCCGCTCCGGCGGCCAAGGCCGCGCCGAAGGTCGAGGCGTCCCCGCTGCGCGGTCAGACGGTCAAGATGACCCGTATGCGCAAGGTCATCGGCGACAACATGATGAAGGCCCTGCACTCGCAGGCCCAGCTGACCACGGTCATCGAGGTCGACATCACCAAGCTGATGAAGCTGCGCAACCAGGCGAAGGAGTCCTTCGCCGCCCGTGAGGGCGTCAAGCTGTCCCCGATGCCGTTCTTCGTGAAGGCGGCGGCCCAGGCGCTGAAGGCCCACCCGGTCGTCAACGCCCGGATCAACGGGGACGAGGGCACCATCACGTACTTCGACTCGGAGAACATCGGCATCGCCGTGGACGCCGAGAAGGGTCTGATGACCCCGGTCATCAAGGGTGCGGGCGACCTGAACATCGCCGGTATCGCGAAGAAGACCGCCGAGCTGGCCGGCAAGGCCCGCGGTGGCGGCCTCACCCCGGACGACATGTCCGGCGCGACCTTCACCGTCAGCAACACCGGTTCGCGCGGTGCGCTGTTCGACACGGTCATCGTGCCGCCGAACCAGGCAGCCATCCTGGGCATCGGCGCCACCGTCAAGCGTCCGGCGGTCATCGAGACCGCGGAGGGCACCGTCATCGGCGTCCGTGACATGACCTACCTCTCGCTCTCCTACGACCACCGTCTGGTGGACGGCGCCGACGCCGCCCGTTACCTGACGACGGTCAAGGCGATCCTCGAGGCGGGCGAGTTCGAGGTCGAGCTCGGCCTCTGAGTCCCGCAGTTGTAACCAGCCTCACCAGCGGCGCCCCCGTCCGGAACACTTCCGGGCGGGGGCGCCGCCGTATTGTCTAGGCACCACCGGTCATCTCCGGCCGCCGTGTCGGCGCAGGCAGTACCGGTTCGCCCCGAAGGAGCCACTCATGACCCCGCCCGTCGTCCACTCGCTGCGCGAACAGATCCGCGAGCACATCGTGGAAGGGATAGTCAGCGGGCGCTGGAAGCCGGGTGAACGGATCGTGGAGCGCCGGATCGCCACCGAGCTCGAGGTCAGCCAGACGCCCGTACGTGAGGCGCTGCGGGAGCTGGAGACACTGCGGCTGATCGAGTCGGCCCCCAACAAGGGCGTCCGGGTACGCAACCTCACCGCGGCCGACCTGGAGGAGAGCTACCCCGTACGGGCCGGGCTCGAGCAGATCGCGGCGGAGCTGGCGGCCCCGGCGCTCGGCGAGGACTGCTCGGCTCTCACCCCGCACGTGGCGGCACTGTACGAGGCGGACCGGCTGGCCGACGGCGAGGCACAGGTGCGGCACACGGTGGCCTTCCACCGCGAGATGGTGCGGGCCGCCGGAAACGCCGTCCTGCTGCACACCTGGGAGGGGCTGGGCATCGAGGTGTTCACGGCCCTGTCGATCCGCTGGCTGGGCACCGTGCAGAAGTCGTACGCGGAGGAGCACGAGGCGCTCATCGCGGCGTTCCTGCGGCAGGACCCCCAGATCGCCGTGCTGGTGAAGGAACACGTACTCGGGTGCGCGCCGCGCGCCTGAGGCCCGACTCGGCGCGAGCACGCCCATCTGGGACGCGGCCCGCTCGACCGTGCAGGTCAGCGCCCGTTTCGCACCCTTGGTCCCGTCACTCCGTGCCCCCTTCCGAGGCACCGCATGCCACTTTTCTTCATATCGAGAAGTTTTGCCCTTCACCCTTTGATCGATCATCGATCGGCGACTTACAGTTCATTCGCGGGCCCACCGGCCCGATCGCCCTGTCCTGCCAGTCAGGGCCTTCTCCACCCCCCTCCACTCCGGAAGGCGGCGATCATGACCGACCCCGTAGCAAAGCTTCCGAGCGAGCTCGACCAGCTCCCGGACCGCGACCCCGAGGAGACCGCCGAGTGGGCGGCCTCCCTGGACGCCGTCACCAAGGCCGCGGGCCCGCACCGCGCCGCGTACCTGATGCGGCGTTCGCTCCAGCACGCGGAGGGCGCCGGCATCGCGCTGCCCAAACTGCTGGAGAGCGATTACGTCAACACCATCCCCACCTCCGCCGAGCCCGCGTTCGACGGCGACCTGGAGATGGAATCGAAGATCACCGCGTGGAACCGCTGGAACGCGGCCGCGATGGTCACCCGTGGCGCCCGGTACGGCGTCGGCGGTCACATCGCCACGTTCGCCTCGGCGGCCTGGCTGTACGAGACCGGCTTCAACCACTTCTTCCGCGGCAAGGAAGGCGACGGCTCCGGCGACCAGCTCTACATCCAGGGCCACGCCTCGCCCGGCATCTACGCCCGCGCCTTCCTCGACGGCCGCCTGGGCGAGCAGCAGCTCGACAACTTCCGTCAGGAGTCCGGGGGCGACGGCCTGCCGTCCTACCCTCACCCGCGGCGGCTGCCCTGGCTGTGGGAGTTCCCCACGGTGTCGATGGGCCTCGGTCCGCTGTCGGCGATCTACCAGGCGCGCTTCAACCGCTACCTGACCAACCGCAAGATCAAGGACACGTCGAACTCGCACGTCTGGGCCTTCCTGGGCGACGGCGAGATGGACGAGCCCGAGTCGACCGCCGCCCTCGCCCTCGCGGCGCGTGAGCAGCTCGACAACCTGACCTTCGTCATCAACTGCAACCTGCAGCGCCTCGACGGCCCGGTCCGCGCCAACTTCCGCGTGGTCCAGGAGCTCGAGGGCGCGTTCCGCGGGGCCGGCTGGAACGTCATCAAGACGCTCTGGGGCAACGCCTGGGACGAGCTGTTCCAGCTGGACACGACCGGCGCGCTGATCCGCCGGCTCCGTGAGGTCCCGGACGCGCAGTTCCAGACGTACGCGACGCGTGACGTGGCCTATATCCGCGAGCACTTCTTCGGCGCCGAGCCCGCCCTCGCCGAGCTGGCGAAACTGCTGAGCGACGCGAAGATCGCCGAGTGTTTCTACAGCTCCCGCGGCGGCCACGAGGCCCGCAAGGTGTACGCGGCCTACCGCGCGGCGCTCGAGCACAAGGGCGCGCCGACCGTGATCCTGGCCCAGACGGTCAAGGGCTACACGCTCGGCAAGGGCTTCGAGTCCAAGAACGCCAACCACCAGATGAAGAAGCTGTCGATCGACGAGTTCAAGGGCATGCGCGAGCTGCTCGGCCTCCCGATCCCGGACAGCGCCTTCGAGGACGGGCTGGTCCCCTACGGCCACCCGGGCGCCGACTCCCCCGAGGTCCGCTACCTCCAGGAGCGCCGTGCCGCCCTCGGCGGCCCGGCCCCCGCCCGCCGGGTGCACTCCGTGGCGCTGCCCCAACCGGAGGAGCGCGCCTTCAAGGCCCTGTACAAGGGGTCGGGCAAGCAGGAGATGGCCACCACCATGGCGTTCGTCCGCCTGGTGAAGGACCTGATGCGGGACAAGGAGACCGGCAGGCGCTGGGTCCCGATCGTCCCGGACGAGGCCCGTACCTTCGGTATGGAGTCGCTGTTCCCCTCGGCCGGCATCTACTCCCCGCTCGGTCAGACGTACGAGCCGGTCGACCGCGACCAGCTCATGTACTACAAGGAGGCCAAGGACGGCCAGATCCTCAACGAGGGGATCACCGAGGCCGGTGCCATGGCCGACTTCATCGCCGCCGCTTCGTCGTACGCGACGCACGGCGAGACGATGATCCCGTTCTACATCTTCTACTCGATGTTCGGCTGGCAGCGGACCGGCGACCAGATGTGGCAGCTCGCCGACCAGCTCGGCAAGGGCTTCATCGTCGGCGCCACGGCGGGCCGTACGACGCTCACCGGCGAGGGCCTCCAGCACGCGGACGGCCACTCGCACCTGATCGCTTCCACGAACCCCGCGTCGCTCAACTACGACCCGGCGTTCGCGTACGAGATCGCGGTGATCGTCAAGGACGGTCTGCGCCGGATGTACGGCCCCGACGCGGAGAACGTCTTCTACTACCTGACGGTCTACAACGAGCCGAAGCAGCAGCCCGCGATGCCCGAGGGCGTCGAGGAGGGCATCGTCAAGGGCCTGTACCGCTTCAAGGAGGGCGCGTCCGCCGCGGCGGACGCGCCACGCCTCCAGCTGATCGGTTCCGGCACGGCGATCCACTGGGCCCTGGAGGCCCAGGAGCTGCTGGCCGCCGACTGGGGTGTCACGGCCGACGTCTGGTCCGCCACCTCGTGGGGCGAGCTGCGCCGCGACGCCCTGGAGTGCGACGAAGCGCTGCTCCGCGGCGAGGAGCGCGTGCCCTACGTGACCCAGGCGCTCTCCGGCGCGCCGGGCCCGGTACTCGCGGTCAGCGACTGGATGCGCGCCGTCCCGGACCAGATCAGCCAGTGGGTCGAGCAGGACTGGTCCTCGCTGGGCACGGACGGCTTCGGCATCTCGGACACCCGCGAGGGCGCCCGCCGCCACTTCGGCGTCGACGCCCGGTCCGTCGCGGTCGCCGCGCTGGCTCAGCTGGCCCGCAGCGGCGAGATCCCGGCCTCCAAGGTCAAGGAGGCCCGGGAGAAGTACGGGATGTGAGTCCGCGCGGGGGCGGGTACCGGTCGTCCGGTGCCCGCCCCCGCCGTGCTCGCCGGGCACGCCCCACAATGGGTCCATGCGTGCTGCCCGGCTGATCAAGATGGTGCTGCTCCTGCAGTCCCGGCCCTCGATGACCGCCGCCGAACTGGCCGGGGAACTGGAGGTGTCGGAGCGCACCGTGACCCGGGACGCCCAGGCACTGTCCGAGGCGGGTGTGCCGGTGTACGCCGAGCGTGGCCGGGCGGGCGGTTACCGGCTCGTGGGCGGCTACCGGACACGGCTCACCGGGCTGGCCCGTCATGAGGCCGAGGCCCTCTTCCTGTCCGGACTGCCCTCCGCCCTGCGCGAGATGGGACTCCACGACGCCGCCTCGGCCGCCCGGCTGAAGGTGTCGGCCGCCCTGCTCCCCTCGCTCCGGGACGCCTCGCGCACCGCCGCTCAGCGCTTCCATCTGGACGCCCCCGGCTGGTACCACGATCCGGCCACCCCCGGGCTGCTGCCCGCCGTCGCGGAAGCGGTCTGGGACGACCGGCTGGTCCGGGCCACCTACCGCCGCCGGCCCTCGGGCGAGGTGGAGCGGGAGCTGGCCCCGCACGGGCTCGTGCTGAAGGCCGGCGTCTGGTACCTCTGCGCCCGGGCCGGGGACGACTTCCGGGTGTACCGGATCGACCGGTTCACCGCCGTCACCGTGTCGGAGACCCGCTTCGTCCGGGACGAGGACTTCGACCTGCCCCGGTTCTGGGAGGAGCGGGCCGCGCAGTTCGCCCGGTCGATCCTGCGTACCGAGGTGACCGTACGGCTGTCGCAGGAGGGCGTGCGGCGTCTTGTGCACCTCGTGGACCGGGCTGCCGTCGAGGAGGCGCTGGCCGGGGCCGGCGGGCCCGGCCCGGACGGCCGGCGCACGGTCGTCCTGCCGGTGGAGTCCGAGGAGGTGGCGTACGGCCAGCTGCTGGCTCTCGGGGCCGAGGTGGAGGTCCTGGCTCCCGCAGCCCTGCGCGAACGTTTCTCCGATACCGCCGAACGACTGCGCGAGCTCTATCGCCGAAGTGGCTCGTAAATGATGCCGAAAGCTTCATTTCGGTGTCTGGGCGTGCGTCGCCCGCCCTCGGAGCCGATGCTGGACCCGTGATGGACGAGACGGAGTTCTGGGAGATCATCGACAGCACCCGCGAGGCCGCCGAGGGCGATCCCGAGGACCACGCCGATCTGCTGGTCGAACGGCTGGTGCGACTCGATCCCGACTCCGTGCTGGATTTCGCCAGGCACTTCGAGGCCCGCTACAACCGTGCGTACCGCTGGGACCTGTGGGGTGCGGCGGCCGTGCTGCTGGGCGGGGCGGACGACGACGCGTTCGACTACTTCCGCTGCTGGCTGATCGCACAGGGCCGGGAGGTCTTCGAGGGCGCGGTGCACGATCCGGACAGCCTCGCCGAGTTGCTGGAGGACTTCGACGAGGAGCTCGACGGGGACGGCGAGGACCTCGGCTACGCCGCCGACGAGGCCTACGAACAGCTCACCGGGGCGGTCACTCCCGACCTGGGGCTGCCGCCGCAGCCGGCGGAGCCGGCGGGCACGCCGTTCGGCTTCGACGACAGGGAACTGGCGCAGCGTTACCCCGCCCTCCGGGAACGCTTCGGCCCGGTCTGAGCGGCGGGCGACGACGCCCGGCCCGGGGTTCAGGCCGTCAGTGAACGGCCCATCAGGACGTCGTCGACGTACCGTCCGCCCAGGAGGAACTCGCCGGGCAGGACGCCCTCGACGACGAAGCCCTCCGCCGCGTAGAGCGACCGCGCGGCGCTGTTGTGACCCAGCACGCGCAGGGTGATCCGTCCGGCGCCCTGGCGCCGCGCCTCGGCGTACGAGGCGTGCAGCAGTGCCCGCGCGACGCCGTGGCGCCGCGCCCAGTCCGCGACGGCGAGGCCCTGTATCTGACGGACGTGGGCGTTGCAGGCGAGCGGGGTCGGGCGTCCCAGCCGGAGGTAGCCGGCCGCGCGCACCCGGCCCGTGTCCGTGACGGCCTCCGCGACCAGGAACTCGCCGGGCGGGTGCCGGTCGTCGAAGAAGGGCTCGTAGGGCGGCTGCGGCCTCGGCTGCACGGCGTGGAGGGTCGACCAGGTGGCCCGGTCCAGCTCCCCGAGCGCGGTCTCGTCCTCGGGGACGGCGGGACGGACAGGGAGGAGGGACCGTAGCTGCGGTGCGGACATGCGCGTCACTGTGCCACACGCCGTGGCTCCTCTCCTCCGCTTCCGCGTGACGGAGGGCACATGGGGCAGGATGGCCGTCATGCCGCATTCCCGTATCGCCGTCACAGGATCGACCGGACTCATCGGGGCGGCGCTCGTGCGCTCGCTGCGTGCCGACGGGCACGAGGTGGTGCGCCTGGTGCGCCGGCCGGCCTCGACCGCCGACGAGGTCGAGTGGGACCCGAAGCGCCAGTACGTCGATGTGGCGGGCCTGGCCGGCTGCGACGCGGTCGTACACCTCGCCGGCGCCGGGGTCGGGGACCACAGGTGGACCGAGGCGTACAAGCGGGAGATCCGTGACAGCCGGGTGCTCGGCACGGCGGCCGTCGCCGAGGCGGTGGCCTCCCTGGACACCCCGCCGAAGGTGCTGTTGTCCGGCTCCGCCATCGGTTTCTACGGTGACACGGGCGACCGGGCCGTCGACGAGGACGCACCGCCCGGCGAGGGCTTCCTGCCGTCCGTGTGCGTGGAGTGGGAGGAGGCCACGGCTCCCGCCGAAGAGGCGGGCGTGCGCACGGTCCACGCCCGGACCGGTCTGGTCGTCTCCCGGCGGGGCGGAGCCTGGGGGCGGCTCTTCCCGCTCTTCAAGGCGGGGCTCGGCGGGCGGCTGGGGAACGGCAGGCAGTACTGGAGCTTCATCGCGCTGCACGACCACATCGCGGCGCTGCGGCACATCCTGGACACGGAGACGCTGTCCGGACCGGTGAACCTGACGGGACCCTCCCCCGTCACCAACGGGCAGGTGACCGCCGCCATGGGGCGGGTGCTGCGACGCCCCACGCTGTTCACCGCCCCGGCGCCCGCGCTGAAGGCCGCGCTCGGGGACTTCGCCGGGGACGTCCTGGCCAGCCAGCGGGTGCTGCCCGGCCAACTTCTCGACTCGGGCTTCGTGTTCGCCTTCCCGGGGATCGATGACGCCATCCGCGCCGCACTGCGCTGACCGGGGCCTGGCCTGGCCCGGGCCCCCGGCCGGGCAGCCGCGCGCGCCCCGGGCACCGGTGCCCGGGGCGCGCGCGGCTGCGCCTCTCTCGGCCATACGCCCAACCTCGGCCCGAACTCGGGCATTCCGGGGGCCTGATGGGGGCAATAGCCCCCCACCAGTCGCACCGACCCGGGGAGGGGCACGTGCTCAGGGCACACACAGCAGACCACGCGGATGTGGTCATCATCGGGGCCGGGATCGCCGGCCTGTCGGCGGCCCACCAGCTGGTCAGCGCCGGAGTGGACGTCAGCGTTCTGGAAGCCGCCGCACACGTGGGCGGCCGGATGGCCACCCACGACGTGGACGGTTTCCGGCTCGACCATCTGGGCCCGCTGCTCAGTTCCGCGTATCCGGAGCTGAGTACCACCGCCGGACTCGGCGAACTGGTGCTGCGGGACTTCGCCCCCGGGGTGCTCGTCCACAGCGAGGGGCGGCAGTACCGCGCCGGGGACGTACGGAGCGCGCGAGGTGCGCTCCGGGCCGTTCGCTCCCGGCCGAGCGCCCCTCGCGCGCCCTTGGGCGGGGCGATCGAACAGGCCAGGCTCGGTGCCTGGCTGGCCCGTCTCGCCACCACTCCGGAATCCCGGATCCTGGCCCGGCCCGACAGGGCCGCACACGAGACGCTGCCGGCGCGCGGCCTCCCTCCCCGTGTCGTGGACGGATTCCTGCGCCCCCTGCTCTCGGCGCTGCTCGGTGACCCCGGGCTCACCACGTCGAGCCGCGTCGCCGACCTCACCCTCCGGGACTACGCCCGCGGCCGGCTCTGTGTGCCCTCGGGCGGTTCCGCGACGCTGCCCGGGCTGCTGGCGGCGGCCCTGCCGCCCGGGACCGTGCGCACGGGGGTGCACGTGACGGCCGCCGGCACCACCTCCGTACGCACCAAGGAGCACGGGGAGCTCGGCTGCCGGTCGCTCCTGCTGGCCACCGGTGCGGGAGCCGCCGCCGAGCTGCTGCCGGGCCTGCGGGTACCCGCGTTCCACCCGGTGACCGTGGTGCACCACACGAGCGGGCAGGGACCGGAACCGACGACGGGCCGCCGGCTGCTGCTGGACGCGGACCGCTCGGGTCCGGTCTCCCACACCGCCGTGATGAGCGAGGTCGACCCCTCGCGCGCGCCGAGCGGCCGGACCCTGATCACGTCCACGGTGCCCGGCCCCCCGCCGCCGGACCTCGACGGCGAGGTGCGCGCACACCTCGCCGCGCTGTACGGCACGCCCACCGACGACTGGGAGCTGCTGGCCGCCCATCACGATCCGGAGGCGGTCCCCGCCATGTCCCCGCCGCACGATCCGCGCCGGCCGGTCCGGCTGCTCGCCGGGCTGTACGTGTGCGGCGACCACCGCGACACCAGCACGGTCCAGGGAGCGCTCCGGTCGGGCAGGCGCGCCGCCTCGGCGATCCTCACGGATCTGGGGGTGCGCCGGGGGGAGGCGGACGGGACGGAACTGCCCGCCGTGGCGTAGGGGCTTCCCGGCCGGATCAGGCCGGAACCCCTCCGGGCGCCGGCACGATCGTACGGAGGGGTCCGGGTCAGCCCAGCGCGGCGACCCGGTCGCGGTACCCCCGTACGGCGACGGCGTCCCTGTACGGCTCCAGGCGGCGCTCGAAGTCCCGTACGTATTCCGTGGCGCGCACCGAGCGCATCTCCGCCGCCTGCTGGGCCGCCTCGGCGCCCAGCAGGCACGCCTGGTCCAGCTCGCCGAGTCCCAGCCGCGCGGAGGCGAGCACCACCCGGCAGAAGAGCCTGCTCCGGGCATACGCCGGTGCGCGCAGCTGGAGCGACCGCTCGGCGTGCTGGGCCGCGACGCGGTACTGCTGCAGATCGCGGTGGCAGTGGCCGAACTCGTCGGCGAGCTGGGCCTCGTCGTAGTAACGGGCCCAGTGCGGCACGTCGTCCCCGGGGCGCGAGGCACCCAGCGCGCGTTCCGCCCGTACGAGCGCGGCGACACAGGCCCTGGTCTCGCCGAGGACGCCGTGTCCGCGCGCCTCGACCGCGTGCAGCAGCGCCATGACGACGGGCGGCGCGGAGGAGCCGATGCCCTGGTGCGCGACGCGTGCGAGCTGGACGGCTTCCCTGCCGTGCCCGAGGTAGACCGCCTGCCTGCTCATCGTGACCAGCACGAAGGCACCGTACGCCCGGTCCCCGGCGGCCTGGGCGAGCCGCAGCGCCTGGACGAAATAGCGCTGGGCGAGGCCGTGCGCCGCGATGTCGTACGAGGTCCAGCCGGCCAGCCGCGTCAGATCGGCCGCGGCGGAGAACAGCCGGCGGCCGATCGCCTCGCCGTAGCTCCCGCGGAGCATGGGTTCGGCCTCGTGTTCCAGGTACCGGACGAGGGCCTGCCTGGCGTGGCCGCCGCCGTAGGAGTTGTCCAGCGTGCGGAACAGCTCGCCCACCGAGCGCAGGGCGGCCACGTCCCCGCTGCCGACCCGCTGGCCCGTGCCACGGTCGGTCTGCCGCTGACGCGGGACGCCCAGGGGCGGCGCCGTGGGGGCGGGCGGGCGGGAGGGGCCGGGGCCGCGGGTACCGCCGGCCCGGCGGACGCCCGCCCCGTATGCCGTGCCGGGTGCCTGCAGCGCGCCGGACCCGTCGGCCGGGTGGAGCCCGTGCGGAGTCCGTGCCTCCTGGGCCTCGGCGGGCGTGCGCGGGGAGGGCAGGCCGCTGGTGCCGTTCGCGCGGTCCGGACGCTCACCGCGGCCGACCCGTTCGTCGGCCCGCCCGATCAGCCAGTCCCTGCTGGGGACGACCAGTCCTGCGGGCGTGAACGCGATCTTGCGCAGCTCCGCATGGCTCCCCGAGTCCTTGCGCCACAGCCCGCTGACGATGTCCACCGCCTCGGCGGGCGTGGCCGCGAACTCCAGACCGGCGTAGACGGGCGCGCACGCGTCCAGGCCGAGGTCCTGCGCGGAGAGACGGCGTCCGAGCCGTCTGGTGAAGACCTCGGCGATCAGCGCGGGGGTGGTGCCCCGGGGCTGCTGACCGCGCAGCCAGCGGGTCACCGAGGTCTTGTCGTATCGCAGGTCGAGCCCGTGTTCGAGGCCGAGCTGGTCCACCCGGCGGGCCAGGCCCGCGTGGGAGAACCCCGCTTCCGCGATGAGGGCAGCGAGCCGCCGGTTCGGGGTGCGCTGCGGAGGTCGTTCCGACATCAGCTGCAAGGTCTCCTGCCTTCGGCGCCGGGCGGGCAGCCCTTACGGGCTCCTCCACGAGTGGGAGCGGGCGAGCCCGTCATGGAACGGCGCGAATTTAACTGTCCCGGCGGCGGCTCCGACGGCCTTCGCTCCACATTCATCCGATCGTGTGAGGACTGTCGGACCACTGACGGGACCCGCTCGTCCGCGACCTGCCGGGCCCCGCGTTCCGGAGCGGTCGTACAGTGGCTCAGGGCGCACATGAGTGCATGGTGGCGTGGCTCCGGGGACACCCCCGGCCCTCCGGCACCGCGAGTAGGGAGGCACCCGAGTGAGTGAGCTGCGGTTCGTCCGTCTGGGATTCGGTGAGGAACGGGTCGACTACCAGGAGGCCTGGCAGAAGCAGCGCGAGGTGCATGCCGCCCGGTTCGAGGACGCCGTCCCCGACACCTGCCTGCTCCTCGAGCACCCGCCCGTCTACACCGCGGGACGGCGCACCACGGAGAGCGAACGCCCGCTGGACGGCACCCCCGTCGTCGACGTCGACCGCGGCGGGAAGATCACCTGGCACGGTCCGGGACAGCTCGTCGGCTACCCGATCATGAAGCTGCCCCGTCCGGTGGACGTGGTCGCCCATGTCCGCCGCCTCGAGGACGCGCTGATCCGTACGGCCGCCGAGTTCGGCGTGGTGACCAGCCGGGTCGAGGGCCGCAGCGGCGTCTGGGTCCTCGGTGACCCGGTCGAGGACCGCCCCGCGCCCGGCGGGCTCTCGCTCGACTTCGACCCCCGGCTGCACGACGAGGAGTTCGATCCCCGGCTGAACGGCCCCGAGTACGCGCCGTCCAACGCCGGCCAGCGCCGCGAGGACCGCAAGCTGGCCGCGATCGGCATCCGGGTCGCCAAGGGTGTGACCATGCACGGCTTCGCGCTGAACGTGAACCCGGACAACACCTGGTTCGACAGGATCGTGCCGTGCGGCATCCGGGACGCGGGCGTGACCTCGCTCTCGTACGAACTCGGCCGCGAGATCACGATCGCCGAGGTCCTCCCCGTCGCGGAGAGACACCTGAGGGACGTCCTGGAGAACGCGGAGCTCGCGCCCCGCGTCGTCCGGGCCCCGGAGCCCCCGAAGGCCGCGGCGTCCGCCTGAGGGCGCGGTCCCCGCGGAACAGGGCCCCTCGGCCACAGGTTGGCCATACGTAAGACCGTTCTAACCACAGGCGTACCCTGGTGTTCGCCGAAGAATCCAATGCAGCGAAAGCAAAGGGGTGCCGGAGTGTCCGGTGTCGCACCCGACGGGCGCAAGATGCTGCGCCTGGAGGTCCGAAACAGCCAGACCCCCATCGAGCGCAAGCCCGAGTGGATCAAAACCCGGGCGAAGATGGGTCCCGAGTACACCAAGATGCAGGCGCTCGTGAAGGGCGAGGGACTGCACACCGTGTGCCAGGAGGCCGGCTGCCCGAACATCTACGAGTGCTGGGAGGACCGCGAGGCGACGTTCCTCATCGGCGGCGACCAGTGCACCCGGCGCTGCGACTTCTGCCAGATCGACACGGGGAAGCCGCAGGCGCTGGACCGTGACGAGCCGCGCCGCGTGGGTGAGTCCGTCGTGACGATGGACCTGAACTACGCCACGATCACCGGCGTCGCGCGCGACGACCTGGACGACGGCGGCGCGTGGCTGTACGCGGAGACCGTGCGCCAGATCCACGCGCAGACCGCCGGCCGGGAGGGCGGCGCCACGAAGGTGGAGCTGCTCATCCCCGACTTCAACGCGGAGCCCGCGCAGCTGGCCGAGGTCTTCTCCTCGCGCCCGCAGGTGCTCGCGCACAACGTCGAGACGGTGCCGCGGATCTTCAAGCGGATCCGGCCCGGCTTCCGCTACGAGCGCTCCCTGGAGGTCATCACGCGGGCCCGGGAGGCCGGCCTGGTGACGAAGTCCAACCTGATCCTCGGCATGGGCGAGACCCGCGAGGAAGTCAGCGAGGCGCTCCAGGACCTGTACGACGCGGGTTGCGAGCTCATCACGATCACGCAGTACCTCCGGCCCTCCGCACGGCACCACCCGGTCGAGCGCTGGGTGAAGCCGCACGAGTTCGTGGAGCTGAAGGACGAGGCCGACGCGATCGGTTACTCCGGCGTCATGTCGGGTCCGCTGGTGCGTTCCTCCTACCGCGCGGGACGGCTCTTCCAGCAGGCGATGGAGCGGCGCGGCGCGGCCTCCGCGCCCGCTCCGGTCCTGTGAATCGGCGCACAAGGCCCTACTGAACGGTAAGAGCCGCAACGACGCGGCCCGTACGTCCTCCGCAGGTCCGGGGGCCCGTATGGGCCGCGTCGGCGTGCGGGGCGCCGGAATCAGAGTTTCATTGGTGTTTGACCGACCGGTCATGCACTGGTAACACCGAACAGTGACCCTAGGTACACACGCGGTGGCTTCCTCAGCCGTCGCCGTCATCGCTTCCCGCTGTCCAGTGCGCGCCGGACGCGCGCACACGTTCCGAGGGGGAACACCCGCCATGCAGGCCGCACCGGTACGAGCCAACGCCATCCCTACCGTCACCACCGCACTCCGCGCGGTCGAGTCGCTGCTGATGAGCAGCGGCCAGCGCACCGCCCGCCGCAACGCCTGGACGGCGGTCCTGGAGGACCGCCGCAGGGCGCAGGACCGGGTCGAGGTGGAGTACGTGCTCAAGGCTGTGGCCGACCACCGTTCCTAGGCGGGTCCCGGGCCACGTAAACTTCGGTTCATGGCGAGGAAGGCAAACACCGACGGCGCGGACAGCGCCGAGAACGCAGGGCGGCTCAAGCAGATCGCCCTGACCTACAAGATGACCAGGCGGTCGGACCCCAAGGTGGGTCTCGTCGTCGCGGGTGTGGGAATCATCACCTTCGGTGTCCTCCTCGCCATCGGTTTCCTGATCGGTCACCCGGTCTACGCGGGCATCCTGGGCTTCGTACTGGCGTTCCTCGCGATGGCGATCATCTTCGGGCGGCGTGCCGAGCGCGCGGCCTTCGGCCAGATGGAGGGCCAGCCGGGCGCGGCCGCGGCGGTGCTGGACCGGGTGGGCCGTGGCTGGACCACGACTCCGGCCGTCGCGATGAACCGCAGCCAGGACGTCGTCCACCGGGCGGTCGGCAAGGCGGGCATCGTCCTGGTCGCCGAGGGCAACCCGAACCGGGTGAAGAGCCTGCTGGCGGCCGAGAAGAGGCGGATGGCCCGCATCGTCGTCGACGTACCGGTGCACGACATCATCGTCGGTGACGGCGAGGGCCAGGTGCCGCTGAAGAAGGTGCGCACCACGATGCTGAAGCTTCCGCGGGTCCTGACCGGACCGCAGGTGACCGCCGCCAACGACCGGCTCCGGGCGATGGGTGACCTGATGAGCAACATGCCGCTGCCGAAGGGACCGATGCCGAAGGGCATGCGGATGCCGCGCGGCGGAAAGATGCGCTGACCGGCCACATGCCATGGGAGCGGCCCCGGACGAATCCTCGTCCGGGGCCGCTCCCATGGCATGTGGCCGCCGGCGCGTCTCAGGTGCGGACCTGGACGGCGCGGGCCAGCCGGTCGTGGAGGCCGCGGCTGTCGCGGTCCCAGACGATGGCCGGGATCACCAGGAGGAGCAGCACGCTGCGGACGACGACCCGCACGGGGCCGAGCCGTCCGCCGTCCTCACCGATGACGCGCAGCCCCAGAAGCCGCTTGCCCGGGGTGGAACCGACCGTTCCGACCGTCAGCAGGCTCATGACGAGAAAGACGGCGAGCGCCCAGTTCCCGGTCGCCTGCTGGTCACCGCGAGCGATCAGCCCGTATGCGATCACCATGCACACGGCCCAGTCGATGAAGAGGGCCCCGAAGCGCCGGCCGAGCGGGGCCACGGACCCCGGCCCTTCCTGGGGCAGACCGAGGCGCTCGCCCCGGTAACCGAAGTCGGCGCCCATCTGCTCGGCCGCCGCGCGCGGCCCCGAGAGCCACGATCCGATTGCTTGCCTGTTGTCCACCCGTCCACGGTACTGCGCCCGCGTTTGCGCCAGGCCGGGCGGGGCACCGAACACGTCGTCGAGGTGCCGCCCGCAGGCGCCCTGGTTAACTTGTGCGAAACAAATGGGTCATGCTGGAGAAATCCCGTCTGCCTATGGTCGGGTCCAGCGTGTGCCACCGCACTGGCCGCACAAACGAGCTGCAACCCCGCCCTTTCCCGGGTCGGGAGTAGGAGGAGTTGGATGTTCCAGAACGCCGACGAAGTCCAGAAGTACATCGCCGACAACGACGTCAAGTTCGTCGACGTCCGGTTCTGCGACCTGCCGGGTGTGATGCAGCACTTCACGATCCCGGCGGCGTCCTTCGACCCGGCCGAGGAACTGGCTTTCGACGGCTCGTCGATCCGCGGCTTCCAGGCGATCCACGAGTCCGACATGGCGCTCCGCGCGGACCTGACGACGGCCCGTGTCGACCCGTTCCGCCGCGACAAGACCGTGAACATCAACTTCTTCATCCACGACCCGATCACCGGCGAGCAGTACAGCCGTGACCCGCGGAACGTGGCCAAGAAGGCCGAGGCCTACCTCACGTCGACCGGTATCGCCGACACCGCGTACTTCGGCCCCGAGGCCGAGTTCTACGTCTTCGACAACGTCCGTTTCCAGACGTCGGCGAACGAGAGCTTCTACCACATCGACTCCGAGGCCGGCGCCTGGAACACCGGTGCGGTCGAGAACAACCGTGGTTACAAGGTCCGCTACAAGGGCGGCTACTTCCCGACCCCGCCGGTCGACCACTTCGCCGACCTGCGCGCCGAGATCTCCATGGAGCTGGACAAGAACGGCCTCCAGGTCGAGCGCCAGCACCACGAGGTCGGCACCGCCGGCCAGGCCGAGATCAACTACAAGTTCAACACGCTGCTCGCCGCGGCCGACGACCTGATGCTCTTCAAGTACATCGTGAAGAACGTCGCCTGGCGCAACGGCAAGACCGCGACCTTCATGCCGAAGCCGATCTTCGGCGACAACGGCTCGGGCATGCACGTCCACCAGTCCCTGTGGTCCGGCGGCTCCCCGCTGTTCTACGACGAGCAGGGCTACGCGGGCCTTTCGGACATGGCGCGTTACTACATCGGCGGCATCCTGAAGCACGCCCCGTCGCTGCTGGCCTTCACCAACCCGACGGTGAACTCCTACCACCGCCTGGTCCCCGGCTTCGAGGCCCCGGTGAACATGGTGTACTCGCAGCGCAACCGCTCCGCCGCGATGCGTATCCCGATCACGGGCTCCAACCCGAAGGCCAAGCGCGTCGAGTTCCGCGCCCCCGACCCGTCCTCGAACCCGTACCTGGCGTTCTCGGCCCTGCTGATGGCCGGCCTGGACGGCGTCAAGAACAAGATCGAGCCGCCGGAGCCGATCGACAAGGACCTCTACGAGCTGGCCCCCGAGGAGCACGCGAGCGTCCAGCAGGTCCCGACCTCGCTCCCGGCGGTCCTCGACGCGCTCGAGGCCGACCACGAGTACCTCCAGGCCGGCGGGGTCTTCACGCCCGACCTGATCGAGACGTGGATCGACTACAAGCGGACCCACGAGATCGCCCCGATCCAGCTGCGCCCGCACCCGCACGAGTTCGAGCTGTACTTCGACCTCTAGGGGTCACGGGCTCACCGGTATGCCGAAGGGCCGCCGCCCCGCAGGACGGGGCGGCGGCCCTTCGGCCGTGTCCGGTCACGAGAGCGCGTGAGGCCGGGTGCGGAGGGCCGGGGCACGGCCCCCTCCGCTCCGCGCCCCAGGTCAGTCCGTCAGCAGTTCCCGCAGCTCGGCGACCGCCTCGCGCAGCCGGTCCGCGAAGGCGTGCATCTGGCCGGCCACCGCGCGCGGGGTGCTCAGGTAGAGGTTGAAGCGGTTCGGCAGCAGGACGTAGGCGACGCCGATGCAGCGGCTGCTCGTGGAGCCGAAGCCGAAGTACTGGATGTTCTCGGACGGTGCCGAGCTCGTGCTCAGGTAGTCGTCCCGCATGGTGAGCCACCCCGGGGAGCGGTACAGGGCGGGCTGCTCGGGTACCCCGAGTTCGTCGCCGCGGCGGCGCTGGATCAGTTCCAGTTCCCAGAGGTGCTGCTCGGGGGCCTCGCCCGCCTGGCATTCCCTCGCCCGCGCCACATGGGCTCCGGCGGCGGCCCTGAAGGCGGCGCGGCGCGTTTCGCGGCCGGCCGAGGGGTCGTCCATCGCCGCCACGAAGGCGTGCGTCTCGGGGGTGACGACGCGCATCGCCTCGGTGCGGCCGTGGCGGTACTGGCGGGTGGCGATCGATTCGTACGTGGCTCCCAGGTGGCCCTTGGCCCGCTGGTGGGCCAGCTGGTACGCGGCCTGGACGAAGGCGTCCGGGGAGACCCCGAGCGCCTTGGCGGCCGTGCTGCCGAAGTCGTCGAAGGACACGGTGCGGGTGGCGGTGTCGTGACCGTACGCGGCGAACGCCTCGGCTGCGGAGCGCACCTGTGACCGCAGGGCCGCGTCCAGCTCGAAGGTCAGGGGGTGCGGCACCGGTTCGCCCTGGGAGCGTGCCCCGGACCGGCGGGAGTGCTCGTCCGGCGGGGTGCCGAGCAGGGCGTCGGTGAAGCTGAGGACGGTCGTCCCGTCCAGCTCGCAGTGCTCGACGTTGATGCCGGCCCGGCCGTCCGCGAACACGACGAAGGAGACGGCCTTGTCGAACCAGCGGTTGCCGCGGTCTCCGTACAGCAGTTCGTCGCAGGCGGCCTGGATGCCGTCGGGCGCGAAGTCCTCCAGGCAGACGCAGAAGAGGGCGGTCTCGATGTCGTCCAGTGTCCGGGCGTTGCCGGGGCGGCCGGCGACGAGGGACGCCCGGGCGGCCGCCCATTCCGCCCGTGCCATGGTGGTGAGGTGGCCGGCCCTGTCCTCCTGGGCCGTGTGGACGCCCGCCTCGGTGACGGCGCGCAGCCCGGCCCCGATCTCGTCGAGGCTGTGCGGGTCCCCGCCGGGGCCGAGCACGTCCAGCCGGAACGCGGTGCCCCGGAAGAACACCACGATGTGCCGGGCCGTGGACGGGCCGGGCGCCTGCTCGCCGTACGGGGCGCGCACGGTGTCCAGTGGCACCCCGGGGATGCGGGTGGTGGAGAAGAGGTACTTGTTCTGCACCATCGACTGGGGCACGCCCCGCTGCTCCACCGGCGCGATCAGCCCCCCGTCGAGCTGTCGCTTGTAGTGCAGCGCTCCCGCGACGAGCCCTGCCGCCCGGTCGATCCGGTCCTGGCCGGTGTCCTGGAACAGGAAGAAGAAGTTGGCGTTGAGCGCGATCCGGTCCCGGCGGCCGAGGTAGCGGTACGGCCAGAAGGTGTCGAGCCAGCTGTGCACGCCCTCCGCCGCGTCGTACTCCGCGAGCGCCGCGTGCAGTGTCCGGCCGGGGCCGCCGGGCCGCAGGAAGGCGGTGACCTCGGCCTCCGTGGCTGCCCGCTCCTCGGCGGTCAGCAGGGGTGCGCACCAGGCGAGGAACCTCTCGCAGCTCGCCTCGAGCGTGGGCAGCGGCACGCGCGGGAGACTGTCCTCACGGGCGAAGGTCCCGGCCACTGCTGCTTCCTGGCTGGCGTTCAATGCGGCTCTCTTCTCAGTCGGTCGGTGGGGCGGTGGGTGTGGAGGGTGTCTGCCGGCGCTGCGGCCGGGAGAGGTGGAGCTGAGCGTAGAGCCAGCCGTCCGCCTCCAGTCCGCTCGCGTCGATGCCGGCAGCGGACAGGCTGTCCAGGACGCCCCGCTGCTCCTGCGGGCCTGCGAACCGTCGTTGTCTGAACACCTCGTCGACTCTCGTCGTCCGGTAGCCCAGCTCCGCCAGGGCCTCTTCCACGGGGGCGAAGGGGAACATCCGCAGCACGAAGTGCGCCATCCAGGGGAGACGGCCTTCCTGCGCGTGGACGACCCGGGTGAGGGTGCGCTCGGTGACGTAGCCGATGCAGCCCGTCGAGATGACCAGGTCCGTCCCGGCGAGCAGGTCCCGCTGCGCGGGGGTGGGGTCGTTCGCCTCGAGGTCGGCGTCGACGGTGTCGTCGAGGAATCCCGCTTCGCGCGCGTAGGCCAGGGCTTCGGTGGAGGCGTCCAGGCCGGTGAAACGCAGGCCGTGCGCGGGGCTGCGGGAGCGGGAGAACTCCCGGTCCCGCTCCAGCAGCTCGGCCCGGGTCCTCGCCCCGCTGCCGTCGTAGCGGGTGTACAGCTCGTCCATCGTGGCGTCGTACTTGAGCAGCGCTGCGTTGATCCCGTACGAGCAGCCGATGTCCAGGACCTTGGGGACGCCGACCTGTTCCGTCTCCCGGTACTCCTTGATCAGCTTGTCGAACCAGGGCTTGGCCAGCTGGGGGACGCAGTAGCCGAGCGGGCGGAGCACCTGGAAGTACGTGCGGGGGTCGGGCGCGGTGTAGATGTGGTCCAGCGAGATTTTTCCGGACGCGTCGAAACGCAAGGGGTTCTCCTCGGTGGGGCGCGTGGCAGTGCCTGGAACCGTTCGCCGGTGCTCTAGTCCAGGAGCTGGTCCCCCCGAACCGCCCGGCCCTCCGCCGCCAGGTGTTCGGGCAGTACGCGGCCGAAGAGCTGCCTGGTCCGCGCCACGCTCCCGATGACTCCGGGGCGCTCGCTGTAGGCGAAGATCGCGCTGTGGCGTGCGAGGGCGCCCCGGACGGGGCTGACCCGGTGCAGCGAGTAGCGGCCCTTGAACAGCTGCAGGTCCCCCGGCCGCAGGGGCAGCCGCTCGGGCCGCCGTGCGCCGCGGCCGTCAAGGACGTCGCGGACGTCGTCGAAGTGCTCGTCGTCGGCGGACCGGATGTTCGGGCAGTACTCGAAGGAACCGCCCTCCTGTGCCTCCTGGGTCAGCATGCTGACCGTGTACTCGTTGGTGTCGAAGTGCCAGGGGTGCTCCGTGCCCGGCCGTACGACGTTGAGCACGAGTCCCGAGAGCGGGTCGGCGAGCTCGTACAGGCGGGACAGTCCGAAGCAGTCGGCGACGAAACGCCGGAACGACTCATGGGCGTGGAGCCTGCTGATGAGGGCGTTGCCGGGGATGCGGTCACGGGCGACGAACGCGTTGCCGCGCTCGAAGGTGCGCCGGCCGGGGTGGTGCTCGGGCAGGTCCGCGTCGACGTCGATGTTGTAGACGTTGACCGTCTCGACGTCGAAGTACGCGTGCGGGGCGAGGGCGGCGCACTCCTGTCGCAGGACCCGGTGGAGCGAGGGCCGGACGAAGTCCGGCAGTACGGTGCAGCCGGCCTCGGCCAGTTCGCGCCTCGCCCGCGCGACGACGGCACGGGCTTCGGGGCTTTCGGGGTCCGACAGGGGGTAGCGGTCGGTGTCGACCACCTGGTCGAGCGTGACGGCTTGCAGAGTGCTCATACGACCCTCTCCACGCGCATGTCGGTAACTCAACTGAGGAGTAACAGAGTTGAAGTTCCCATACCTCAGGTGCGTTGTCTGTGACTCGCCCCACGTGCGGGTGGAGGCCGGTCGGCGAGAGAGGGTGTGCGGCCTCGCACCCGTCCCCCGGCGCGTGGGAGGCACACCCCTGCTCCCCCGGGTCCTCCGGGGGAGCAGGCGGGCCGGATCAGCGGCCGTAGCGGATCAGGGCACGGACCATACGGCAGGTGGTGTCGGACGGCGGGTGGATGGCGAGGCGGGCCGCCTCCGCGCGGATACGGGCGTTGCCGGCGCTCGACGGCTGGTAGACGCCGGTGTCGAGCAGGGATATCGCCAGGCGCATGGCCTTGAGGCGGCGGTTGTGGGAGACGTACCACTCGCGGGGCCGGCCTGCGGGGAGCGGCTTCTTCCGCAGCGGTGTGTGGAGCGGCTCGGTCGTGACTGTGGCGACGGCCATCGGCAACCTCCTGGCACGGTGGTGGAACCCTCACGAACTCCCTCGATTCTACTCCCCCGCACTGACAATCACCCCTGGCCAGAGGCCCTTTTGGGGTTCCCTCCCGTACCCTGGGCCCCATGGAGATCTGGATCAATCCCGCCTGTTCGAAGTGCCGCAGCGCGCTGAGTCTGCTCGACGCGGAGGGCGCCGACTACACCGTCCGCCGATACCTGGAGGACGTGCCGTCCGTGGAGGAGATCCGGGCCGTGCTCGACCGGCTCGGGCTCGAGCCGTGGGACATCACCCGGACCCAGGAGGCGGAGGCGAAGGAGCTCGGGGTCAGGGAGTGGGCGAAGGACGCCGGTTCGCGCGAGCGGTGGATCACCGCGCTTGCCTCGCACCCGAAGCTGATCCAGCGCCCGATCATCACCGCCCAGGACGGTTCGGCCGTGGTGGCGCGGACGGACGAGGCGGTACGGGACGCGCTGGGGCGCTGAGGAAGTCCTCGATACGGCGGCTGATCTCGGCGGCTGCGGGAGCGGCCTGCGGCACGGAGTGGTGGGTGGCCCCCGCGAGCGTCGCCGTCGTGGCGTACGGAAGCAGCCGGGTCGCCGCCGCGGCGACCCGGCCGGCGTCGTGGGCCCGGCTGTCCTCGGCGAGCAGGACGAGCGTCGGCACGTCCAGGCCGCGCAGCTCCTCGGGCGAAGGTCTGGGCCCGGTGACCGGACGGGCGGAGGGGAAGCCCACCGCCTCGTCCCGCAGCTTCGTCCAGGCCGGGCTGAAGGACGCCCCCCTCGTCTCCCAGGCCAGGAAGGCACGGGTGCGGCGGACCGTGGGGCGGAGCAGCATCGGCGCGGCGTGCAGCAGATAACCGGGGCGGAAGCCGGCGAAGCACAGGGTCGGATCCACCAGGACGAGCCGGCTGACGCGCCGGGGTGCGTGCAGGGCGTACCGCAGAGCGATCCAGCCGCCGTACGAATGGCCGCAGAGCGCGGCTGACTCCGTCTCCAGGCCGTCCAGTACCGCGTCGAGCCACGCCGTCAGGCCGGCCGCCGACCGGAGCGGGCGCTCCCCCGTCGTGCTGCGGCCCGGCTCGCCGACGAGATCGACCGCGTGGATCCGGTGGGTGCGTCCGAGGCCGGCCGCCTGGGCGGACCACACGGTGGAGGGGGCGCCGCCGCCGGGCAGCAGGATCAGGGGTGGCGCGCCCCCGGGTCCGCAGCTGTTGATGTGCGTCGTGCCGTAGGGGGTCCGGACCTGGGAGGAGACCGTCCCGGCAGGCCAGTCGGCGGCCAGGACCTCGTCGTACGCGGCGTGGAATCCCGGTGGGGCGGTGCGGGGTGCGTGCGTCATGGGTGCCTCCAGCCCCTCACGTTATCTCGCTCGGCGAGATAACGTGAGGGAATGACCGAGGAGGACGGGCCGGACGGGCCGGAGATGGCGACGGTCCATCTGCTGCGCCGGGTGTCGGTCGAATTCGGGCTGCGGCAGGCGGAGTTCGCCGCTCGGCACGGGATGCACCCCACCGACGTACGCGCGCTGATCTGCCTGCTCGACGCGGGCCGCGCGGGGACGCCGGTCACCGCCGGCCGGCTCGGGGCGCGGCTGGGACTCAACTCCGCGGGCACCACCGCGCTCATCGACCGGCTGGAGCGCCTCGGTCATGTCGTCCGCACCCGGGACGCGCACGACCGCCGCCGTGTGCTGCTCACGGTCACCGCACGGGCCGTGGACCAGGGGCAGGAGTTCTTCGGGCCTCCCCTGGCCCGGATGGCGGATCTCCTGCGCACCCTCGACGACCGGGAGGCGGCAGCCGTACGGCGCTTCCTCCTGGAGGCGCACGCGGCGCTCACCGGGACGTAGCGGCCCGCGCCGGTTCCCGATGCGGTTCGATTCCGTGCCGGGGAGGGCGGTTCAGGCCCTCCTCAGCGCCGTCTCCGCCTCGGCGAGGACCTCGGTGAGCCGCAGGCCGAACCGTACGTCGCAGGGGTGCGCCACCCCCGTACGCGCCGCGTCGGCCAGCGCGTCCACGGCCGCCCGGAAAGCGCCGGGCGCGTCGCCGCCTCCCCCGGGCAGGGTGGCCACTCCCCGCTCGCCCCGGAACTCGACCTCGGTGCCGACCGCGCCCTCCGGCGCGTCCAGGGCGAGCGTCACCGTGCTCGACGCGCCGGAGGCATGGCGCAGCAGCAGATGCGCGGCGTCGGCCGGGCCGCGGGCCGCGGCCACCCGCGTCACGTCGCCCAGGACCGGGATCAGGACCGAGAGCGCGTGCGGGCCCACGTCCCACAGTCCGCCCTTCTCCCGGCGCCAGGGCGAGGCGGCGAACTCGCTGCTCGCGCCCGGGGCGAACAGAGCGCCGATCCAGAGGGCGCGTGCCGTGAACCAGCCGCCCGCCGCTGCCTGCTCGGCGATCCACCCGGCCGTGCCCCCGGCGAATCGCAGCGTGCAGAAGACCACGGAGGCGACCTGGGCCCGCTCGGCCGCGTCGGCGGCCTGGCGCGCACCCGCCACGGTGGTGGCGACCGGTTTGTCCAGCAGGAGGTGGCATCCGGCGTCGGCGGCCCGCGCGGCCAGGGGCGCCTGGATGTCCGGTGGCACGGCGAACGCCACCGCGTCGCTCGTGGCCAGGAGCGCGTCGATGCCCGCCTCACCCGTGTACGCCTCGGTGCCGTGGACGGCGGCGAGCGCGCCGGCCGCTTCGGGACGGCGGCCCCACACCCCGCTCAGTACGGCACCGGGGTGCGCGGCGAGGGCGGGGGCATGGGTCAGGCGGGCCCAGGGGCCCGCCCCGACGAGGCCGACCCGCAGCGGTACGGCGGAAGCAGCGTGTGCGGTCATGCCGCCAGTCTGCCCGGACCGGGGCGCCGGTGCGGAATGTATCCGGTGCACCGCGGGGTGGGGCGGCCCGGGGCGGTGGGGGCCCGCCGTCCGGCCGTCTCCGGAAATCCCGGTAACACGGGGTTCACATTCGGGCAACGGTCGGGAAATCGCACCTTGCCAAGCTGCGCACCATAGACCGCAGCACCCGCAAAGGATGGCGTCCGTGACGTTCAAGGCTGAGTACATCTGGATCGACGGCACCGAGCCGACCGCCAAGCTTCGTTCCAAGACGAAGATCATGGCCGGCAGTCCCGCGCAGGACGTGGCGGATCTGCCCATCTGGGGCTTCGACGGTTCGAGCACCAGCCAGGCCGAGGGCCACGCCTCCGACCGGGTGCTGAAGCCGGTCTTCGCCTGTCCGGACCCGATCCGTGGCGGTGACGACATCCTCGTCCTGTGCGAGGTCTTCAACATCGACATGACTCCGCACGAGTCCAACACCCGCGCGTCGCTGCGTCCGGTCGCCGAGCAGTTCGCGGGCCAGGAGCCGGTCTTCGGCATCGAGCAGGAGTACACCTTCTTCGACGGCCACCGTCCGCTCGGCTTCCCCGAGGGCGGCTTCCCGGCCGCGCAGGGCGGCTACTACTGCGGTGTGGGCTCCGACGAGATCTTCGGCCGCGACATCGTCGAGAAGCACCTGGACAACTGCCTGAAGGCGGGCCTCGCCATCTCCGGCATCAACGCCGAGGTCATGCCCGGCCAGTGGGAGTTCCAGGTCGGCCCGGTCTCCCCGCTGGAGGTCTCCGACCACCTGTGGATCGCCCGCTGGCTGCTGTACCGCACCGCCGAGGACTTCGACGTCTCCGCGACGCTCGACCCGAAGCCGGTCAAGGGCGACTGGAACGGCGCGGGTGCGCACACCAACTTCTCCACCAAGGCGATGCGTGAGGGTTACGACGCGATCATCACCGCCTGCGAGTCGCTGGGTGAGGGCTCGAAGCCCATGGACCACGTCAAGAACTACGGCGCGGGCATCGACGACCGCCTGACCGGTCTGCACGAGACCGCCCCGTGGAACGAGTACAGCTACGGCGTCTCCGACCGCGGCGCCTCCGTCCGCATCCCGTGGCAGGTCGAGCAGGACCGCAAGGGCTACATCGAGGACCGCCGTCCGAACGCCAACGTCGACCCGTACGTGGTCACGCGGCTCATCGTCGACACCTGCTGCACCGCGCTGGAGAAGGCCGGCCAGGTCTGATCCGGCATCGGCACGGCACGGAGGGGCGCCCGCACACGGGCGCCCCTCCGGCGTGCCCGGACGGTGCGGGAGGGTGCGTGGAGCGCCTGACACGGTGCTCCGTACCGACAGGTGGGAGGGCCCTGCTGCGCGGCGCCGATCTCTGCTTCAATGGGGTCATGGCCGGCTTCCAGCACACCACGTCGGGTCGCAGCGACCTCGAACCGTTCTGGCCCTCCCGTCAGCACCATGACTTCGACCGGGTGTGTTGCCGCGCGTGGAGCGCGCAGGCCCTCTAAAGCCGCCTCACCCCGGCCTTCGGCCCGCGCGTACGACGTACGTCCTCGACGACTCCTCGCGCGAAAGAGCTGACACCCATGGCGAACACCCGTACCTTCCCCACCGCGTCCGCCGCCCTCGCGGCGCCCGCGGTTTCCGCTGCGGCCCCCACCGCCGCCCGTCGTCCCTCCTCCCCCGACCGCCAGCGGCTGCGTGCCGTCGACCGTGACGAGGTCGCCGGGCTCGCGGACGTGGCCGGCTTCCTGCCGCCGGGCGCCACCTGGCTGCCCGCACCCCAGCACACCCTGCCGGCGTTGCCGGGCCGGCCGCCGATGGTCGGGTACCTGGTGCTCGTGCCCGCCGGCCGGCAGCCGGCTCCGGCCGGGGCCGTCGCGTCCGCCCAGCACCGGGAGCCCGTGCCGGAGCCGGTGGCCGGCGCTCCGGCGGGCGGTCCCGTGCGGATCGACCCCTCGCGGCGCACCGCCGCCGTGGACGGGGTCCCCCTGGACCTCACCTACCTCGAATTCGAGCTGCTGGCACACCTGGTGGCGCACCCGCACCGGGTGCACACCCGCGATTCGCTGGTGACGACGGTCTGGGGTTACGGGCATGTGGGCGACGGGCGCACCGTCGACGTCCATGTGGCCCGGCTGCGCCGAAAGCTGGGGGCCGAGCACCGCAGGGTGATCCAGACCGTGCGGCGCGTGGGGTACAAGTACGCGCCCTGACGCGCACCGCTCCTGCTGGAGACCCCTGGAACCCA
This sequence comes from Streptomyces sp. NPDC014623, assembly GCF_043088245.1. Classification (NCBI taxonomy): domain Bacteria; kingdom Bacillati; phylum Actinomycetota; class Actinomycetes; order Kitasatosporales; family Streptomycetaceae; genus Streptomyces; species Streptomyces sp. NPDC014623. Next base: position 108,752 of record NZ_JBIBZU010000003.1, on the reverse strand, counting down.
AGTGGTCCCGGGGCCTCCAGCCGTTCCGGTGGTGGTGCCAGGTACACCCCCCGCCGGGGGGCGGAACGGCTGACGGTGATCCCCCTCCACAGGCGAGACTGGGCGTCGAACGGGATCCGACGGGGGCCCGGAAAAGGGAGACATCATCATGAATGCGGCCAGGAGCCGAATACGGAGTGCGCTGCTGGCCGGGGGGCGGGCGTTCACCCTGTCGTTCGTGAGCCTCGCGGGCTCGGCCGTTCTCTTCGTTCTGTCCCTTCTCTCGATCGTCCTCGTCCTGCTGGGCGTGGGGCTGGTCACCACGCCGGCGCTGACGGAGGCGGTCCGCAAGCACGCCGATCAGCGCCGGCGCCTCGCGGGGGCCTGGTCGGGCATCCGTGTACCCGTCCCCTACCGGCCGTTCCCGAAGGATCTGCGCACCGGTTTCACCGGGCAGGTCGAACGCACCACGCTGCTGCTGAAGGATCCGGCGACCTGGCGGGACCTGCGGTGGCTGCTGCTCGACATGACGGCGGGGTACGTGCTGCTGATCCTCGCCTTCGCGCTGCTGGCCTTCCCGGTGGAGGGGTTCGTCCTGGCGGCGGGACTGTGGCGGGTGTTCGAGGACAGCACGTACTGGTACGGCTTCGTGCCGGTCAGCAGTCAGGCGACGGGGCTGGCCGCCGCGGGGCTCGGCGCAGCGGTCTTCGTCATCGGGCTGTGGGCCGCCGAGCCGCTGCTGCGGCTGCACTTCGTGCTCGCCCGGTCGGTGCTGGCACCCACCCAGGGGGAGCTCGCGCAGCGCATCGACCGGCTCACCGAGACCCGTCACGAGGCCGTGGACACGGCGGCGTCCGAACTGCGGCGCATCGAGAGGGATCTGCACGACGGGGCGCAGGCCCGGCTGGTCGCCATGGGCATGAACCTCGGCACCATCGAGGCACTCGTCGAGAAGGACCCCGCGCAGGCGAAGGAGTTGCTGGCGATGGCCCGTGCGTCCTCCGCCGAAGCCCTCACCGAACTGCGTGACCTCGTACGGGGCATCCACCCGCCGGTACTGGCCGAGCGTGGGCTGGGGGACGCGGTGAGGGCGCTGGCCCTGCGGCTGCCCGTCGCGTCGGAGGTGACGGTGGAACTGGCGGGCCGTGCCGGGGCGCCGGTCGAGTCGGCGGCGTACTTCGCCGTGAGCGAGGCCCTGACGAACGCGGTGAAGCACGCGGACGCCGACCGGATCTGGGTGGACATGCACCATGCCGAGGGCATGCTGCGTGTTTCCGTCACGGACAACGGCAAGGGCGGGGCGGCCGTCGGAACCGGCTCGGGACTGAGCGGAATCGAACGCCGGCTGGGTACATTCGACGGCGTACTGGCCGTCAGCAGTCCTGCGGGCGGCCCCACCATGGTGACCATGGAGATCCCTTGCGCGTTGTCCTAGCCGAAGATCTCTTCCTGCTCCGCGACGGCCTCGTACGGATGCTCGAAGCCTATGACTTCGAGGTCGTGGCGGCTGTCGAGACCGGGCCGGAACTGACCCGGGCGCTCGCGGAGGCGGAGCCGGACGTCGCGGTCGTCGACGTCCGGCTCCCGCCGTCCCACACGGACGAGGGCCTGCAGTGCGCGCTGGCCGCCCGCCGCGAGAGACCCGGGCTGCCGGTGCTCGTCCTGTCGCAGCACGTGGAGCAGCTGTACGCCAGGGAGTTGCTGGCCGACGGCAACGGCGGCATCGGCTACCTGCTGAAGGACCGGGTGTTCGACGCCGACCAGTTCATCGACGCGGTGCGCCGGGTCGCCGCCGGCGGTACGGCGATGGATCCGCAGGTCATCTCGCAGCTGCTGTCACGGCGCTCGGCGGACGAACCGATGGGCGGCCTGACGCCCCGGGAGCGTGAGGTCATGGAGCTGATGGCACAGGGCCGTTCGAACGTGGCGATCGCTTCGCAGATGGTGGTCACGGAGCGGGCGGTGGCCAAGCACACCTCGAACATCTTCAGCAAGCTCGGCCTGCCCGTGTCGGACGACGACAACCGCCGCGTGCTCGCGGTCCTCGCCTACCTCGACCGGGGCTGAGCACCGGGCAGCCGCTCGGCGGCGGAGCCCGGCGCCGCTGAGTGCTCCACCCGCACGGATCCCGCGGCGGTCCGGACGGGAGGGGCCGGGTGGTCGCCCGTGTGTACGCGGGTCCCGGGGAGGAAGCGTCCGGCACCCCGGCTCGCGCGGGCGAACCGCCCGGCCCCCTCCGGAGCGCACCTGCCGAGGTGACCATCGCACCATTCGCTCGTTCAGCTGAACATGCGCCCTCTGCGAGCAGTACCGCCGTCCGCCGGCCTCCCGTATGCGGAGCAGGCCGGCGGGGGACGTGCCGGGACCGTGTCCGCCGAGCACTACGCCCGGCTGGCGCGGATCGCGTATCTGGTGCTGGCGCCCTCTCCCGGCCGTAACCGCCGGGTGCTGTCGGCCCACCGGCTGGCTCACCGGGCCCTGGCCGGCGGGCGGGGCCCGGATCCGGAACACGCGTACGCGCACGCGCGCCTGCGGGTGCTGCGTTCCGCGTTGGAGGCGGGGCTGCCGCTGTTCCGGTTCGCCCGGCCCCGGCGGGCGCAGTTCCCGCCCCTGGTGCCCCAGGTGTGGGGGCTGCGGTTGTTTCCGCACTCCTGCGGCGCTGCCGAGCTGGCTCTGGAGCAGGCCCTCGCCGAGGCGTCGGCGCCCTGCCGGGCCGCGCACGTGCTGCGCGGGCTCGAAGGGCTCGACGACTCCGAGGTGTGCCGGGTCCTCGACGCGGCGGGCGTCGCCGACCCCCGGGCGGCGCTGCTGGAGGCCGACGCGCTCACGGCGTCCTACGCCCTGCTGGCCTCACCGGAGTTCGACCCGTGTTCCCTGCAGGCCAGGCCTGCCGATCCGGTCCGCCGCCGACGGCGCGGACGTGCCGTCCTGGCCGGCGCCGGCGCCCTGCTGGTCTGCGGGTCGCTGCTGTTTCTGCCGGAGGACGGCCTGGGCGGGCCGCGCCCCGCTTCCGCGCCGTTCCACGCGCGCCACCATGCCACCCGGCAGGCCCTGGATCCCGCGGCGTTGCGCCGGGTGCCCGACGGGCTCTGGCGGGGCTCCGTGCGCAGGGACTTCACCGTCTGGCCCACGCGCGGCGACCGGGCCGGGGACACCCGTCTGCTGGGCCGTGCACTCGCCGCGTGGACGCGGCCCGGCCCGGCGGTGGTCTCGTCGTCGGCACCCGGGACGCCCGACGGTCCGCCGGCGGGACCACCACAGCTGCTGTACGCGGGCGAGGTCGGCGCGGCGGCCGTGGTGCTGTTCCACGACGGTCTGCGGGTCGTGCGCTACACCGAACCGCGCAACGCCGATCCGGCCGGGGGCGCCGCGCTGGACCTCGCCCGGGTGGACGGCGCGGACGCGGTGGCGGCGGGCGCGCTGGTGGTGCAGCGCCGCGCCGGACGGATCCGCTATCTGACCGCGCCCTGGACACGGGAGGCCGGCGTACGGGACCTGCTCGCACCGCACGAGGCCGCCCGGCCGCTGCCCCGCGACCGTCACGGGGTGACGGATCCGCTGACGGGTCCTCCGGCGGGGCCGGAGGAAGGGACCGAGGACGGCGGGGTGCACTGCCGTTCCTGGCAGGCACTGGAGCTGCGGGACGGTGCTGCGGCGCGCCTGATGACGGACCTCGGTGAGCTCACACCCGTACGTCTCACCTCCGGCGCGCCGTCCGCTCCGCACGACGTGTCGGGCCGGGCCGAGCGGGAGAGCTGGGCGCGCACCGCCTGTCTCCTGCCGGCGCTGCGGTCCCGCGGCGTCCGCTCCGTGAACTCCTGGCCCTATGCGAAGCAGCGGCTGCCGGAGGGCGGGGGGAGCGCCCTGTGGTCCTGCACCAGGGCGGACACCTGGCGGGGCACGGGCAGCAGGGTCATGGCACAGTTCCAGGCCCCGCCCGGGCTGTCGGGGGGCGTCGGAGCCCCGGGAGCGGTCGCGGCACGCGCCGAGGACTCACCGGACTGCGGAGCACGCAGGCCGCGGGTGCTGGCGGGAGTGCTGTGGAGGTCGCCGTCCGGACGGTGGTACGTACTGGCTGCGGGTTCCCGGCAGTTCGCGTCCCTGTCCGTGACCGGTGGCGTCAGTGGCCGGTCGGAGGGCAGACTGCTGGTGCTGCCGGCCGGGGAGGGCGTCCGGCCCCGGCTCCACGGGCTGCTCAGGGACGGCAGCCGGGTGGGTTCCCTGCGCTGATCCCCCGGCCGGAGTGCGGCGGCGGGCCGCCCGCCCCGCACGGTTAGGCTGTCCGGCATGACGACCGGGGTGCGGCGCAGAATGGGTGTCGACGAACGCAGGGCCCAATTGATCGGCGTCGCACTGGAGTTGTTCAGCCACCGTTCGCCCGACGAGGTGTCGATCGACGAGATCGCCGCGGCTGCCGGTATTTCGCGGCCGCTCGTCTACCACTACTTCCCGGGCAAGCGCAGCCTGTACGAGGCGGCGCTGAAGCGGGCCGCCGACGAGCTGGCAGGCCGCTTCCTGGAGGCCCACGAAGGGCCCCTGGGGGCCAGGCTGCTCCGGGTGATGCGCCGGTTCTTCGACTTCGTCGAGGAGCACGGTCCGGGCTTCGCCGCGCTGGTGCGAGGCGGCCCGGCAGGCGGTTCCTCCACGGCCGACGCCCTCGCCGACGAGGTGAGGCGGGTCGCGTACGAGCAGATCGTCGCGCATCTCGGTGTGGCGTCCCCGTCCGCCCGGCTGGAGTTCGTCGTGCGGTCCTGGGTCTCGCTGGCCGAGTCGACCGCTTTGCTCTGGCTCGACGGGAAGCGCGTTCCGCGTGCCGAACTGGAGTTGCAGCTGGTGCACGACTTCGCGGCACTGGCGGCGGTGAGCGCCGCGTACGACCAGGAGATGGCCGGCATCATGCTGCGGGTCTTCGCGCAGGAGCCGGCGGACGGCCCGCTCGGTGAACTGCTCGCCAGGCTCTCCGTCCTGGTGCCAGCCGCACCGGCCCCGCCGCCGCAGCGGCTGCCTCAGTTCTTCCGGTAGGAGGCGTCCAGGTCCCTGACCTCGGCCGAGGCGTGGACAGTGAGGCCGTCGGCCGGCTTCAGATACCCGGCCAGCAGCTCCAGGACGGCCTGTGTCAGCTGCGCCTTGATCTCGGGGGTCCGGCCGGGCAGCATCGCGATCGAGACGTTCACGACGGAGCCGCCCGCCGCGGCGTCACCGACGACGGTGTCCTCGGCCCGGTGGAACCGGGTCTTGCAGGCGGGCACCTTGGTGGACACGGTCTCGGCGACGAGCGGGTGCAGGGCCAGCGCGAAGCCGCGGCGGTCGAAGCCGTCGTCGAGCCCGGCGGAGTAGTCGACGGTGATCTGCGGCATCAAGCGCTCCTGACTGCGGGGACGAGTACGCATACGTGTACGGCGTGCATGCACGCGTACGGCTTCAGCTTCGCGTGCCCGGACCGCCGGCACAAGACAGTGCCCACGACGCGGACAGGCCGGTCCCCGGCTCCGGCCCGGAGAGGGCGCGGAGCCGGGGACCGGCCGTGGGAGGGGTGCGTCAGCGCTGGGAGAACACGGCGACCGTGCGTCCCGGCACGGTGAAGCTGCCCGTCCCCCCTTCGTACGAGGACTTCTTGACCGTGGCGTCCGCACCCGACGCCTGGACGGGGTGCAGGGCGTACTGCTTCCCCGCGAGTCCGGGGATGTCCTGGCGCTGCGTGCCCGGGGTGGCGTTCATGACGACGACCAGTTCACCCAGGCGCATCGTGATCACTCCGGGGGTCTCCTCCTTGCCGGAGAGCGGGAAGGACAGGGTGTCCTGCACCTGCCCGGCGGTGGCGAGACCGAAGTCCTTCTCGGTGGTGCGGATGGTGAGCAGGTCCTGGTACGCGGCGGACGCGCCCGTGATCTGCGCGCATCCGGGGCTCGGCGCGGCGGAGGCCAGCAACGGCTTTCCGTAGGACCACTTGTCCTGGTTGTCGGCGGCGGGCGGCAGTCCCCGGCCGAAGCCATTGCCCTTGCGGCAGTCCCAGTGCAGTGCGTTGAACCAGTCGCCGCTGTCGTAGGAGTTGCGGTCCAGCGACTTGGAGCGCAGCAGGTCGGTTCCGGCCTGGGAGAGCGCCGGGCCCTGTGAGAGTACGGCGGTCGCCATCGCCACGACCTGCATGCGGGCCCGGTCGGCTGCCGTGGTGCCGGCCGGGAGCTTGAAGGCGAGGGCGTCGTAGAGGGTTTCGTTGTCGTGGGCGTCGGCGTAGGCGAGCGCGTCACCGGGCGCCGCCGCGTATCCGGCGGGGGCGCCGTTGTAGTCGACGGCCGAGCCCTTGACCGTGCGGCCCTGGGTGTCGGTGAAGGTGTAGTCGGCGAGGTTGCCGGTGAGACCGACCTTGATCAGGTCCTGGTAGTGGAGCAGCCTGGCCTTCTGTTCGGCTTCGGTGCCGTTGGCGGAGGAGCTGTTGGGGTCGGTGTGGAGACCGGAGGCGAAGCCCTGGACGCCGGGATCCTCGTCGAAGGGGCCGCCGCCGCGCACGGCGTCGCGGGCCCGGTCGGAGAAGGTGGCGACGCCGGTGCCGGCCATGTTCTTCTGGGTGGCCTGGACGAAGCGGGCGTCGTCGGCGATCTCGCCGAAGTTCCAGCCTTCGCCGTACAGGATGATGTTCTTCCCGTCGACGCCGTCCTTCGCGACGGTCAGCTCGTCGAGGGCCTCGCGGACCGCGAGGATGTTGGCCTTGGGGTGGTGTCCCATCAGGTCGAAGCGGAAGCCGTCGACCTTGTACTCCTTGGCCCAGGTGACGACCGAGTCCACGACGAGCTTGCCCATCATGGTGTTCTCGGGCGCGGTGTTGGCGCAGCAGGTCGAGGTGGCGACGGTGCCGTCCTCCAGGAGCCGCTGGTAGTAGCCGGGCACGATCTTGTCGAGAACGGACTTGTCGTCCTGCCCGGAGGCCACGGTGTGGTTGTAGACCACGTCCATGACGGTCCGCAGCCCGGCGCCGTTGAGCCCCTGGACCATCCGCCGGAACTCGACGGTGCGCTTCGTGCCGTCGGGGTCGGAGGCGTAGCTGCCCTCGGGGACCGTGTAGTGCAGCGGGTCGTACCCCCAGTTGAAGGCGTCCTTGGCGGCGGCCTTCGAGACGCAGGCCTGCTGCTCCTCGGAGTCGGGGGCGTGGGCGGACAGGTCGCAGGCCGGTTTCTGCTGGTCCGTCTTCCTCTCGGGGATGGTCCCGATGTCGAAGACGGGCAGCAGGTGCACGTGGCTGGTGCCGGAGTCCGCCAGCTCCTTGAGGTGCTTCATGCCGTCGGAGCGGGTGTCGGTGAAGGCGAGGTACTCACCGGGGTGCTTCGAGGTGGTGTCCGTGACCGAGAAGTCGCGGACGTGCAGCTCCTGGATCCGGGCGTCGCGCAGCGGGGTCGCGGCGGGCTTCCTCAGGCCGGTCCAGCCGCGCGGGGCCAGCTTCGGGTCGTCGAGGTCGACGACGAGGCTGCGGGCGGAGTCGGTGGTCAGGGCGGTGGAGTAGGGGTCGGTGACCTTGTTGGTGACCAGCTTCCGGACGGTGGGGGCCCAGACCTGGACCGCGTAGCGGTAGGGCTTGCCGTTCCAGCTCTTCTTCCCGGTGACCGACCAGACACCGGTGCGGTCGTCCCGGCGCATCGGGAGGGTCTTCCCGTCGAGTTCGAGCGAGACGGTGCGGGCGGTGGGCGCCCAGACGGAGAGCGTCGGGCTGCCCTTGCGGAAGACGGGGCCGAGGGCGGCGCCGCTCGCGGCCTTCCCGTACAGCTCGTCCAGGATGCCCGCCGTCTGCACGCCGGTCGCGGCGAGCAGGGCGCCGTTGGCGGCGCGCTGGGTGGCGATCAGCTGGCCGCGCAGTGACTCACGGACCCTGTCCCGGTCGCGGGTGTCGACGGTGAAGGCCGGATAGTCCTTCAGGTGCGGGTACTTCGCCTTCTGCGCGTCGGTCAGTTCCGTGGCGCCGAGCCGGAGCCACTGTCCCTCGTCGGAGAGCGCCCCGTCGACGACGGAGATGCCGCCGTTCTTCGCGTACACGAGCTGCTGGCTGGTGGCGTCGGTGGCCTTCACCCTCCAGACCACGGTGTGCGCGTCGATCCACTGGGCCTCGGCCTTGGTGAGGTCGGGCGTCGGCACGCCTCCGGCCTGCGGCAGCAGGTAGCCGGGCTTCCCGCCGAGCATCCAGACCTCGTGCCCGTGCGACGCGATGTCCAGGGACTGGTCGCTGGGGAGGTCCTTCTCGTCGCCCTTGTGGAGGATGTAGCTGAGCGAGGTGGCGCCGTCGGTGAGGGGGACCTCGAAGGTCACCCCGTAGGCGTCGGTCTTCACGGGCCGCAGGGGCTTGGCCCAGTCCGTGGGAGCGGCGGCACCGGTCCAGGTGTGCAGGCCCCAGCCGTCGTAGTCACCGTCGGCGCGGTGGTAGTGCAGGACGGCCTTGGTGGTGTCCTGCGGCGAGGTCTCGGGAGCCTCGGTGGCCTGCTCGTCCTTGCCCTGCTGGACCCAGACCTGACCGGTCCTGGCGAGGTCGACGGTGCGCTCGGGACCGTCGGCGGTCCCGTCCTTCTCGACCGTGTACGGGACGGAGGAGGCCCCCTCGTCGAGGTCGATCCAGGCGAAGGCGCCGTAGGCGTCCCGGCCGATGAAGTCGGCCTTCTTGTCCCCGGACTTCAGCTGCCAGCCCTCGTAGTCGCCGTCCGCGCGCTTGTAGTGGACGACGGCGTGGTCGCGCTCGACGGCGACGGGCTTCGGGGCGGGCGGCGCCTGGCCGGCGGCCGTGGAGGCGAGGGCGCTCGCGGTGCGTCCGGCGCGGTCGATCACCACGGCCTTGTACCGCAGCGGGGTCCCGGCCTTCACCGAGTCGCCCAGGTGCTGGGTGACCTTGTACGGGGCGTGGTCGGCGGAGCCGAGAGTGGTCCACTTGCCGTTGCCGGTCTGCGCGGCGAAGACGACGCGGTTCAGGTCTCCGCCGTCCACGTCGGCGCTGATCTCGACGGTGCCGGTGGCTCCGGCGGCCGGGGCCTTCAGGGTGACCGAGGGCTTGGTGGCGGGGGCGCCGAGCGGCTTGTCGGCGCGGAGCACGATGCTGGACAGCGCGGGCACGGTGACCTTGACGGCCTTGTCGGCGCCGCTGCGGACGGCACCGGAACCGCCGTACAGCGAACGGAAGTTCATGCCCGCCGACTCGGTGGCGAACTCGACCGTCCTTGCCTCGGTGGCGTTGTTGGCGGCGACGACGTACTCGTACGGGCGCCTGGTGTCCGTCCGCGAGAAGGCGTACACGGAGTCCTGGGCGTAGCGCTCGGTCTGCACGCCGTCGCGCAGGGCCGGGTGCTCCCGGGTGAGCTTCGACAGGGCAGCGACGGTCCGGTAGAGCGGGTGTTTCGTGTCGTATGCGTCGGAGGCGTGCGTACGGTCCGTGCCGAGCTGGTCGTCGTCGAGGTAGTCGGCGGTCTTCGAGGCGAACAGCGTCTGGCGGGCGTCCTTGTCGCCGCCCGCTCCGGTGTAGCCCTGTTCGTCGCCGTAGTAGATCACCGGGTTGCCGCGGCCGAGGAACATCAGCTCGTCGGCGAGGCGGGCGCGGTCCAGGAGTTCGGCTTCGCCGGCCTTCGGGTTGTCCTGCTTCAGGAAGGTGCCGATGCGGCCCATGTCGTGGTTGCCGAGGAAGGTCACCTGCTCGTAGGCGTTGGCCTTGCCGGTGGTGTAGCGGTAGTCGTCACCGTAGACCGCGGCGAGCTCCGAGGCCGGGGCGCCCTGGGAGGCGTACTGCCGGGCGGCTTCCTGGAAGGGGAAGTCGAGTGTGGCGTCGAGCCTGCCCCGCGTCACGTAGGGCGAGGTGATCGCCGTGTCGGCGGAGTAGACCTCGCCGAACATGAAGAAGTCCTCGCGGCCCCGCTTCGCCGCGTAGTCGTCGAGGGCGGTGGCCCACTGGGTCCAGAAGTCGAGGTCGACGTGCTTGACGGTGTCGATGCGGAAGCCGTCGATGTCGAAGTCACGGACCCACTTCTCGTAGATCTTCTCCATGCCGGAGACGACCTCGGGGCGCTCGGTCCACAGGTCGTCGAGGCCGGAGAAGTCGCCGTACTCGGTGGACTCGCCCGCGTAGGTCGAGTCACCCCTGTTGTGGTACATCGTGGAGTCGTTGAGCCAGGAGGGGACCTTCTTGCCCGTGTTCTGCGGGGTGTACGGGAAGGAGCCGGCGTCCACCTCCGCCATGCCGTCGGTGTCGTCGAAGGGTCGTCCGTCCTCGTCGAGGTACGGGAAGGCCCCCTTGGGCTTGTAGCCGTACTTCTTCTCGGCGTAGTCGACGGTGTCGGCGGTGTGGTTGGTGATGACGTCGAAGAAGACCTTCATGCCCTTGCCGTGGGCCTTGTCGATCAGCTTCGTGAGGTCGGCGTTGGTTCCGAAGTGCGGGTCGACCTGGGTGAAGTCGGTGATCCAGTAGCCGTGGTAGCCGGCCGACGCGTTGTCCCCGGTGCCCTGGACGGGCCGGTTCTTGAAGATCGGGGCGAGCCAGATCGCGGTGGTGCCGAGCCCCTTGATGTAGTCGAGCCGCTGGGTGAGGCCCTTGAGGTCGCCGCCCTGGTAGAACCCCTTGTCCGTGGGGTCGAACCCGGTCTCCAGCCGTGAGCCGGTCAGCCCGCCCCGGTCGTTGGAGGTGTCGCCGTTCGCGAACCGGTCGGGCAGCACGAAGTAGAACTGCTCGCGGGTCAGGTCGTGCCGGGCCGGCTCCTTCGCGAGTTTCGCGTCCGAGGGCGGGGACGGGGGTCTGGGCGCGGCGGACGCGGAGGCCGCCGGCACGACGGGGAGCAACGCCGCGCACAGTGCGGCGACGGCCCCCCGCCGGAGGGTGGTTCGGGACACGGGCGGGTACTCCTCGGCTTTCGGGGATCGGGCGGTGTGGAGCGGTGCGGGCCGGGGACGCTCACCCTCGCGTCCCCGGCCCGCCGGATGTGGATCAGCTGCGCCAGACGTCGGCGGTCAGCGCGGCCTTGCCGGAGGAGGGCACGGTGGCGGTGCGGTTGGCGCCGCTCTCCCAGGTGACGTTGCCGCTCGCGTCCTTGCGGAGGTACTTGTACGCGAACGTGGTGCCTGCGGGCAGGTCGACGTCGAGCTTCCAGACGGGGTACGCCGCCGGGTCGAGCTTGAGCGCGCCGCCGGGCGCCCAGTTGCCGAGCGCGGCCTGGTTGCCGGTGACGTAGATGTTCTGGCCGGGCCGGGTGATGGCGTTGACGCCGAAGGACGCGCCGGACCGGACGGTCCCCGGGCCCGGGTCGGAAGTCCCGCCACCGGAGCACGTACGGGCGTTGACGTGCAGGGCCAGGGCGGTACCGGACCCGAGGGTGGCGGTGAACTGCCCGGAGCCGTTGACGGTGACACCCGTGCCGGACTGCACGTCGCAGTAGTCACCGGCGGGCAGCGACGTCTGGAACGTACGGGTCAGCGAGGAGCCCTCGTGGTTGATCGCGACGTACGCCTTGGAGCCGCGTCCGAAGGCGATCTGGTCACCGCCGTTGTCCCACCAGTTCGAGAGGCCCTGGCCACGGGCGGCGTTGCGGAAGCCGACCATGGAGGAGATCTCGCGCCAGGCGTGCTGGCACTTCCAGCCGTCGCTGTAACAGGCGTTCACCTGGCCGCCGTTGGGCGGGCCGGCGTCGTGGTCGCTGAACTCGTAACCGGAGTGGACGTCCGGGGAGCCGTAGGGGTGGGCCAGCATGAAGACACTCGCCAGGGTGTACTTCGAGCCGTCCTTGTAGCTGAGGGTGTCGCCGCCGCGCTCGGTGTCGTGGTTGTCGACGAAGACGGCGGACCTGCCGGACTCCATGAAGCCCCAGCCCTCGCCGAAGTTCCTGAGGTTGGCGAGGTTCTCGTTGTCGAAGACCTGCTTGAGGCTACGGCCGTAGCGGAACTCCTGGACGTCGCCGCTGCCGAGGTACTCGGAGGGCGAGACGGCCTCACCGGCTCCGTGGATCGCCTCGTGCTTCCAGTACACCCCGGTGTTGCTGAGCCGGGACTTGATGTTCGCGAGGTCCGCGGCCGGCATGTGCTTGGCGGCGTCTATCCGGAAGCCGTCGACGCCGAGGGAGAGCAGGTCGTTGAGGTAGCCGGCGATCTTGCCGCGTACGTAGTCCTCGCCGGTGTCCAGATCGGCGAGACCGACCAGTTCGCAGTTCTGGACGTTGGCGCGGTCCCCGTAGTTGTTGCCTATCTGGGTCTGGCAGTCGTTCATGTCGTTGACCGAGTAGAGGCCCGGGTAGTCGTACTTGGTGTACGAGGAGCCGCCCGTGCCGGTGCCCGAACCGGCCGACATGTGGTTGATGATCGAGTCCGCTACGACCTTGACCCCTGCCGCGTGGCAGGTGCTGACCATGTTCGCGAAGGCGGCGCGGTCGCCGAGACGCCCGGCGATCTTGTAACTGACGGGCTGGTACGAGGTCCACCACTGGCCGCCCTGGATGTGCTCCTGGGGCGGGGAGACCTGGACGAAGCCGTAACCGGCGGGGCCGAGGCTGTCGGTGCACGCCTTGGCCACGGAGGCGAACTTCCACTCGAACATCACCGCGGTGACGTCCTTCTCTCCGGGTGGTGCGGCCTGGGCGGTCCCGGCGGTGCCGAGCCCGGTGGGGATGGCGAGGACAGCGGCGCCCGTGGTGAGGGCGAGCGCGGCAGACAGGGGCCTGCGTGCCATGACGTTCCTCCTGCGGTGGGGGAAGTGCGGGGGATGGCGGAGCAGCCTCACATGGCAACGCGCCGTGCCCTCAAGGCCCATGAAGCTTCTTGCAGCAAGGATGCAGAACTTCATGTGCGCCAGACCGTACGAGCCTGACCTGCGCAGGTCAACCCCTTGGACATCCTGCGGTTACGTCCCGCTCACATCCGTGAAATCCTGGAGATTCCTCTCCGCAAGCCCTTACGCAAAATATTGCGAGGCTGTTAAGTTCGTCCCGACTCCGGTCCGGCCGGCCGGGGGCCGGTACGCCGGCCCCACGCGCCCGGCCGGCCGGGCCGGTCACGCCGGGGAGAGGTCCCGGGGTCGCCTCCCCGCCGGCCCGATCCTGGGCCGACTCCGGGGCCTCTCCTGTGCGCGGCCGGGCTGTCCTGTCCACCGGCCGCGTCATCCACGGCCCGGCCCGGCCCCACCGGCCGGTTTCTCCCCGCGGTTCCTCACCGGTCATGATGGGCGATCGAGCGGGGGCTGCTCCATGACCCCATGTCTGACGACCGCAACGACGTTCTCGGGGAGATGGCATGTCGCGTACCGGGGTCTACCTCGCCCACCCACGGCCCGGCAGCTTCAACCACGCGGTGTTCGACGCCGTCGTGCGGGAGCTGCGCGGCCGCGGGAGCGACGTGATCGCGCACGATCTCTGCGCGGAGGGATTCACCCCCGGACTGTCCGCCGACGAGACGGAGACGGTCCGGGCGACCTCGGCCACCGCCGATGCGCAGCTGGCGCTGCACCGGGCGGAGGTGGCCACCCTCGACGCGATGGTGTTCGTCCACCCCAACTGGTGGGGCATGCCGCCCGCCGTCCTCACCGGGTGGGTGCAACGGGTGCTGGCGCCCGGCGTCGCCTACAAGCTGGGCACGTCGGACGGGGAACCCGAGGGACTGCTGAAGGCCGGCCGGGCCCTGGTCCTGAACACCTCCGACACTCCCGCCGACCGCGAGGAGAGCGAGTTCGGGGATCCGCTGGACAAGATCTGGTCGGCGTGTGTCCTGCCGTACGTCGGCATTACCGACGTACGCCGGGTCGTCTTCCGGACGGTCACCGACTCCTCCGACGAGGCCCGCGAGTCCTGGCTGCGCGAGGCGCGTGACCAGGCCGCCGCACTGCTGGTCTGACGTGAACAGCGGGACCGGCACACCTGCCGTCACCCGTCTGCGGAGGTCTCCTCGCCGAAGATCCCCTCGTGATTGCCGACGACGGTGAAACCTGCGGTGTGCCGGACGTTGCTGTGGATGAGGCCCGAAACGGCGGGCCGGGCGCACGGGGGCGCGGTAATCTGCTGGGTGCCCATCGGGAAGCCTCTGCTTCCTCGGCGGTCGGGCCCTCGATCGGCATTCCGGTCCCGTCGGGGACCGTCGCATGTCTGTGATGGTCGGGACGACCATATGCCCGGCAACACGTGCCAAATCCAGCCCGGTTGCGTTATGTCACCCGAGTGAGTGACAAAGCGGGTATGAGGGCGGGTTGGGCGGGGAAGGGTTGTTTCCCTGGTTCTCCAAAGGTTTTTGGACATCGCGGGCCACCGCGTCACGGCCCACCGGGTCCCGGAACCCCGCGCCCCGGTGGCGGCGGTCACCGCACGAGGTCGAGTTCGGCCCGGACCGTCTTGCGCGGGGCAGTCCCGGCAGCGATGCCCCAGCGGTCCGCGAGCGCCTCGACGATCAGCAGGCCGCACCCCTGCTCCAGGCGCTCACGCCACGGGAGTCGCTCGCCTCCATCGGACACGTGCGGGGAGAGACGTGACCGGCAAGCCCTCCGCCGAGGACACCCGCGAGCTGGCCTGGCCCAAGAGCAGTTACAGCGACAGCAGCAGCGGCAACGTCTGCGTCTAGGTGGCGGCCGCACCCGGCGCGATGCACGTCCGCGACTCCAAGGACCCTCACGGCCCCCTCCTCGGCTTCGCCCCCACCACCTGGGCGGCCTCCCTGGCGTACGCATCCGCGAGCTGATCGTCCCGAGGCCCGGACCTGCCGTGGCCTGCCGCCCAAAGGGCGCTCCCGGACAGCAGGCAGGCAGGTGGAGGTCAGCTCGTCCGGAAGTCGTCCGGGGTCCTGATCCGGTCGCGGATCCAGACCCCGGCGGGCTTCAGTGACGAGGTCCCGGCCCAGGGGCCCCCGCTGGTGCAGGTGCCGGTCTTGAAAACGGCACCCGAGCGGTGGTCGTCGGAGAAGTTCCAGTTGACCCAGCTGATCTTCTTGGCTGCCATCAGGTCGAGGTAGCGCTGGGACATGGCGAAGTCGTCGTCCCCCTCGCCCGAGTAGTTCTGGGTGCCGAACTCGGTGACGAACACGGGGAGCTTGCCGGCGGCCCGGGAGAGGGTCGCCAGGTACTCGTCGCGGTGCGAGTCGGCGTAGAAGTGGAAGGTGTACATGATGTTGGAGGCCCTGACCTGGTTGCTCACGACCTCGGATTCATCGGCCCCTTCGGACACGCCGAACGAGGACCAGGCCCGGGTTCCGACGAGTACGGGGGCGTCGGAGTCCACGTTCCTGATGACCGGGATGATCTGCTCCGCGTAGCTCTTGATCTGCGGCCAGCTCACGCCACTGGGTTCGTTGGCGATCTCGTAGAGGATGTTGTTCTTCGTCTTGTTGCGGTTCGCGATGTCGGTGAAGAACTTCCGCGCGTTGGCGAGGTTGGCGTTCGGGTCACCCGGGCTGAGCATGTGCCAGTCGACGATGACGTACATTCCGCGGTCGGTCGCCTGCTGGATGAGGGTGTTCGCGAGGTCGGTGAAATGCTCGGGGTCGGTCTCGTAGCCGTCCTCCTGCACGTACGTGGAGACGCGCAGGACGTCGGCCTTCCAGTCGTTCGCCAGGGCGTCCAGCGACCCTCCGGTCAGGCACTGCGGGTACCACTGCGTGCCGTGGCTGCTCATGCCGCGCAGCTGGACGGGGTTGCCGTGCTCGTTGCAGAGCTTGGTACCGCACACGGTGAGCTGCCCGTTGACGGCGACGGGGCTCGCACCGGCCGGCGGGTCGGTGGGCGGCTCGGTGGTTCCGCCGCCCTTGCAGGGCGCGCCGTCGACGGTGCAGTTGAGGGGCAGCCCGGGGCCCCCGGCGTTGAACCCGAAGCTCACCGCCTGGCCGGGGGCGACGGCGCCGTTGTAGGAGACGTTGGTGAAGGTGTAGTGCTGCCCTTGCCGGGTCTTGGTGGCGGACCAGTGGGTGGTGACGTCCGTCCCGGCCGGCAGGTCGAACTCGATGGTCCAGCCGTTCGCCGCCGTGCCGCCGTTGTTGGTGACGGTCACGGCGGCACCGTAGCCGCTGTCCCAGGACGACGTCCGGGTGATCTCCGCGGTCAGCCCGGCGGCGGCCTGCGCCTGGTGTCCGGCGGTGACGGCCGCGCGGCCCGGGACGGGGGCGGCGGGCGCAGCCGGCGCGGCGGTGAAGGCCAGCGCGAAGAGTAAGGCACCGCCGATTGCGGCAGCGACTGGGCGGATCCGGAAAAGTGCGGGGCTCATGAAGGGCTCCGATCACAGGTTCAGCCGATTAGGAAACTTTCCTAACGGAAGAGAACCAAGGACCGTAACCTTTTTGCAAGGTTCACGACAACACTTGTGGAACCGCCCGCCGCGGCACGGACCTCCGGGCGTCCCCGCCGGACCCCGCAGCCGTCACCGGCCGGGGTGATCCGCCGTACACCCGACGAGGACGTGCGCCCGACCGGAACGCGAAGGGCCGGGTCCCCCTCCGGACCCGGCCCCACGCATTCCCCGCCTCCACGCCCGTTCAGGCGCTGCGCACCGCCGCCGTGGACCCCCGCACCACCAGCTCCGGCTGGAACACGTACTCCGTGCGCTGCACCGGGCTTCCGGCGATCTCCTCCAGCAGCGCTCCCACCGCCGCCGCCGCCATCGCCTGCACCGGCTGGCGGACCGTGGTCAGCGGCGGGTCGGTGAAGGCGATGAGCTGGGAGTCGTCGAAGCCGACGACGGAGACGTCACGCGGGACGTCGTAGCCCCTCCCCCGCGCCGCCCGGACCACGCCGAGTGCCATCAGGTCGCTGCCGCAGACGATGCCGGTGCAGCCCGCGTCGAGCAGGGCGCCCGCCGCGACCTGGCCGCCCTCGACACTGAACAGTGTGGAACAGACGAGGAGTTCGGCCTCCTCGCGGTCCATGCCCAGCAGCGAGACGGCCGCGTCCACGAAGCCCTCGCGTTTGCGGCGGGAGGGCACGTAACGCTGCGGTCCGATCGCCAGGCCGATCCGCCGGTGCCCGAGCTCGGCGAGATGGCCGACGGCCATCCGCACGGCTGCCTGGTCGTCGGGGGAGACGAACGGGGCGCTGATGTGCTCGTTGTAGCCGTTGATGAGGACGAACGGCACCCCGCGTTCACTGAGAGCGGCATAGCGCGACGGGTCGGCCGAGGTGTCGGCGTGCAGCCCGGACAGGAACACGATGCCGCCCACACCACGCTCGACGAGCTGTTCGACCAGTTCGTCCTCGGTGGCGCCGCCGGGCAGCTGGGTGCAGAGCACTGGCGTGTAGCCGTGCCCCGCGAGGACCTGCTCCACGGACTGCGCGAACGCCGGGAAGATCGGGTTGACGAGTTCGGGCGTCACCAGTCCGATCAGTCCGGCGCTGCGCTGCCGCAGCCGTACGGGGCGTTCGTAGCCGAGGATGTCGAGCGCCGCGAGCACCCGCTGACGCGTGGTGTCCGCGACGCCCGGCTTGCCGTTGAGGACCCGGCTGACGGTGGCCTCGCTGACCGCGGCCTGACCGGCGATGTCGGAGAGCCGGAGCGCCGGTCCGGTCCTGGGTGCGGGGACGGTCACACCGTCCACCACACCGTGGTGTCGGCGGGCAGCTCGAACGTGGTGCCCTCGACGGTCACCGGGGTGCTGGCGAGCAGCAGGGTGCCGGGGGCCGTCATCCGTACCGGTGCGCCCGTCGTGTTGACGGTGCAGACGAAGCCGGTGCGGCCGAGGACGAGTACGCCTTCGGGGGCGTCCAGCCACTCCACGTCCGTGCCGGCACCGAGGCCCGGGTGCTCGCGGCGGGCCGCGATCGCGGCGCGGTACAGCTCCAGGGTGGAGCCCTCCGTGCCGCTCTGGGCCTCGACGGAGAGCGCGCCCCAGCTGTCGGGCTGCGGCAGCCAGCTGGGGCCGTCGCCGAAGCCGTACGAGCTTCCCCCACGGGTCCACGGGATCGGCACGCGGCAGCCGTCGCGGAAGCCGTCCTGGCCCTCGGCGCGGAAGAACGACGGGTCCTGGCGGACCTCGTCGGGCAGGTCCGTGACGTCCGGCAGGCCCAGCTCCTCACCCTGGTAGACGTAGGCGGAACCGGGGAGGGCCAGCATCAGCAGGGTAGCCGCACGCGCCCTGCGCAGACCGAGCTCGCGGTCGCCGGGGGTGCGGATCTGGGTGCCCAGGCCCGGCGGGTTGCCGAAGCGGGTGGCGTGCCGGGTGACGTCGTGGTTGGACAGCACCCAGGTGGTGGGCGCGCCCACCGGACGCATCGCGTCGAGCGAGGAGTCGATGACGGTGCGCAGCTCCGTGGCGTCCCAGGCGGTCGACAGGTACTGGAAGTTGAAGGCCTGGTGCATCTCGTCGGGGCGCACGTAGTTGGCGGTGCGCTCGACGGTGGGGGTCCACGCCTCGGCGACGAGGATGCGGTTGCCGGGGTACTCGTCGAGGATGGTGCGCCAGCTGCGGTAGATCTCGTGCACACCGTCCTGGTCGAAGAACGGCATGACATCGTTGCCCAGGAGCTTGAGCTGGTCGTGCGATCCCAGGTCCGGGAGGCCTTCCGCCTTCACGAGGCCGTGGGCGACGTCGACGCGGAAACCGTCGGCCCCCATGTCGAGCCAGAAGCGCAGGATGGAGCGGAACTCGTCGGCGACGGCCGGGTGTTCCCAGTTGAAGTCGGGCTGCTCGGGCGCGAAGAGGTGCAGGTACCACTCGCCGGGGGTGCCGTCCGGGTCGGTGGTCCGGGTCCAGGCGGGTCCGCCGAAGATGGACTCCCAGTCGTTGGGCGGGAGTTCGCCGTCGGCGCCCTTGCCGGGACGGAAGTGGTAGCGCTCGCGCAGGGCGGAGCCGGGCCCCTCGGCGAGGGCGCGCTTGAACCACTCGTGCTGGTCGGAGGAGTGGTTGGGCACCAGGTCCACGATGATGCGCAGGCCCAGGCCGTGGGCCTCGCGGATCAGCGCGTCGGCGTCGAGGAGCGTGCCGAACATCGGGTCGATGGCCCGGTAGTCGGCGACGTCGTAGCCCGCGTCCGCCTGCGGCGAGGCGTAGAAGGGGCTGAGCCAGACGGCGTCGACACCGAGGTCCCTGAGGTACGGGAGGCGCGCGGTGACGCCGGCGAGGTCGCCCATGCCGTCGCCGTTGCTGTCGGCGAAGCTCCGTGGGTAGACCTGGTAGATCACCGCGTCCTGCCACCAGCCGGTGCGGTGGCCCAAGGCGTCGTCGGACGTGCCGGTGGAGGGGGCAGCGAGGTGCTGGGTCATGTCGTCCCTGGGGTGTCTGGGTGGGGAGCGGCGCCGGGACCGGGTCAGAGGTCCGGCGCCGCCGTGACGTGGGGTGCGGTCGTACGGGACTGGGCGCGTCAGCCCTTGACGGCTCCGGCGGACATGCCGGTGACCAGGTGCTTCTGCGCGAAGAGGAAGACCAGTGCGGCCGGGATCGCGATGAGCACGGACGCCGCGGTCATCGGGCCCCACTGGGCTCCGTACTGGTTGACGAACTTCTGCAGTCCGCCGGCGAGCGTGAGGTTCTCGTCACCGACCATGAAGGCGGAGGCGTACGCGACCTCGCCCCAGGCGGTGATGAAGGAGTAGAAGGCGGTGACGGCGAGGCCGGGCTTGGCGAGCGGCAGGATGAGCCGCCAGAACGTGCCGAACGGTGTGAGCCCGTCCACCTGTCCCGACTCGTCGATCTCGCGCGGGATCGTGTCGAAGAAGCCCTTCATCATCCAGGCGCAGAACGGCACCGAGATGGTGAGGTAGGTGATGACGAGTCCGGCCGGCTGGTTGAGCAGGCCCATCGTCGACATGATGTTGTAGATCGGCACGATGAGGACGGCCACCGGGAACATCTGGGTGACCAGCAGGGTCCACATCAGTCCGCGCTTGCCGGGGAAGCGGAAGCGGCTGACGGCGTAGCCGGTGGTGGCGGAGACGAAGACTCCGATGACGGTGGAGAGCCCCGCGACGATCACCGAGTTGCCGAACCAGGCCAGGAACTCGGTGTCCTTGATCAGGTTCGCGTAGTTCTCGAACGTCGTGTCCTTGAAGAAGTCCGTCGTCGACGCGAACTCAGCGGGCTTCAGCGAGGTCAGCAGGACCCACAGCACCGGGAAGACCGCGATCACCGACATGACGATCAGGGTGAGGTGCAGGGCCACGGATGCGGCCGGGGAGCGGTCGCCCCGCTTGCGGGGCTTGCGGGCGCTGTGCCGGGCGGGGGTTGCGGTAACGGTGGTCACCAGTTGTCTCCCTGCGTGCGGAGCACTCGCCGGTACACCATGGCGAAGAGCATCAGGAGTACGAGGATCAGCACGCCCCAGGTGGAGGACTGCGCGAAGTCGCGCGGGCTGATCTCGAAGGAGAATTTGTACGCCTGGGTGACCAGGATCTGGGTGGCCTCACCGGGTCCGCCGCGGGTCAGCAGGAAGATCACCGGGAACATGTTGAAGGTCCAGATGGTGGAGAGCAGGACCACCGTGGTGGACACCGGGCGCAGTCCGGGAAGCGTGACGTGGCGGAAGCGCTGCCAGGCGGTGGCGCCGTCCATCTCCGCGGCCTCGTACTGCTCCGCGGGGATCGACTGGAGGCCGCCGAGCAGGGCGACCATCATGAACGGCACCCCGAGCCAGACGTTGACGGCGATGACGGAGAACTTGGCCCAGGTGGGGTCGTTCAGCCAGGGTATGCCGTCGATCCCGGCGCCGCCGAGGATCTTGTTGAGCAGGCCGTTGTTCTCGTTGTAGAGGAAGCGCCAGGCGAAGACCGAGACGAAGCCGGGGATGGCCCAGGGCAGGATCAGCGCCATGCGGTAGGCGGAGCGGCCGGCGATCCTGCGGTTGAGGATGTTGGCGAGGGCCATGCCCAGGCAGAAGGTGATGGTCACACAGGAGACCGTCCACACCAGCGTCCAGCCCAGCGTGCCGAGGAACTGGGTGCCGGTCAGGGCGTCGGCGTAGTTGTCCAGCCCCACGAACTCGTAGGTGGCGGGCATCTCGTTGACGCCGATGGACCGGGCGACGTTGCGCTCGTTGGCGTCGGTCAGCGACAGCCAGATGCCGCGGACCAGCGGATAGCCGATGATCACGCCGATCACGAGCACGACCGGGGCGACCATGGTCCAGGCGTACCAGTGGACCGACAGGGCGCGCCGGAGCTTGCTCGGCGGAGCGGATTTACCAGTACCGCGGCTCCGGCCGCGGGCGACGTCGTCGCCCGCGGCCCTCGCCACCGACTGGCTGGTGTGGACAGCCATCAGTCGGCCTGCCTTCCTGTGTTACTTCCAGCCCTTGAGGAGCTTGCGGTAGGAGTCGCCGGTCGCCTTGGCGGCCTTCTCCGGCGTGGTCTGGCCGGTGAGGACCTTGGTGTACTCGACGTTCAGCGGGGCGAAGAGGCTGCCGGTCTCCGGGATCCAGGGACGCTCGACCGCGGTCTCGACGACGGGCTTGAAGAACTGGACGATCTCGCTGTCCGCCGCCTCCTGCTTGGAGTACGCGGAGGTGCGGGTCGGCAGCAGGTTCAGCTCACCGGCGACCTGCGCCTGGGACTCGACGGAGGTCATGTACTCGACGAACGCGTAGGAGGCGTCGATGTTCTCGGAGCCCGCGTAGACGCCGAGGTTGTGTCCGCCCTGCGGGGCGCCCTGCGCGGCGGAGCCGGCCGGCACCGTGGAGATGCCCAGGTTCGCCTTGTCGGTGAACTCCTTGCCGGTGAGCGTGTCGGCCACGGCCCAGGGGCCGTTGATCATCATCGCGACGTCGCCGTTCTTGAACGACTGCATCATGTTCTCCCAGCCGTCCGTGGCGTCGGTCTTGGCGGCCCCGGAGTCGACGAGGTCCTTCACGACGCCGAACGCCTTGACGCCCTGGGCGTTGTCCACGGTGACGGCCTTCTTCTCCGCGTCGACCAGGTCACCGCCCTCGCCGTAGAGGAAGGAGAGGAAGTAGTAGGAGTCGTCGCCACGCAGGTAGAGACCGGTCTTGCCGGTCTTGTCCTTGATCTTCTGGGCGACGCTCTTCAGGTCCGCGATCTTCGCGGGCGGCTCGACACCGGCGTCCTTGAACATCTTCTTGTTGTAGAAGATGCCCATGGAGTCGATCACCTGCGGGACCGCGTACGTCTTGCCCTTGTACCGGGTCGACGCGGCGGACTGCTCGAGGAAGTCGCCCTCGTTCTTGAGCGCCGTGGTGCCGTCGAGCGGGGCGAGGTAGCCGAGGTCCGCGAACTCGGGGGTCCAGGCGACCTCGGAGCGGATGACGTCGGGGGCGCCGGAGCCGGCCTGCGCGGCGTTCTTGAACTTGTTCTGCGCCTCGCCGAAGGGGACGTTGACGTACTTGACGTCGACCTTCGGGTGCTTCTTCTCGAAACCCTCGGCGATCTTCTTGAAGACCTTGTCCTCGCTGCCGACGTTCGAGGTGTCCCACCAGGTCACCGTGCCGGAGAGCTCGCCCGAGCTCTTGCCGCCACCGGACTCGTCGTCGCCTCCGCAGGCGGTCGCCGCGAGCGCCAGGGTCGCGACCAGGGCGGTGGCCGTTATGCCACGTCGCATCTGAACTCCTTCAACTGCCGTACCGCTCCGTCGCGGCGCCGGGTCGACGTGAACGTAACAAGGATGAAAGGCGTCCGAAAGACTTTGCGGAGGATTTCTGCAAGCACCGCTGATCGTTACATTGGCGTGTCCTCAAGGTTGCCGTCAAGCCTCTTGACGGAAGCCCGTACACCCTGACCACGCCTGGCCAGACCCCGTGCAGGGGAGGTACGACGATACGACCGCGACGGCCGGAAAGCGCCCGCAAGGGTTTGCAAGAAGTTGCCGCCCGGGGCCGCCACCCGGCGCCCACGGGGGGCGGACCGCCCGGATCCCGTGCACGGTGGGCAATCCGACACGCGCCCGGTACAGTCCAGTCCCATGACCGCACGGCTTGCCGATATCGCAACTCAGGCGGGGGTCAGCGAAGCAACGGTCAGCCGCGTACTGAACGGCAAGCCCGGGGTCGCAGCGGCCACCCGTGAATCCGTCCTCGCGGCGCTCGACGTCCTCGGCTACGAACGCCCCGTCCGGCTGCGCCGGCGCAGCGCGGGGCTCGTCGGCCTGATCACGCCCGAGCTGGAGAACCCGATCTTCCCCGCACTGGCCCAGGTCATCGGTCAGGCGCTCACCAGGCAGGGCTACACGCCGGTGCTGGCGACCCAGACGCCGGGCGGATCCACCGAGGACGAGCTCACCGAGATGCTCGTCGACCGCGGTGTCTCGGGCATCATCTTCGTCTCCGGACTGCACGCCGACACCTCGGCCGACATGCAGCGCTACGAGCGACTGCGCGCCCAGGGCGTCCCCTTCGTCCTGGTCAACGGCTTCTCCCCCAAGGTGCAGGCCCCGTTCATCTCCCCCGACGACCGGGCGGCGATGCGCCTCGCGGTGACGCACCTGGTGGCGCTGGGCCATCAGCGCATCGGCCTGGCGGTCGGACCCAAGCGCTTCGTCCCGGTGCTCCGCAAGATCGAGGGGTTCCACGCCACGATGCGGGAGCAGCTCGCTCTCACGGCCGACGCGGTGGAGGAACTGGTCCAGCACTCCCTGTACACGCTGGAGGGCGGCCAGGCGGCCGCTTCGGCACTGATGGAACGCGGCTGCACCGCGGTGGTGTGCGCGAGCGACATGATGGCGCTCGGGGCGATCCGGGCGGCCCGCAGGCTGTCGATGGAGGTTCCGCGCGACCTGTCGGTCGTCGGCTACGACGACTCGCCCCTCATAGCCTTCACCGATCCGCCGCTGACCACCATCCGGCAGCCGGTGACGGCGATGGGGCAGGCCGCCGTGCGCACGCTGCTGGAGGAGATCGGTGGCACGCCCGCTCCGCACAGCGAGTTCGTGTTCATGCCCGAACTGGTGGTACGCGGTTCAACGGCCTCGGGGCCAGGTCCCTCCCAGGCCTCCCGCGCCCGTCGGTAAAGTATCGAACGTGCGACCGGAACCCGACCGGAGGATCATCGGGCAGAGGGGGGACGTATCTGGCAGA
The DNA here is from genome assembly GCF_043088245.1 of Streptomyces sp. NPDC014623. Taxonomy (NCBI): domain Bacteria; kingdom Bacillati; phylum Actinomycetota; class Actinomycetes; order Kitasatosporales; family Streptomycetaceae; genus Streptomyces; species Streptomyces sp. NPDC014623. Next base: position 84,856 of record NZ_JBIBZU010000003.1, on the reverse strand, counting down.
CTCTGCGCCTATGGGTGAATCGCACGTGACCACACAGGAAGACAGCACGGCGGCCACCCCGTCACCCGACGCGGACGGAACGTCGGCGTCCGGTTCAACGAAGGCGATCGCTCTGTCCCGCATGCGCACACGCCCCTCACTCCGGTCCCTGCGTTCACCGCGACGGCCGCGTCTCTGGTTCGAGATCCTGCTGATCGCGGTCAGTTACTGGCTCTACTCGCTGGTGCGCAACGCCGTACCCGAGCAGAAGGCCGCGGCCCTGCGGAACGCCGACCTGATCTGGTCCCTCGAGCACACCATGGGTCTCGCCTTCGAGGAAACGGTCAACCGGGCCGTCAATTCGGTGACATGGCTGATCGTGTCGATGAACTACTACTACGCGACACTCCACTTCGCCGTGACCATCGGCGTGCTCGTCTGGCTCTTCCGCCGTCACCCGGGCCGCTACGCGGCCACCCGCCTGGTCCTCTTCGCCACCACGGCGGTGGCCCTGCTCGGCTACTACGTCTTCCCGCTGGCTCCGCCCCGGCTGATGAACGGCGCCCGCTTCATCGACACGGTGATGCTGCACCAGACATGGGGCTCGATGGCCTCGGGCGACCTCAAGCACATGTCGAACCAGTACGCGGCCATGCCGTCCATGCACATCGGCTGGTCCCTGTGGTGCGGTCTGACCATCTGCGCCCTGGCCTCCGCACCCTGGGCGCGGATCCTGGGCGCGCTGTACCCCGCGGCCACCCTGGTCGTGATCGTGGCGACCGCGAACCACTTCTGGCTGGACGCGGTGGGCGGAGCGGCCTGCCTGGCGTTCGGAGGGGCGCTCTCCTTCGCCTGGTACGGGGCGCTGCCGCACCGCTTGCCGAAGCGGGTGCAGCGCTCCGGCACCGGCCGGTCGCGCGCCCTGCGCCCGTGGCCGGCGCGGGCGCCCGGGCCGGCCACGGAGGCTGTCACACCCCGCGTCGAGGTGGCGGGCCCCGGCCCGCAGACGTCGAGCCCGGCCGGCGACTGAGGGCACCGTCCGGCGGCCGGGCCGGGCCGGGGCCGGGCCCGGCCCTCCTGCCCGGCCGGCCCGGGTGCGGGACCCGCCGGCCTCACCCCGCGGCGCCGTAGAACCTCTCCTCCACCACCGCCCGGGCCCGCCGGGTGATCCGCCGGTAGTCGTCCAGCATGTCCCCCACGTGCCCCGACTCATAGCCCAGGTACCGCCCCACCGCGGTCAGCTCACGCGGATTCGAGGGGAACGTGTCGCCGGGCCGCCCCCGCACCAGCATCACCGCGTTGCGCACCCGCGAGGCCAGCACCCACGCCTCGTCCAGTGTCTGTGCCTCCTCCGCGGGGATCAGCCCCGCCGCGCAGGCCGCCGCCAGCGCCTCCCGCGTACCTGTGGTCCGCAGTCCGGGCTCCGCCCAGCCGTGCTGCATCTGCATCAGCTGGACCGTCCACTCCACGTCGCTCAGCCCGCCACGCCCCAGCTTGGTGTGGAGCGTCGGATCGGCCCCGCGCGGTATGCGTTCGGACTCCATCCGTGCCTTGAGCCGCCGGATCTCCCGTACGGCGTCGTCCCCCAGTCCCTCCACCGGGTACCGCAGAGGGTCGGCGAGTTCGATGAAGGCGCGGCCCAGTTCCTCGTCTCCGGCCATCGGCGCCGCGCGCAGGAGTGCCTGGCTCTCCCAGACCAGCCCCCAGCGCCGGTAGTACACCTCGTACGACTTCAGGGTGCGCACCAGGGGCCCGGTCCTGCCCTCGGGCCGCAGGTCGGGGTCGATCAGGAGCGGCGGGTCGGCCGTCGACAGCTCAAGCAGTCTGCGCATCTCCGTGACGACGGCGTTCGCGGCCCGGGCCGCCTCCTCGTCGCCGACCCCTTCCCGGGGCTCGTGCACGAACAGGACGTCCGCGTCCGAGCCGTAGCCCAGCTCGTGCCCGCCGAAACGGCCCATGCCGATGACGGCGAACCGGGTCGGCAGGGTGTCACCCCACCGCTCGCGGACGGCGGCACGCAGCGCCCCGGACAACGTGGCGGCGTTCAGGTCGGTGACCGCGGAGCCGACCCGGTCGACGAGAGCGCCCGGGTCGGGTTCGGCCGGGTTGTCCTCCGTACCGTACGAGCCGATGAGGTCGGCGGCCGTCGTACGGAACAGCTCCCGCCGCCGTACCCCGCGCGCCACCGCGACGGCCGCTTCGGCGCCCGGCGCCCGGCCGACCGCGGCCAGCACCTCCTGCTCCAGGTGCTCCCGGCTGCGCGGCCTCAGCCCTTCGGGGTCACCGAGGATGGCGACGGCCTCCGGGGCGCGCATCAGCAGGTCGGGGGCGAGCCGTCCCGCGGACAGGACACGGGCGAGATTCTCGGCCGCCGCACCCTCGTCGCGCAGGAGCCGCAGGTACCAGGGGGTCTTGCCGAGGGCGTCGGACACCTGCCGGAAGCCCAGGAGCCCGGCGTCCGGATCGGCGGAGTCCGCGAACCAGCCGAGCAGCACCGGCAGCAGCGTGCGCTGGATCGCGGCCTTGCGGGAGACCCCGGAGGACAGGGCCTCCAGGTGCCTCAGCGCGGCGGCGGGATCGGCGTAACCGAGGGCCTCCAGGCGGACGCCGGCGGCTTTCGCGCTGAGCCTGCTCTCGCCGGGCGCGAGCTGGGCGACGGCGTCCAGGAGCGGCCGGTAGAAGAGCTTCTCGTGCAGCCGCCGTACGACGGAGGCGTGTCGCCGCCACGCCCGGTTGAGCTCGGCGACCGGGTCCGTGCGCAGGCCGAGGGAGCGTCCGAGCCTGCGCAGGTCGGTCTCCTCCTCGGGAACCAGATGGGTGCGGCGCAGACGGTGGAGCTGGATGCGGTGTTCCATGGTCCGCAGGAAGCGGTACGCCTCGTCCAGCTGCGCCGCGTCCGCCCGCCCGACGTACCCGCCTTCGGCGAGGGTCCGCAGGGCTTCCAGGGTGGAACCGGAGCGCAGGGTACCGTCGCTGCGCCCGTGGACCAGCTGGAGCAGCTGTACGGCGAATTCGACGTCCCGGAGTCCGCCGGGGCCGAGCTTGAGTTCGCGGTCGACACGGTCGACGGGGATGTTGTCGACGACGCGGCGGCGCATCTTCTGGACGTCGGCGACGAAGTTCTCCCGGTCTGCGGCCTGCCATACCAGTGGCGACACGGCCTCGACGTACTCCGCCCCGAGTTCGGCGTCCCCGGCGACCGGCCGGGCCTTGAGCAGCGCCTGGAACTCCCAGGTCTTGGCCCAGCGCTGGTAGTAGGCGAGGTGTGAGGACACGGTCCGTACCAGCGGCCCGTTGCGGCCTTCGGGGCGGAGGTTGGCGTCGACGGGCCAGATGGTGCCTTCGACGGTGGTGTCGGAGCAGATCCGCATCAGATGGGCGGCGAGCCGGGTGGCGGCCTGCAGGGCGCCGTTCTCCTCCGCGCCGTCGACGGGCTCACCGACGAAGATCACGTCGACGTCGGACACGTAGTTCAGTTCGTGCCCGCCGCATTTGCCCATCGCGATGACGGCGAGCCTGCACTGCGCGGCGTCGGAGGGCGCGGCGGCCCGGGCGATGGCGAGCGCCGCCCGCAGGGTGGCCGTCGCCAGGTCGGCGAGCTCCGCGGCGACCTGCGCGACATCCGTCGTACCGCAGACGTCCCGGGCGGCGATCGACAGCAGTGACCTGCGGTAGGCGACGCGCAGTGAGTCCGGGTCGACCGCGTCGCAGAGCATGTGTTCGAACTCGGGCACCCCGGGGTGCAGATCGGTGGCCTCGTAGGTGACCAGCACCTGCCAGTCACGCGGGTGCCGGGCCAGATGGTCCCCGAGCGCCTCGGAGGCACCGAGGGCTCCGAGGAGCCGGTCCCGCAGCGGCTTGGCCGTGACCAGTGTGTCCAGCAGCATCTGCCGTTCCCCGGCCTCCTCGGCCTCGACGAGCCGTACGAGGCTGCGCAGGGCCAGATCGGGGTCGGCGGTCGCACCGAGAGCCTCGAGGAGGACGGGATCGGCCCGTACGGAGGAGAGCTCGGGCAGTTCCAGCAGCCGTTCGGCGGCGGACGGATCGGTGAAACCGTGCCGCAGCAGTCTGGTGAACGTACTGCTCCTGCGTCCCGGCACCGTCGTCATCCTGTGTCTCCTGCCCGCCGATCACACATATCCGCTCTTCGAGCCTAGCCCGGCACCGATGAATCCGGAGCGGCGGCGGAGTCCGTACTGCAGAGGCACGATCGGCGAAAAGGCCACGCACACCGCCATACCGCCCCAGGAGGCACGCCATGCCGGCCAAGGACACAGCCACCCCCGACACCACTCTCGACCCCCACTACAGCGGCGAGGACGCCACCGCCCGGCCCTGGGCGGAGGCGGTCGCCCTGCTGGACCGCGCGGAGCTGTACTGGCTGTCCACGGTCCGGCCCGACGGCCGCCCCCACGTCACCCCGCTGATCGGCCTCTGGTCGGAGGGCGCGCTGCATTTCTGCACGGGCCCCTCCGAACGGAAGGCGCGCAACCTGGCCGCCAACCCGGAGGTCGTCCTGACCACCGGCGCCAACACGCTGAACGAGGGGTTCGACGTGGTGGTCGAGGGCCGCGCCGCCCGGGTGGCGGACGAGCAGCGGCTGATCGCGCTGGCCGAGGCCTGGGAGGCGAAGTACGGCGCCGACTGGCACTTCGGCGTCACGGACGGGATGTTCTCCAACGGTGCGGGCGGCCGTGCGGAGGTGTTCGCGGTGGCCCCCCGCACCGCCTTCGGTTTCGCCAAGGGCGACCCGTACGGCCAGACGCGCTGGCGCTTCGCCTGAGGCACCTGCCCGGGGCCGGCCTCGCCCGGCCCCGGGTACGTCCCGCACCGGACTCACCGGGTGTCAGCGCCGCACCAGCACGACCAGTCCGAACACCAGGACGCCCAGCGGCAGATGGACCGACGGCACGTGTGCGATGCCGACGGCGACCTGGACCGGGGCGAGGACGAGGTCGCCGACGGCCGTGTCACCCGGATCCGGGCGGTCCGAGATCCGGAGAAGCCGCAGTCGTGGGGCCGGGGCTGAGACGGTCCCCGTCGACCGGGCGTGAGCGGGGGCCCGGGGGCGGCTGCCACCCCAGGGAGCCCGGAGGCCCGGAGGCGCACGGACGGCTGCCGCCCCGGAGGTCCGCATGACGTGGCCCCGGGCCTCCTACCGGGGGCGGGTCCCGATGACGACCGTGGCGTACAGCTCCTCGGAGTCGACGACGCGCGCGACCAGCCCGCCGCTTCCCACCGTCTCCGCGGCACGCGCCGCCTGCCGCTCGCTCGTCTCGACCAGCATGCTGCCACCGGGAGCGAGCCAGTCGTTCGCCTCGGCGACGACGCGCCGCATCACGTCGAGCCCGTCGCTGCCCCCGTCGAGCGCCACGCGCGGCTCGTGGACACGCGCCTCGGCGGGCAGCAGCTCGACGTCGTCGGTCGGTACGTACGGCACGTTGGCGAGCAGGACGTCGACCTTCCCCCGCAGCGAACGGGGCAGGGGGGCGAAGAGATCACCCTCGTAGACCGTTCCGCCTGCTCCCACGTTGCGCCGGGCGCAGCGCACGGCGGCGGGGTCCACGTCGGCGGCGTGCAGTTCGGCCTCCGGCAGCGACGAGGTGAGTGCTCTGCCGAGCGCCCCGGTACCGCAGCAGAGGTCGACCACGACCGCCCGGTCGGGTGCGAGGGAAGCGGCCTGCCGGACGAGGAGTTCGGTACGCCGCCGGGGCACGAAGACCCCGGGGTCCACGGCGAACCGCAGTCCGCAGAACTCGGCCCAGCCGATCACGTGTTCAAGCGGGAACCCGGCTGTGCGCCGTTCCAGCATGACGGCGAGCTCGGCGGGGTCAGCCGCTGCGGAGAGAAGGAGTTCCGCCTCGTCCTCGGCGAAGACACAGCCTGCGGCGCGGAGCGTGGTGACGAGGGCGGGGAAGGTGGGCGGCGGTGCGAATTCCTGCACGGGGCGGAGCCTTTCGGATTGACCGATGGGCGCTCCGCGATCGCTCAGGCCCGGTCGGCCCTACGACGGCGAGGGGTGAGCGCCCAGCCTGCTGAAGCGGTAATGGGTCTCACCTCCTGGGTCGGTCCCGGTCCGGGGAGGGGTCACACTACCCGATCCGTGCCTGACCCGAGGTGCCCCGCACCAGGGGCCGTTCGGGCGCCGGACGGCGCGGGTCCCCTTCCCTTTCCCTGTCGTCCTGGGAGGGCTCGGCGTGGGCACGGCCACCGTCAAGGCCTCGGGGCGGCGTGGACACCGGCACCGGCGGCTCGGTCACGGTGCGGAACGCCCCGTGGTCCGGCGCCACGGCTCCCAACGGCACGGCCACCTTCGGCTTCACCGTCACCGGCGGTGCGCGGGCACCGGCCGCCGGAGCCGGGGCGGACGCCGGTCAGCCGCGCCGCACGGCACCGTCCGGGCGGACCATGTCCACCGGCACGCCGGCCCGCCGGGCCTCCTCGACCAGGCCGGCGGTCCCGCCGCTGCCGCCCGCCGACGGCGTACCGTCCCACACGGCGACGAGCCGGTCCGCGCGCTTCAGCAGCTCGGAGTCGGCCGCTTCGCAGGCCGCGCGGTCGGCGGTCTCGTACGGAAGGGTCTGCACCTCGATGGCGGTTTCGTTGAGGTGGTCGAAGACCGGGGTGTCTTCGGGCCTCACCACAGCACTGCGGTAGTCGAGGGACGGGATGACGACGACGAGGCGGCCACCGATGGCGGAAACCTCCTCCGCGAACAGCGCATCGGCCTTGGAGGCGATGCGCGAGACCCCCGTGAGGTCCTCGCTGTAGGGCTCCAGCAGCTCGCGCAGCGCCGCCCGTACGCGCGGAACGGCCTCCTCGGTCAGATCCATGTGCCCGGTCACGGCCAGTGTCGTCATGTGCTGTCCTCCTCCTCGGCCCGGCAGTGGTTCGCGGGCCGGCCACGGCGGGCCCACGGTGTACGAGTACGGCTGCCCCGGTTGTACCTCCGCACGCTTCGGGCCGCGCATCGAGGCCGGCCCGGACGTGCGGGCACGGCCCGCCACCCCGCTCCTCCGCTCCCCGCCGGCGCTCTTCCTCCGGCCGACCCGGGAGTGTACGTTCGTACATGCTCAGACCGGGGTGACGTCCGCCCCGCCGTGCTCTCGTGAAAGACGTGTCTGATGGACCTGGCCACCCGTCGCCGCCGAACAGCGTTGTTCCTCTTCTTCCTCATGCCCGGCCTGGCGATCTCCTCCTGGGTGACCCGGACGCCCGACATCAGGGATCAACTGGGTGCCTCCACGGCCCAGATGGGGCTCGTCCTGTTCGGTCTGTCCGTCGGTTCCATGCTCGGCATCCTCGGCTCCGGGGCTCTGGTGGCACGGTTCGGCACCAGGCCGGTCATGGGTGTGGGGACGGCGCTGGTCATCCTCAGCATGGTGGTCATCGGCTGGGGAGCCCTGCTCTCCTCGGCCCCCACCGTCACGGCCGGGCTGTTCCTCTTCGGCGCAGGGATGGGCGGCGGGGAGGTCGCGGTCAACATCGACGGCGCCGAGGTCGAACAGATCATCGGCCGCACCGTGCTGCCCACCCTGCACGGCTTCTTCAGCCTCGGCACGGTCGTGGGGGCCGCGGTCGGCATCCTGTTCACCGCCATCGAGTTCCCGGTGCAGTGGCACCTGACCGCGACAGCCGTCGTCGCCGCCGCGATGTTCGTCCACGCCTTCCGCGCCATCCCGGCCTCGGTCGGCAGGACCAAGGGGCCCCAGCCGGCCGACGGCAGCACGGCGCCGCCCCGGGCGGCGGTGTGGAAGGACAGGCGGCTGCTGCTGATCGGCGGCATCATCCTCGCCATGGCACTGGCGGAGGGCGCCGCCAACGACTGGCTGCCACTGCTCATGGTCGACGGCCACGGCGTGGACCCGGCCCTGGGATCGGCCGTCTACGCGGGCTTCGCCGCCGCCATGACGATCGGCCGCTTCGGCGGCGGCTTCTTCATCGACCGATTCGGCCGCGCCCCGGTCGTCCGGGCCAGCGCGCTCTCCGCGGCCCTGGGGCTCACACTCGTCATCTTCGCCGACTCCCCCGGCCTCGCCGGCGCGGCCGTACTCTTCTGGGGCCTGGGGGCCTCGCTCGGCTTCCCGGTCGCACTGTCCGCGGCCGGCGACTCGGGCCCCGACCCGACGGCACGCGTCAGCCTGGTGGCGATGATCGGCTACATCGCCTTCCTCGTCGGACCCCCCGGCCTGGGCTTCCTGGGCGACCACTACGGCCTGCGTTCCGCCATGATCCTCGTCCTCGCGTTCGTCGCCGTGGCGGTCTTCCTGGCCCCGGCCATCGGCACCCGCCGCAGCACCCCGCCGGAGGTCCACCCCGCACAGGCACCCGCGCCCGACGCGGTCCCGCGGACCGCCCGGCGCGAGTGAGGCGTCTCCGGGCCGGCGGCGCGGAACCGCCCGGCCCGGAGACGCCTACGTACAACAGGTGCGGTTACAGCACCGGCAGCAGGTTCTTCAGCTCGAAGGCCGTGACCTCGCTGCGGTACTCCTCCCACTCCTGCTTCTTGTTGCGCAGGAAGAAGTCGAAGACGTGCTCGCCCAGCGTCTCCGCGACCAGCTCGCTCTTCTCCATCAGCGAGATCGCCTCGCCCAGGTTCTGCGGAAGCGGCTCGATGCCCATCGCGCGGCGCTCCGAGTCGGACAGGGCCCAGACGTCGTCGTCGGCGCCCGCCGGGAGTTCGTAGCCCTCCTCGATGCCCTTGAGGCCCGCGGCGAGCAGCACCGCGTACGTCAGGTAGGGGTTGGCGCCGGAGTCGATGGAGCGGACCTCGACGCGGGCCGAGCCGGTCTTGCCGGGCTTGTACATCGGGACGCGGATCAGTGCGGAGCGGTTGTTGTGGCCCCAGCAGATGTACGAGGGCGCTTCGCCGCCGGCGCCCGCGGAGCGGCTGGAGCCGCCCCAGATGCGCTTGTACGAGTTGACCCACTGGTTCGTCACGGCGGAGATCTCCGCGGCGTGCTTGAGCAGGCCCGCGATGAAGGACCGCCCCACCTTCGACAGCTGGTACTCGGCACCCGACTCGTAGAAGGCGTTGCGGTCGCCCTCGAAGAGGGAGAGGTGGGTGTGCATGCCCGAGCCCGGGTACTCCGAGAACGGCTTCGGCATGAAGGTGGCCTGTACGCCCTGCTCCAGCGCGACCTGCTTCATGACCAGGCGGAAGGTCATGATGTTGTCGGCGGTGGAGAGCGCGTCCGCGTACCGCAGGTCGATCTCCTGCTGGCCGGGGGCACCCTCGTGGTGGCTGAACTCGACCGAGATGCCCATCGACTCCAGCATGGTGATCGCCTGGCGGCGGAAGTCCATGCCGACGTTCTGCGGGGTGTGGTCGAAGTAACCGGAGCTGTCCGCCGGGGTGGGGCGGCTGCCGTCGACCGGCTTGTTCTTCAGCAGGAAGAACTCGATCTCCGGGTGGGTGTAGAAGGTGAAGCCCAGGTCGGAGGTCTTCGCGAGGATGCGCTTGAGGACGAAGCGCGGGTCGGCGAAGGAGGGCGAGCCGTCCGGCATCAGGATGTCGCAGAACATCCGCGCCGTCCCCGGGGCCTCCGCACGCCACGGAAGGATCTGGAACGTGCCGGGGTCCGGCTTCGCGATCATGTCCGATTCGTATACACGGGCGAAGCCTTCGATCGCGGAGCCGTCGAAGCCGATTCCCTCGTCAAAGGCCTGTTCGAGCTCGGCCGGGGCCACGGCGACGGACTTGAGGTAACCGAGAACGTCGGTGAACCACAGCCGTACGAAGCGGATGTCGCGCTCCTCAAGCGTCCTGAGGACGAATTCCTGCTGCTTGTCCATAGCCACATCCTTGCAGTTCAGACGGTCCGTGCACCACCGCCCGGGGTAGGGGGACACCTCAGTATCGCGACCCGGGATTTCACCCAGATTACGCACACGGTGTGAGAGAGAGCACGCGGCCACCCACTACGATCGGCGCCCATGGTGTGCAAGGGCCCCAGCCACTCGGCCCCGGTCCCGCGCGCCCGGCTTTTCCGCTCCGCTCCCGTCCCTCCCTACCCCTTGGCAGAAGGACACGACGACATGAGCTTCGACCGCAGGACACGCATGGAGCAGACGCGCGACGCCGACCGCGCGCGCGACCGCCGTAACCGTGTCGTCGCCATAGGCCTGAGCGCCGTCGTGGTCGCGGGCCTGCTCGGTTTCGGTTCGTACATGCTCCTGGAGAAGTCCGAGGCGAAGGAGAAGAACGGGGAGAGCCAGGTCCAGGACGCCAAACAGACCGAGCAGGAGAAGAAAGGGCTCGCCGCCCTGCCGATCGCGGACGAGAAGACGTGGGACGCGGCGGCGCTCACGCGCAAGCACGTCACCACCGGCGTGAAGTACCCGATGAAGCCGCCCGTCGGCGGGGACCACCATCCGGCCTGGCTGAACTGCGACGGCGTCGTGTACGAAAAGGCCGTTCCGGACGTCAACGCCGTCCACGCCCTGGAACACGGCGCGGTCTGGGTGACGTACAACGAGAAGGCGTCCGGATCCGACGTCGGCGCTCTCGCGTCCCGGGTCAGGAGCACCCCGTTCTCCCTGATGTCGCCGTACGGGGACCAGGCCGGAGCGATCATGCTGAGCGCCTGGGGCAAGCAGGTCACCGTGGACGGTGCGGACGACGTACGGGTGGCCCGGTTCTTCGCGAAGTACGTCCAGGGCGCGCAGACACCCGAGCCCGGCGCGCCCTGCACCGGCGGGGTGGACGGGTGAGCGCGTCCCCCGCCCGGTGTACGCGGTGGGCGGCGGGCTCCGCCGTGACACTCGCGCTGCTGTTCGCCGGCGCGGCGACGGTCGCCTCCGCGCGGAGCGACGGGGCTGCGCCCGGGCCTCGCACGCCCTCGGCGCGGTCCGCGGACGCCGGCTTCGCGCGGGACATGGCCGTCCACCACCAGCAGGCCGTGGAGATGTCCTTCGTCGTGCGGGACGGGACGCGTGACGAGGACGTACGCCGTCTCGCGTACGACATCGCCAACACGCAGGCCAACCAGCGGGGCATGCTGCTCGGCTGGCTGGACCTGTGGGGGCTGCCGAAGACGGCACCCGACGGGCAGGGGCCGATGGGCTGGATGCCGGGCGGCGGCCACAGCGGCCACGACACGCACGGCGGACACAGCACGCAGGGCAAGGAGCGTGACGGGGCCCTCATGCCCGGCATGGCGACCAGGACCGAGCTGGAACGGCTGGACGAGGCGGAGGGCGAGCAGGCCGAGATCCTCTTCCTGCAGCTGATGACCGACCACCACGAGGGCGGCGTCGCGATGGCCCGCGGCTGCGCCGGGCAGTGCACCGTACCCGTGGAGAAGCGCCTGGCCCAGGGCATGGTCGAGGCCCAGCAGTCCGAGCTGGACCTGATGGCGGACATGCTCGCGGCACGGGGGGCGGCCCCCCGTCCCTGAGCGCGGGACCGGCTCGGCGTACGCCCGAACGGGTGACAGCGCACTCGCGTGCGCCGGGCGGGCTTGCGACGATGGAGGAACTCGGGGTCGTACAGCAGTGCCCATCGGCACTCAGGAGGCAATCCATGACCACGGCCAAGGACATCATGCACACCGGGGCCCACTGGGTCCCCGCCCACGAGACGCTCGACCGCGCCGCCCAGATGATGCGGGACCACAAGGTGGGGGCGCTCCCCGTCTCGGCCAACGGCGAGCAGGACCGGATGGTCGGCATCATCACCGACCGCGACATCGTGATCAAGTGTGTGGCGTCGGGGCACGACCCGTCGAAGGTGACGGCGGGCGAGCTCTGTGACGGCACCCCGCGCTGGATCGAGTCGACGGCCGATGTCGACGCCGTGCTGGAGGAGATGCAGAGCCATCAGATCCGCCGGCTCCCGGTGGTCGAGGACAAGAAGCTGATCGGCATGATCAGCGAGGCCGATCTGGCACTCCACCTCTCGGACGAGCAGGTGGCCGGTTGGGCGGAGCGGGTCTACTCCCGCGCCTGACCCCCGTGGGCCGGGGCACACCGTGCACCCCCGGCCGGAGCCGGGCCGGCGGGCCCGCCGCATCCGGGCGGGGGCGGACCAGGACATCGCGTCAATCAGACGATTACACTGGTTCGCGTGCCCCAACTACGCCTCGCACTCAATCAGATCGACGCGACCGTCGGTGACCTGGCCGGCAACTCCGAGTCGATCGTCCACTGGACCCGGCACGCAGCCGAGCAGGGCGCCCATCTGGTGGCGTTCCCCGAGATGGCGCTGACCGGATATCCCGTCGAGGACCTGGCCCTGCGCTCGTCCTTCGTGGAGGCGTCGCGGACCGCGCTGCGCGCGCTCGCCGCCCGCCTCGCCGACGAGGGCTTCGGGGAGTTGCCGGTCGTCGTCGGTCATCTCGACCGCTCGGAGCATGCCGCGCCCCGCTACGGGCAGCCCGCCGGCGCCCCGCGCAACGCCGCCGCCGTGCTGCACCGCGGACAGGTCGCGCTGAACTTCGCCAAGCACCACCTGCCCAACTACGGCGTCTTCGACGAGTTCCGGTACTTCGTGCCGGGCGATTCGATGCCCGTCGTGCGGGTGCACGGCATCGATGTGGCGCTCGCGATCTGCGAGGACCTCTGGCAGGACGGAGGCCGCGTCCCGGCCGCGCGCGCCGCCGGAGCCGGGCTGCTGCTGTCGATCAACGCCTCGCCGTACGAGCGCGACAAGGACGACACCCGGCTGGAACTGGTCCGCAAGCGCGCCCAGGAGGCCGGCTGCACGACGGCGTACCTGGCGATGACCGGCGGCCAGGACGAACTGGTCTTCGACGGCGACTCGATCGTCGTCGACAGGGAGGGCGAAGTCATCGCCCGCGCACCCCAGTTCTCCGAGGGCAGCGTGATCCTCGACCTGGACCTGCCGGCCGCCGCGGCCGAGACCCCGTCCGGGGTCGTCAGCGACGGGCTGCGGATCGACCATGCGGTTCTGAGCGAGGCGCCGCTCCCCGCCTACGAGCCGGAGTACCTCGGCGGTTACGCGGAGCGGCTCGACGACGACGAGGAGCTGTACTCGGCACTGGTCGTGGGCCTGCGCGCGTATGCGGCGAAGAACGGTTTCAGCAGTGTCCTGATCGGGCTCTCCGGCGGCATCGACTCGGCGCTCGTCGCGGCGATCGCCTGCGACGCGCTGGGGGCTCAGCACGTGTACGGCATCTCGATGCCGTCGAAGTACTCCTCGGACCATTCCAAGAGCGACGCGGCCGAGCTGGCACGGCGTACGGGGCTGAACTTCCGCACCGTCCCGATCGAGCCGATGTTCGACGCCTACATGGAGTCGCTGGGGCTGGCCGGGCCGGCGGAGGAGAACCTGCAGGCGCGGCTGCGCGGCACGATGCTGATGGCCGTCTCCAACCAGGAGGGCCAGATCGTGTTGGCGCCGGGCAACAAGTCCGAGCTGGCGGTGGGTTATTCGACGCTCTACGGGGACTCCGTCGGCGCGTACGGGCCGATCAAGGACGTGTACAAGACGTCGGTCTTCCGCCTCGCGAGGTGGCGCAACCGCGCCGCCGAGGAGCGCGGCCGGATCCCGCCCATCCCGGAGGCGTCCCTCAGCAAGCCCCCGAGCGCCGAACTGCGCCCGGGCCAGGTGGACACGGACTCACTGCCGGACTACGACGTGCTGGACCGGATCCTGGAGCTGTACGTCGACCGGGACCAGGGCCGGGACGCGATCGTGGCGGCCGGGTTCGACGAGGCCCTGGTGACGAGGACGCTGCGGATGGTGGACACGGCGGAGTACAAACGGCGGCAGTACCCGCCGGGCACGAAGATCTCGCCGAAGGGCTTCGCAAGGACCGCAGGCTGCCGATCACGAACCGGTGGCGCGAGTCGGGCTGACCGTCCGGGCTCCCGCCGAGGCGTCCGGGCGCGCGTCGGCGGGGCGCGCTTCCGGCGCCCCGCCGACCCGGAACCTCCGTGGTCGGCTACAGGGAGCGTGACTCCGCGTGCTCGCGTGCCTCGGCGCGGGCGCCGGACGCCACCACCCGCGAGGTGCCCGGGGTCCGGTCCAGCACGCCCGCCGTGACCGCCACGGCGAGTCCGGCGACGGCCAGCACCGCGCCGACCAGCGCCGGGGACGTCCAGCCCCAGCCCGCTGCGATGGCGACCCCGCCGAGCCAGGCCCCGCCGGCGTTGGCGAGGTTGAAGGCGGAGTGGTTGGACGCCGACGCGAGCGTGGGGGCGTCCTTCGCCTTGTTCATCACGAGCATCTGCAGCGGTGTGGTGGTCATGAAGCCGATGCCGCCGAGCAGCACCACCATGACCAGCGCCGCCCACTGCACATGGACGGTGAAGGGGAAGACGGCCAGGACGACGGCCAGGGCTCCCAGGGAACCGTAGAGGGTGGGACGCAGCGCGCGGTCGGTCAGCGGTCCCGCCGCCAGCGCGCCGAGGGTCATCCCGATGCCGAAGAGCGCGAGGACGAGCGTCACCGAGGACTCACCGAAGCCCATCGCCTCGGTCGTCATGGACGAGAGGTAGGAGTAGACGGCGAAGACACCGGCGAAGCCGAGGACGGCGGTGAGCAGGCCGAGGACGACCTGCCGGTTGCCGAGCGCGCCCAGTTCACGGCGTACGTTCTGGTGCGCCTCGACGGGGATCTGCGGTACGAGGCGGGCGAGCGCGGCCATGGCGCCCAGCCCGATCACCGCGACCACCATGAACGTGGCACGCCAGCCGAGGTGCTGTCCCAGCAGGGTGGCCGCCGGCACGCCGACGATGTTGGCCACGGTCAGGCCGAGGAACATCGTGGCGACGGCGCGGGCCTGGCGTCCGTCCGGGACGAGTCGCGCGGCGACGACCGCGCCGACCCCGAAGAAGGCGCCGTGGGGCAGGCCGGCCAGGAACCGGCCGGCCAGCAGCCAGCCGAAGTCGGGGGCGAAGGCGGAAGCGAGGTTGCCGACGGTGAAGACGGCCATCAGCAGCAGGAGCATCCGCTTGCGCGGGATCCTGGAGCCGAGACCGGTGAGCAGCGGGGCACCGACGACGACGCCGATCGCGTACGCCGAGACGAGGTGACCGGCGGTGGGCACGGACGTTCCCAGATCGTCCGCGACGTTGGGCAGCAGCCCCATCATCACGAACTCGGTGGTGCCGATGCCGAAGGCGCTCACAGCGAGGGCGAGCAGGGCCAGGGGCATGAAGAAGACCTTTCGGGCAGGGGCCGTCCGGAACCCTGGAGGGCCCGGTGGCGGTGGTGTCTGTGCGGGAGCGTCGGCTTCGTTGCCGGGACGGGTTATGTATCCCGTCGGAACAAAGTCTCTCAGACGTTTTATGCCCGGACGTGAACATGCCGTTGCGGCGGGGTGTGATGTGGACGTCACCCGGTGGGTCCGCCCCGCCCCGGCCACCGGACGGCGCCCGCCACGGAGGGCGCCGAGAGGATCCCCGCACCCGCGAGCGCCCCGCACATCAGCACGGCGCTCACCCACACCGGGGCGCGGAAGCCGAGGCCCGCGCCCAGCGCCATACCGCCCAGCCAGGGGCCGGCCGCGGCGCCCACGTTGAAGGCGGCCGTCGCGAAGGAGCCCGCCATCGTCGGGGCGTCCGGGGCCAGGCGGAAGACCCGGGTGATCAGCGCCGTCCCCGTGCCGAAGGCGAGCGCCCCCTGGAGCAGGACGAGCACGAGGGCCGCCCCCGGGTGGGCGGCGGTCAGGGCGAGTGCGGCCCAGCCGAGGGCCAGCGCGCTCATGCCGAGTCCGACGACCGTGTCCGGGTGTGCGTCGGCCAGGCGCCCCGCCAGCGTGACACCCGCGAACGAGCCGGCACCGAACAGGGCGAGCACCACCGGTACCCAGCCATCGCCCAGGCCGGTGACCCGGGTGACCAGCGGTTCCAGGTAGGAGAACGTACAGAAGGTGGCCCCCTGTACGAGCGCCATGACCAGGAGCGTCAGCAGCAGCCGGGGACGGGCCAGGGCGCGCAGTTCGCTTTTCGCGCTCACCAGCGGCGCGTCGTCGGGCCGGCCGCCCGGCACAGCCGCCGGCAGCGCGACCGCGGCCGGTACGGAGACGAGCGCCACGGCCCAGAACGCCGAACGCCAGCCCCACATCTCGCCGAGCGCCGCGCCCGCCGGGACGCCCACCACGCACGCGACGGTGACCCCGCCGACGACCACGGCGGTGGCCCTCGCCCTCCGGTGCGGGCCGGCCAGGGCCAGCGCGGTGACCAGAGCGACAGCCCAGAAGCCGGCGTTGGCCAGCGCACCCACGACCCGGGTCGCGAGCAGCACCCCGTAACTGGAGGTCAGAGCGCCGACGACGTGGGCGGCGACGAAGACGCCGAGGAAGGACAGCAGCGCCCGGCGCCGGGGCCAGGTGCGGCCGACCAGAGCGGTGAGCGGCGCACCGGCCACCATCCCGACCGCGAAGGCCGAGGTCAGCAGTCCTGCGGCGCCCAGTGAGACGTGCAGGTCGCCGGCGATGCCCGAGAGCAGGCCGGACAGCATGAATTCCGAGGTGCCCTGGGCGAAGACCGCCAGACCGAGCACGTATACGGCGAATGGCATGAGAGATACCCCTGGTACGGAACCGTCGGAGAGCGAACGGAGTGCAGGGGATGCGGGCCGCGCCCGTCGTCACGCGCAGGAGCGTGAGAACGGCAACACGGTGGAATGTCCGGTGTCCGCACGGGACATGGAAGCCGGCCCACACCGCCAGGAAGGATCCGGCGGTGGCCGACGGTGTGACGGAGGAAGCCCGGTGACCGCTGAGGTCAGTGGGTTTCGGCGTCAGTGACCGGCCACCGGCGAACCGGCGGCCTGAGTCTGTCGGACTCGGGGCTGGACATGGATGCGAGCGTACCGCCTGTCGAAGCGGCGGCGCTCACAACTGCACGCGGGCCGCGATCGGGAGGTGGTCGCTGTCCGTGGCGGGCAGGGTCCAGGACGCGAGGGGTTCGACACCCCGCACCATGATCTGGTCGATCCGCGCCATCGGGAAGGACGCCGGCCAGCTGAAGCCGAAGCCGTCGCCCGCCGCGCCCTGGGTGGAGCGCATCTGGGCGGTGACCGCGTTCAGCGAGCGGTCGTTCATCGTGCCGTTGAGGTCTCCGAGCAGGAACACCCGGCCCAGCGGTTCGTCGGCGATCGCCTCGCCCAGCGCGTCCGCGCTGTCGTCCCGCTGGTTGGCGGTGAAGCCCGCGTTCAGCTTGACCCGGACGGAAGGGAGGTGGGCGACGTACACCTTGACCGGGCCCTCGGGGGTGGTGACGGTGGCGCGCATCGCCCGGGTCCAGCCCAGCTTGATGTCGACCGGGCTGGAGTCGGTCACCGGGTACTTGCTCCACAGGCCGACGGTGCCCTGGACGGAGTGGTGCGGATAGCGGTCGGCGAGCGCGTCCTCGTACGCCGCCACCTTGCCGCTCGGCAGCTCCTGGAGGGCCACGACGTCCGCGCCGGAGCCGGCGACCTGCTGGGCGGTGCCCGCGGGGTCGGGGTTGCCCGCGTTGACGTTGTGCGTGGCGACGGTGAAGTCGCCGCCGCTGCCCGACTTGTCGGCGAACAGCAGGCCGCCGAAGAGGTTGAGCCAGACCGCGACCGGCAGGACGAGGGCGATCACCGCCGTCGCGGAACGCCGGGCCAGGCCGAGGAGCAGCAGCAGCGGCACGAGGAGGCCGAACCAGGGCAGAAACGTCTCGGTGAGGCTGCCGAGGTTGCCGACGGCGTTCGGGATGTCCGAGTGGAGGACCATCACGACGGTCAGGAGGACCGAGCAGAGCGCCAGGAGGATGCCGCGGCGCCAGATGCCCCGGTCGGAGGCCAGCCTGTGACGCATGGCCCGGAAACGGGACCCCGGCTGCGGACCCGCATCGGCGTTCTCGGTGTCCGCCCTGTACGCCTGCACCATCGCGCTCGTCCTCACTGCCTTGCCGTACACATCACCGCGTCCCCGACCCTAGGCGATGGGTGACGCCGTTCCCGCCGCCGACGACGGCCGTCCTGCCATCAGGACGACGGAGAGGGCGTGGCGGGTTCCGGCCACGGCCGCGGTCCGGCGGTTTGTGACAGAACGATCACACAGGTGCGGCCACCGGTTCCCCGTCCGGGCTCCGGGTGGAGGCCCTGCGGAACTCCCCCGCACCGGTGGCGGTGGGCCCACTTCCCGGGAACGGTCGCGGGATGCCACCATGGAAGGGATCCGGGGACGCCGTCAGGGCGCCTCGAGATGACGAAGGAGCCGTTGGCCATGTCGCTTCAGGCTGCGCAGAATCAGTCCGACACGCCCCCCGCAGGTCCCACTCCCGGTGCCGGCAAGGCGCTGTACGGGGGAAAGAGCACTCGCCGCATCACCGTCCACGACATCGCCGCCGCCGGTGAGCGCGGCGAGAAGTGGCCCATGCTCACCGCCTACGACGCGATGACCGCCTCCGTCTTCGACGAGGCCGGGATCCCGGTCATGCTCGTCGGCGACTCCATGGGCAACTGCCACCTCGGTTACGAGACCACGGTGCCCGTCACCATGGACGAGATGGTCATCCTGTCGGCCGCCGTCGTGCGCGGCACCAAGCGCGCCCTGATCGTCGCCGACCTGCCCTTCGGGGCGTACCAGGAGGGCCCGGTCCAGGCCCTGCGCAGCGCCACCCGGCTGATCAAGGACGCCGGTGTCGGCGCGGTCAAGCTGGAGGGCGGCGAGCGCTCCCACGAGCAGATCCGGCTTCTCGTCGAGTCCGGGATCCCGGTCATGGGCCACATCGGCCTGACCCCCCAGTCCGTCAACGCGATGGGTTACCGGGTCCAGGGCCGCGGCGAGGAGGCCGCGCAGCAGTTGCTGCGCGACGCGAAGGCGGTGCAGGACGCGGGCGCGTTCGCCGTGGTCCTGGAGCTCGTACCCGCCGAGCTGGCAGCCGAGGTGACCCGCTCCCTGCACATCCCGACCGTCGGCATCGGCGCCGGACCCGACACGGACGCGCAGGTGCTGGTCTACACCGACATGGTCGGACTGACCGGCGGCAAGGTGCCGCGCTTCACCAAGCAGTACGCGAACCTGCGTCAGGTGCTCACCGACGCCGCCAGGGAGTACGCCGAAGAGGTCGTCGGCGGCACGTTCCCGGCCGCGGAGCACACGTTCCACTGACGTCCTGCTGACCACTGCCGCACCACCGACAGCCCGCCGACTTCCCCCATCGGCGGGCTGTCGCCTGCTTGTCGGTCCGCTGTCGGCGGGCACTGGTCCCCTGGTGTCCATGAAGCGGGACGACAAGAACCCCAGGGGCCGGCGGGAACGCAGTCGGGGTACGGGGGCTGGTCGAGCACTACGGCACGGCCAAGACGCTCGACGGCATGGACCTCGATGTGCGCGAGGACGCCGTACCCGGCGTGCTCGGTCCCCACGGCGCCGGCAGGACCACCCTCGTACGCTGCCTGTCCACCCTGCTCCTGCCCGACGCCGGGCACGCGGTCGTGGCGGGCTACGACGTGGTGAAGCAGCACCGGCAGCTTCGCCGCACCATAGGCCTGACCGGGCAGTACGCCTCGGTGGGCGAGAAGCTGTCCGGCTGGGAGAACCTCTACACGACCGGGCGGCTGCTCGGCCTGCCGCGCAGGAAGGCCAGGTCCCGCGCGAGGACGGCCTCGGTCCGGGTCCGGCGGGCGTCCAGGCGCCTGGCCTCCCCGCGGGCGGCCGCCACGGCAGGGTCCGGCAGGTCGGCGGGGGCGGGGCCGCGCCACAGGGCGAGCGCGTCGCCGAGGACCGTGACGGCCTTCGCCGCGTCGCCCGCCTCCAGGGCCCGGGTGCCCTCCCCCACGAGCCGTTCGAAGCGGTGCAGGTCCACGGTGTCCGGTTCGGCGGCGAGGCGGTAGCCGTGCGCCGCCGACTCGACCGCGTCCCGGCCCAGCACACGCCTGAGCCGGCCGACGAGTGCCTGCAGGGTGCCCGGGGCGCCGGCGGGCGGATCCCGTCCCCAGACCTCGTCGAGGAGCATCCCGGCCGGGACCGTACGCCCAGGGCTCAGGGCGAGCACGGTGAGCGGGGCGCGGAGGGTGCGGGTGGTTCCGGGGACGCCGTAGTGCACGCGCCCACTGTCCGTGACGACCCCGCGCTCCGAGGAACTACCGCCCACCCGTGAGACGTTCCCGGCGTGTCACCCGTACCGTCGGGGGCTCCAGCCGTCGTCCAGCCCTCAGGAGTGCCGCCGATGACCACCGCGTTCCGCCGCCCCAGCGACCGGCGGGTCAGTCCGATCTTCCTCGGGATCGCCGCCGTCACGGCCGTCTCGGGCTGGGCGGTGTGGACGGGCTTCGCCGAGCAGACCGGCTTCGCCGTCTTCCTCTTCGTCACCGCGGCCTGGATCGTCTCGCTCTGCCTCCACGAGTACGCGCACGCGCGCACCGCGCTGCACAGCGGCGACATCTCGATCGGGGCGAAGGGCTATCTGACCCTCGACCCGCTCAAGTACACCCACGCCCTGCTGAGCATCGTGCTGCCCGTGCTGTTCGTGATCATGGGTGGCATCGGTCTGCCCGGCGGGGCGGTCTACATCGAGCGGGGCCGTATCAGCGGGCGCTGGAAGCACAGCCTGATCTCGGCGGCCGGCCCCCTGACGAACGTGCTGTTCGCCGTCGTGTGCACGGCGCCGTTCTGGCTGGGCGCCCTGGACGGCGTCCCCCTGCCCTTCCGGTTCGCGCTGGCGTTCCTGGCGCTGCTCCAGGTGACGGCGGCCATCTTGAACTTCCTGCCGGTCCCGGGACTCGACGGTTACGGCGTGCTCGAGCCGTGGCTCTCCTACAGGATCCGGCGGCAGGTGGAGCCGTTCGCACCCTTCGGGCTGGTCGCGGTCTTCGCGCTCCTGTGGATCCCCGAGGTCAACGGGGTCTTCTTCGACGCGGTGGACACGCTGCTGCGGGGCCTGGGCGTCAGCGAGGCCGAGACGTACTGCGGGCTCGACACCTACCGCTTCTGGCAGGAGTGGTCCGGCGGCCAGGAAACGGGCTGTGCGCTGATCCGCTGAGGCGCCGGCCCGTCAGCGGGCGGCGGCTTCGGCACGGGACTCCGCCTTGTGCTTGCGCACGTAGAACCACGCCATGTTCGAGGAGAGACCGGCCAGCAGCACCCAGACGATCCCCAGCAGGCTGCCCTCGACGAAGGACACCACGGCTGCGGCGACGGCCAGGAGACATACGGCGATGGAGTAGAGAGCGAGACGGGGCATGAGGGCTGGTGCTCCTGTCCGGGGATGGTGCGCGGTCCCGTCCAGTGTCCCTCATGCCCGATCCGGCTCCGGGCACGGGCTCACACGTCGGTGGTGCGCAGCCCCGCGTGTGCCTTGTAGCGGCGGTTGACGGAGATCAGGTTCGCCACCAGCGACTCGACCTGGTGCGCGTTGCGCAGCCGGCCGGCGAAGATGCCGCGCATGCCGGGGATCCGGCTCGCCAGCGCCTGCACGATGTCGGTGTCGGCGCGTGCCTCGCCCAGCACCAGCACGTCGGTGTCGATCTCCTCGATCGCCTCGTCCTGGAGGAGCACCGCCGAAAGGTGGTGGAAGGCGGCGGTGACCCGGGAGCCGGGCAGCAGGGCGGCGGCCTGCTCCGCGGCACTGCCCTCCTCGGGCTTCAGGGCGTACGCGCCCTTCTTGTCGAAGCCGAGCGGATTGACGCAGTCGACGACGAGCTTCCCGGTCAGTTCCTCACGCAGGGACTCCAGCGTCCCGGCGTGCCCGTCCCACGGCACGGCGACGATCACGATGTCGCTGCGGCGCGCGCACTCCGCGTTGTCCGCGCCCTCGACGCCGTGGCCCAGCTCCGCGGCGGCGGCCTCGGCGCGGCCGGCGGCCCGCGAGCCGATGACGACCTTCTGTCCGGCGCGGGCGAGGCGGTAGGCGAGACCGCGGCCCTGGGGGCCCGTGCCGCCGAGTACGCCCACGGTCAGACCGGACACGTCGGGGAGGTCCCAGGGGTCCTTGGCGGGGGGCTTGGGCGCGCTTCCACTGTCATTCGTAGTCATGACGCCGACCCTACTGCCAGGTAGAAAGGGCGAACCCGCACCTCGTCCGGTCTGCGACGTGTGTCACGGGCAGCGGGCGGAAGGGTTCCCGTCCGGGTGGATTACGGCGATCGGGCAGCCGTACGGGCCGGGACGGAGGCATGATGCCGGGCCATGGATGCCGTACGTGTCGCCCTGCTGCGTGACGTGCTCGCCGGGACGCAGTGGCCCGCGGCGGCCCGGGGGTTCGCCCGCGCCCTGCAGGCGTCGGTCGTGCCGCAGGGCGGCGGGCTGCTGCTGGTGGGGACCGAGGTCTACGAGCCGTGGCACATGGCCGCGCACCTGGTGGACGAGTCCACGTGGTCGGACCTGCCGCAGCTGCGGCCCACGCTCGTGCGCCACCGGGTGGAGCCGGACGACCCGGCGCACCTGGCCGTCGGTCTGGGCCGGATCGAGGCGGCCGGGCGCGGCGAGACGCTGCTCGTGGTGGCGCCCGGGCGGGCGGACTGCGGCCTGCTGGAACGCGTGCACGACGCGCGGCGCTCGGGGGCGACCGTGCTCACCCTGGACGGCGGTGATCCGGAGGTGCGGGGCCTCGCCCACGAGGCGCTCACGGTCCGCGACGACGACGAGATCGACCTGGACACGGTCCAGCACCTGGTCAGCGCTGCGGCGGGAGAGAACTGCGCCCCGGCTTCCCGGGGCCGTCGCACGTTCCGCGACCGCCTCTCCCGCCTGGCCGACCAGCTGATCGCCCCGCCGCCGGCCCGCTGGTGACGGGCCCGCTCCGGCCGTAGGGGGAAATCCGGTTGCCGGGACGGCCGGGGCCGCAGAGCATGTCCCCCCGTGACCTCTCGTCTGCTGCCCGACCTCACGCCCTGGCGTTCCTCCGCCGACTTCCGGTTGTTGTGGGTCCAGGGGCTGATCACCTACTTCGGCAGCTTCATGGCCCTGATCGCCCTGCCGCTGCAGATCAAGGACCTCACCGGGTCGCCGCTCGCGGTCGGGGCCATGGGAGCGGTGGAGCTCGTGCCCCTGGTGGTCTTCGGACTGTACGGGGGCGCGCTGGCCGACTCGGCCGACCGGCGCAAGGTCATCCTGGGTACGGAGGCCGGGCTCGGCCTGCTGGCCGTCGTGCTGCTGGTGAACGCCCTCGCACCCGAGCCCGCGCTCTGGCCGCTGTACCTGGTGGCCGGCGGGGTCTCCGCACTGGCCGGACTCCAGCGGCCCGCGCTGGACTCGCTGATGGCCCGGATCGTGCCGCACGGCCAGCAGACCGCGGCCGCCGCGCTGAACTCGCTGCGCTGGCAGGTCGGTGCGATCGCGGGCCCTTCCCTGGCGGGCGTCGTGGTGGCCTACGCCGGCCACGCCACCGCGTACGGCGTCACCGTCGTCACCTTCGCCGTTTCGGTACTGCTGTGCTTGAAGCTGTCGTCGGCTCCCCCCGCCCACGACGCCGAGAAGCCGTCGCTGCGCGGGATCGCCGAGGGCGCGCGCCACGCCTGGAGCCGGCCCGTCCTGCTGGGGACGTACGCGATCGACCTGGCGGCGATGCTCTTCGCCTTCCCGAACACGATCTTCCCGTTCCTGGCGGACGAGCTGGATGCGGAGTGGTCGCTGGGCCTGATGTACGCCGCGGGGTCGGTGGGCTCGCTGGCGCTCGGGCTGACCAGCGGCTGGACCTCGCGGGTACGCCGGCACGGACTGTTCGTCGTGGGCGGCGCGGCGGTGTGGGGCCTGGCGATCGCGGCGGCCGGATGGTTCGGAAACGTCTGGCTGGTGCTCTGCTGTCTGGGGGTCGCCGGCGCGGGCGACATGCTGAGCGGGCTCGGACGCTCCACGATCTGGAACCAGACGATCCCCGACGAACTGCGGGGCAGGCTGGCGGGGATCGAGGTCCTCTCGTACAGCGTCGGCCCTCAGCTCGGTCAGGTAAGAGCGGGCGCGATGGCGGGCTGGACCGGGACCCGGACCGCGATCTGGACGGGCGGGGTGGCGTGTGTCGCTTCGGTCGCGCTGCTGGCTGCGGCGCTGCCGAAGCTCCTCACGTACGACTCCGGGACGGACGAGGACGCCGCACGACGGCGCGCCGCGAGCGTCGGCCCGGAAGAGACTCCCACGAGCACGGCGTGATCCGGACGAGAGCCCTCAGCCCGGTGTCCCGTCCGCCGGCCGGTCCGAGCGGTCGTGCCACTTCGGGTCGTTCTCCCACTCGAGGTTCCGCTCACGCGCCGTGTCCATCGCGTGCTGCGCCTCCCCCGGGGTGGCGTACGGGCCGAATCGGTCCTTCCCCGGGCATTCGGGGCCTTCCTCGACCTTCTTGTGCTCCAGGCAGTAGTACCATTCGCCCGGTTTGCCCACCGTGCGCTTCTTGAACAGGGCCATTGCGGGATCCTTTCCTCGTTGCCATGGTGCCCCGCACACGCTGGTTAGACTCGCTGGCATGTCTGGCCAGTCGCTTCTCGTACCAGGGGAGATCACTCCCGTCCGCTCCGTTCCCGGAAGGATCCGGCGTCCCGAGTACGTGGGGAAGCCCGCCCCCGCGCCGTACACCGGGCCGGAGGTCCAGGACTCCGACACCGTGGAGCGCATGCGGATCGCGGGACGCATCGCGGCCCAGGCGATGGAGGAGGCCGCCAAGCACATCGCCCCGGGGGTCACCACCGACGAACTCGACAGGGTCGCCCACGAGTTCATGGTGGACCACGGGGCATACCCGTCGACCCTCGGATACCGCGGCTTCCCGAAGTCGCTCTGCACCTCGCTCAACGAGGTCATCTGCCACGGCATCCCCGACTCCACCGTCCTGCGGGACGGTGACATCGTGAACCTCGATGTCACCGCGTACATCAACGGCGTGCACGGCGACAACAACGCCACCTACCTGTGCGGGGACGTCGACGAGGAGTCCCGGCTCCTCGTGGAGCGCACCCGGGAGTCACTGAACCGCGCCATCAAGGCCGTGCGGCCCGGAAGGCAGATCAACGTGATCGGGCGCGTCATCGAGTCGTACGCGAAGCGGTTCGGCTACGGGGTGGTGCGGGACTTCACCGGGCACGGGATCAACAGCTCGTTCCACTCCGGCCTGATCATCCCGCACTACGACAGCCCGCACGCGACGACCGTGATGCGGCCCGGGATGACCTTCACCATCGAGCCGATGCTGACGCTCGGGGCCCACGACTACGACATGTGGGACGACGGCTGGACCGTCGTGACGAAGGACCGGAAGCGGACCGCGCAGTTCGAGCACACACTGGTGGTGACGGAGACCGGGGCGGACATCCTGACGCTTCCGTGACGGGCCGTCTTACCGACAGGCAGTCGGGAACCTGTTGACTTAGGTAAACCTAAGCAGGAGGATCATCGTATCGGTGCGCGGCAGCGTGCACGGCTGCTGCCGGTATGCATGTTTCCGTCCGGACTTCCCGTCCCCTCGGTCCCCCGGAGGCCCGTCTTGGACCCGACCGCCACCACCACACCTTTCTCGACGCTCATCCGCACCGCTTCGCACGAGCAGCACACGGAGGCCGAGTCCTCGGCCTTCATGAGCGACATGCTCGGCGGACGTCTCGGCGTGGACGCGTACACGCGCTACACCGAGCAGCTGTGGTTCGTCTACCGGGCGCTGGAGGACGGTGCGCAGGCCCTGCGCGAGGACCCGGTCGCCGGGCCCTTCGTCCAGCCGGAGCTGATGCGCACGGCGGAACTGGAGCGCGACCTCGCCCACCTGCGGGGCGAGGGATGGCGTGAGGGGCTGGAGCCCCTGCCCGCCACCGCCGCGTACGCCGCGCGGGTCACCCGGTGCGCCCGCGAGTGGCCCGCCGGATACATAGCGCACCATTACACCCGCTACCTCGGCGACCTCTCGGGCGGCCAGATCATCCGCGGCACGGCGGAGAGGACCTGGGGCTTCGAGCGCAAGGGCGACGGGGTCCGCTTCTACGTGTTCGAGCAGATCCCCAACCCTGCCGCCTTCAAGCGGGAGTACCGGGAACTGCTGGACGCGGTGAACGCGGACGATCTGGAGAAGCAGCGCATCGTCGACGAGTGCAGGCGCGCCTTCGCGCTGAACACCGCCGTCTTCCGTGAACTGGGGGAGGCCTTCCCGCTCGGCGCGTAGTCAGGAGGCGGACACCAGGGCGACGCGGCCCCCGATCTCCATCATGCCGTCCGGCGCGGGTGCGGTGAGGATCTGGGAGCCGCGCCCCTGTGTGATGTTGAGGGCCCGGCCGAGTTCGGCGCTCAGCAGCATGGCCGCCGCGCCCGTCGCCTCGTCCTCCTCCACCCCTCCGGCGCACGCCCCGGCCCCACCGGAGTGGCTGTCGCCACACGCGTCATGGCGCCGGGGGAAGGCCCGCGCCCGCACACGGCCGGCGGCCTCGTCCTCCCAGGCCCAGACGTAGAGCCAGCCCTCGCCCGCCGGCGGGCCCGTCAGTTCCTCGACCTCCGCGGCCGACGCGTACCGCTCCAGCTTCCTCGGCGCCGCCCATTCCGGGCGGGCCGTGATCCAGGTGAACTCGCCGTCCTGACGTGCCGTCACATCACCGACGGACAACTCCAGGACCTCCAGGTCGAGCAGCCAGGCCGCGCCGACGAGCGGGTGCCCCGCGAAGGGCAGCCGCAGCCCGGGCGTACGGATGTCGACGGTGCCCCGCTCCGGGTCGTCCACGAACACCGTCTCGCTGAAGCCGAGCTTCCGTGCGAGGACCTGCCGGGACTCGTTACCGGGATACCTGCGCCCGTCGCGCACGACGCCCAGCGCGTTGCCGTGGCGGCCGTCCGGACCGCAGAACACACGCAGGACGTCGATGCCTTCGGGTACCTCGAAGTCGTTCACATGCGCATTCAAGCACCGTGCGGGGCCTCCCGATGTCACGGTCGGGCGCCGTATCTCATCCCCGCGTTCGTGCGGTTCCTGTCCCCGGTAGGGTTCAGGCGGTCAGTGCGGACGACGGATCAGAAGGCGCAGAAGGCAACGGATGAGAAGGCTGGGTCGACTGGCGGCGGGGCTCGCGACGGCGACGGTACTGGTCGTGACGGCGGGCGGCTGCGTGACGGTGCACGGTGAACTGGAAGTCGTGCCGGGAGCGACGAGGGCCGAGGCCGCGAAGGCCCTGGAGGACTTCACCGTCGCGTACAACAAGGCGGACAAGGCGTACGATCCGGCGCTCGACGCGGACCGGGTGACCGGTTCGCTCGGCGCGATCAACCAGGCCGGTCTGACCGCTCGGCGGAAGAACAGCCCGGAGGGCAACGCGCGGCACCAGCCGCTGGAGCTGACCGACGCCTCCTACGTCATACCCGAGAAGGCGGGCTGGCCGCGCTGGTTCGTCGCGGACACCGACTCCAATCGCGACCAGGACGGCGGCGAGCAGGACACCCGCTGGCTGCTGGCGTTCGTCCGCACCGGGCCGGACGCGTCGTGGAAGGCCGCCTACCTGGCGGTCGCCTCCACGTCCGAGGTCCCGGAGTTCCGCAAGGACGCCGACGGCTGGGCGCAGCCCGTGCCCTCGGCGGACGCGGACGCCGCGCTGGTCACCCCGACGGCCGACCTGAGCACCACGTACACCGACTACCTCAGGGACGGAGCGCCGGACGTGTTCGCTCCGGGGTCGATGACGTCGGGCTGGCGGGAGGCGCGGAAGAACACCCGCAGGGCGGGCTTCTCCTATCAGTACGTCGACCAGGCGCTG
The DNA here is from genome assembly GCF_043088245.1 of Streptomyces sp. NPDC014623. Taxonomy (NCBI): domain Bacteria; kingdom Bacillati; phylum Actinomycetota; class Actinomycetes; order Kitasatosporales; family Streptomycetaceae; genus Streptomyces; species Streptomyces sp. NPDC014623. The sequence goes on along the minus strand of NZ_JBIBZU010000003.1, from coordinate 57,282 downwards.
GATTCCGGGACGTTCGCGCCGCTGGGTCTGACGACGGAGGACGGCGGGGCCCTGGTCTTCTTCAGCAGCAAGCACTTCGAGCGGCAGACGGCGGCGCGGGGGCTGCGGCCGACGGTGACCGCGGACGTGCGGGCGCTGCTGACCGGCGAGGTGAAGAACACCCTCACCAAGGAGCGGGTGTCGAGCCAGCTGGTCTACGTACCCGGGAAGAGCGCGGGGGACGCGGCGGGTACGGGCGGCAAGGTACGCGTGCTGAACCGGCTGCCCGGCCTGGTGGCGGCCCAGGGCTCCTGACCGCCACGGCCCGGGCGCGCGCCCGGGCCCCGGCGGGCGGGGGCGGCCGCCGGCGGTCGCTCTCAGCGGCTGAGCGGCCAGGGCACCGAATCGTGGTCGAGGTCACTCGCGTCGGCCGTGTCCGCGTACTGGGCGCAGGCGTCGGTGAGCGTCTCGAGCAGGGTCAGCGGGTCGGGCAGCGGGTTCTCCGGGCCACGGATCCAGTGCACGTCCAGCTCGCCGGGGAGCCGCGCGGGCGGCAGGAGGACGTAGCTGCCGCGGCAGTGCCAGCGGAGCCCGGGATGCTCGTCCATGGTCTCGGGGTGGCAGTCCAGCTCGCACGGCCACCACTCGTCCTCGTCGTCGGGGGTGCCGCGGGTGGCGGTGAAGAAGAGCATCCGGTCGGTGCCGGACCGGGCCACGGGGCCGACGTCGATGCCCGCCGCGAGGAGCCGCTCCAGGGCCGCGCTTCCTGCTGCGAGGGGGACGTCGAGGACGTCGTGGACCAGACCCGTCGCGGTGATGAAGTTGGCCAGCGGCTGGTTCTCCGCCCAGCGCTCGATCTGCGCGCGGTCCGTCGTGGACTGCGTCTGCCAGGCGAACGAGAGGGGGTGCCGCGCGGGGGTGGGACAGCCGACGCGTTCACACGAGCACCGGTAACCGGACGGGTGTGCGGCGGGTGAGATCGGCATACCGGCCTCGGCCACGGCCAGGAGCAGCGCCAGCCGCGCCGCGTCGTCGGCCACCGGCTGTGGCTTCGGCCGCCTGCGCAGCCACTGGGAAATCCTGCCCTCTGTGCCGCGATAGCGGCCGGAATCGGCGCCCATCTATCCCCTCACCTCAGCGGTTACCTCTCCATGGTCGCACCATCCTGCTCCCCGGGGGGCCGGAGTTCCCGAGCGGGGTCCTCGGGACGGTGGGTGCGGGCCGCCGTGCCCGTACGGAATGTCATGGAATGCACACCTGCTTCACGGCCGGTCGAAGAGCCCGCGCAGCGTGTGGTCGACGACCGCGTCCGCGTACGCGTGGGTGAGCGGAAGCGTTCTCAGCAGCCAGCGGTGGGTGAGCGGGGCGACCAGGAGCTCCAGCGCGATGCGCGGATCGATGTCCGCGCGGACCTCTCCGGCCTCCTGTGCGGCGCGCAGGCGTGTGACGTACAGCTGGAGCTGGGGTTCGAGCAGATTCTCGACGAACTGGGCCCCGAGTGCCGGGTCGATGATGCCCTCGGCGGCCAGGGCCCGGGTGGGGGCCTCGGTGGCCGGATCGTTCAGTTCGTCCACCGTGGCCCGCAGGACCAGCCTGAGGTCGGCCGCCAGGTCCCCGGTGTCCGGGATGCCGTACCCGCCGTCGGCCCCGGCCTCCTCCACCCCCTCCGCCTGCCGGGCGTTCATGTCGAGGAAGGCGTCCATGAGCACGGCCGCCTTGGACGGCCACCACCGGTAGATCGTCTGTTTGCCGACCCCGGCCCGGGCGGCGATGCCCTCGATCGTCGTCCTGGCGTACCCCACCTCGCCGACCAGTGCGAGCGCGGCGTCGTGGATCGCGCGGCGGGAGCGGTCGCTGCGACGGCTGGAGTCGGGGGCCTTGTGAGGTGACATCCGGCAAGCCTACGGCTCACGGCCCGATACGTATCGTCTTGACCGGCGCCCGGCCCCTCCTGCGAACCACCCGAACGGATCACTGTGCGACAGCCCGGCTCGGCGCACCATGAACTCACGCACCCACCCCGTGCGCATCCCACCGTTCCGCGGCCGCGGCCGCCGTTCGTGAGGAGCCTGCATTGACCCGTGACGCCACCCCTCGTCGCTACCTGATGTGCGCCCCGGCCCACTTCCAGGTGACGTACTCCATCAACCCGTGGATGGACCCGTCCAAACCGGTGGACCTCCCGCTGGCCACCACCCAGTGGGAGGACCTGCGCGACCGCTACCGGTCGCTCGGCCACACCGTGGAGCTCCTCACCCCCCGGCCCGATCTGCCCGACATGGTGTTCGCCGCCAACGGGGCCACCGTGATCGACGGCCGGGTGCTCGGCGCCCTGTTCGCCTACCGGGAGCGGTACGCGGAGGCCGAGGCGCACCGGGAGTGGTTCCGGGCCAACGGTTTCACCGAGATCCACGAGCCGGCCCACGTCAACGAGGGCGAGGGTGATTTCGCCGTGACCGCCTCGTACGTGCTGGCCGGCCGGGGCTTCCGCTCCAGTCCGCTGTCCCACGACGAGGCCCAGGAGTTCTTCGGGCGCCCGGTGATCGGGCTCGATCTGGTGGATCCGCGCTATTACCACCTGGACACGGCGCTGTGTGTGCTCGACGACACGGCCGACGAGATCATGTACTACCCCGGGGCCTTCTCGCCGGGCAGCCGGTCCGTGCTGGCCCGGCTCTTCCCCGACGCCCTGCTGGCCGGCGAGGCGGACGCCGCCTCGCTGGGCCTCAACGCGGTCAGCGACGGGCGGCACGTGCTGCTCCCGCAGGCCGCCACGGGGCTCTTCGGCCCGCTGCGGGACCGGGGCTTCGAGCCGGTCCCGATGGATCTGGGCGAGCTGCTCAAGGGCGGCGGCAGCGTGAAGTGCTGCACCCAGGAGCTGCGGGCCTAGGCGTTCCCGGGCGGCGGCCAGGGGTCGCCCCACGCGGTGTCCCGGGCGGCACGGTAGAGCGTGCCGTGCCGCTTGGTGACCGTGGCGCGCTGCAGGCCCTCGTCCCGGGTGCAGAGCTCCAGCAGCACCTGGCCCTTGCGGATCTGCGGCCTGCGGACGACCCGGGCGGTGACCGGATCGGTGGCGAACCGTGTCGCCACGACATAGCTGAACTTCTCGTCCTCGTGGCTGAGCGAGCCGCCCTTGACCCGGCGGTGCAGGGACGAGCGGCTGACCCGCGCCGAGAAGTGGCACCAGTCCGTGCCGCGCTCGATGGGGCACGCGTCGTCGTGCGGGCAGGGTGCGGCGACGGTCAGTCCGGCGGCGATCAGCCGGTCGCGGGCCTCGATGATCCGGTCGTATCCGTCGGGGGTGCCGGGTTCCACGATCACCACGGCCTGCGCGGCTGTCGCGGCGGCGTCCACCACCGCGGCCCGGTCCCCTGCCGTGAGCTCCTTGAGTACGTACGAGACGGTCACCAGGTCCGTGGGTGCCGGAGCCGGTGACGCGCCGATCCTCGCCCGTTCCCAGGTGGCGGCCCGCAGCGCGGGGATGCCGGAGGCCCCGGCCAGCTCACGTCCGAGCGCGAGGGCGGGCTCGGACCAGTCCAGGACCGTCGTCCGCGGCCCGTCCCAGGCTCCGGCGACCGCCCAGCTCGCCGCGCCCGTGCCGCCCCCGATGTCGGTGTGGGTGGCGGGCACCCAGTCCGGCGCGGCGTCGCGGAGGGCGGCGAGGCAGGACCGTACGGCCTCGAACGTCGCGGGCATCCGGTACGCGGCGTACGCGACGGCGTCCGAGCGGTCCCGCAGGATCGGGGCGTCGGTGGGGGTGGTCCCGCGGTAGCTGGCGATCAGCCGGTCGACGGCCTGCGCGGCCTGCGTCGGGGGCAGCCCGTCGAGCAGGACGGCCAGCGCCGCACGCAGGGCTTCCGCGGTGGGGAGAGTGGCGTTCACCGCCGAATTGTAGGCACTGCGGCCCCTCTCCCCGCAGTCCGGTGGTCCGGCACCGAACCGGGACGCAACGGCCGCGGAACCGAACTGCTTTCCTGCGTGGGCCCGTTGTTACGCTGACCGACGCCGTGTACGGGGAATGCTCAGGCGTTGGCTCGTCGGGGGGGACCATGAGACAGAGGATCGTACGCCTGGCGCTGGTGGGCGGGGTGCTCGTCCTCGCCCTGCTCCTTCTGCTCGCGACGTGCGGGGGCGGCGGCGAAACCGAGGGCAGGCCGGAGAAGCCCGCCGGGAAGAGCACCGGTCCCGCGACGCGGCTGGCCGTGCCCCCGGAGTACACGACGCGGCGCGGCTGGGAGGTCGTCGGCGCGGGGCCCGATCACGCCGTCTCCCACACGACGGGCCGGCTGGCCTACCTCGAGGAGGTCTCCGGCCACCGTTACCGGCTGCGGACCCTCGACACGGAGACCGGCCGGGCCGGCTGGACCGGCGAGGCCTGGCGGCCGCCGGACCCGCCGGGCTTCCCGAAGCTGCTCATTGTCGCCAAGGACGACCGGCAGTTCTTCGTCACCTGGTCCTTCGGGAGGGCCGGTGACGGGCTCATCCCCTCGGAGACCTTCGTGTCCCTCGACGTGTACGACGTGGTGGACGGGGAGCGCCGGCGCGTCGAGGTGCCGTGGACCGGGGCGCCGACCGTCACGACGACCGGTCCTGGAGTCCTGATCAGCGACGGCGGGGCGAACAGCGCGGTCGTGGATCCGGTCAGCGGTGAGGTGTCCAGGATCGCCGCGTCCGCGGTGGCGTACCCGAGGGGCTGCACGGCCTGCAAGCAGCTCACCGAGGTGCGCGGGCAGACGGCGAAGGGCCTGCTGCTGAGCGGGGTCCGCGAATTCTGGGTGCGGGGCGGCTGGTTCAGCAGGGGGAACGCGCCGAAGGGCGCCGACCCGGCGACAGGGGTGCCGACCTCCGTGGCGCCGGGCCTGGTCCTGGCGAAGTGGCAGCTCCCCGAGGGTGCGAAGCGGGCCGCCACGCATCAGATGTGGACGGTCCACGACGCGGTGGGCGGGAAGCCTGTCGTATCGGTGGAGTGCCACACGCCGGCCATGGAGCCGGGACGCTATCCGCAGGCCGTCGTCTCGCCCTCGGGGGATTACCTGGTGGCGGGGAACCTGGCCTTCGACCTGGAGGCGGGGAAGGGGTTCTGTTTCGAGGAGGAGGGCGGCGCGGCGCGGCTGACGCTCGTGTCCGTGACGGACGGCGGCAGCGCCTACGGCGCGACGACCGCGCGCGACGCGGACGAGGCACTGGACGGCGAGGGCCGCGGTCCGGTCAGGATGAGCTTCACGACCTGGGGCGTCGAGGCACTGCCACCGAACACGCGGCTGCCCGAGGAGGAGACCTCCGGCGTCGGCGTCTTCCGCTGGACGGACCGTGAGGGCCGGCTGCGCCTGCTGGGCTACCCGCGCGTGGGCTGAACCCTCCGGCACCCCCTTCCGCCCCGTGGCCACGACGGAACCGGCCGGACCCGGGCGTGCGGAGGCCCGGGCGGACCGTCCCGCCCGGGTCTTCGCGACTCCGTCCCCGCAGGGAGCCGTTCAGCCCTTGGGGGCCGGTTTCCGCACGGCGCCCGTGTTCTGCCACGGCCTGCACAACAGCAGGAAGCACGCCACCGCGGACAGTGCGCAGACCACCTGCACGACGGCCATCGGCACAGCGGTCTTCTCACCCGCGATCCCGACCAGGGGTGAGGCGATGGCACCGATCAGGAACTGGCTCGTCCCCAGCAGCGCGGAGGCCGAACCGGCCGCGTGCCTGGTGCGCATGAGGGCCTGGGTGTTGGTGTTGGGCATCGCCAGGCCCATCGCCGACATGAGCACGAACAGCCCGGCGGCCACCGGCAGCAGGCCTGCCTCGCCGAAGACCCCTGAGGTCATCAGCAGCAGGGCGATCGCCGCGACGGAGATGACGGCGAGGCCGAAACCGAGTGCCTTGTCCAGGCTGACCCTTCCGACGAGCAGCTTGCCGTTGATCTGGCCGACGGCGATCAGGCCGACGGAATTGATCCCGAAGAGCAGGCTGAAGGTCTGCGGCGAGGCGCCGTAGATCTCCTGGACGACGAACGGGGAGGCGCTCACATAGGCGAAGAGCGCGGCGAAGGCGAGGCTGCCCGCGACCATGTACCCGGTGAACACCCGGTCGGCCAGCAGCCCGCGCATGGTGCGCAGCGCGTCGCCGACACCGCCGGTGTGGCGCTGTGCGGCGGGGAGCGTCTCGTGGAGCCACTTCCAGACGACGAGGGTGAGCAGCACGCCGACGCCGGTGAGGACGACGAAGATGCCGCGCCAGTCCGTGAACTGGAGGACCTGTCCGCCGATCACGGGCGCGATGACGGGTGCCACTCCCGAGATCAGCATCAGGGTGGAGAAGAACCGGGCCATCTCGTCGCCGTCGTAGAGGTCACGGACGACCGCCCGGGAGATCACGATGCCGGCGGCGCCGGCCAGGCCCTGGAGGAGGCGGAAACCGATGAGGAGTTCCGCGGTGGGGGCGACCGCGCAGATCGCGGTGGCGATCACGTAGACGACCATGCCGAGGAGCAGCGGGGTGCGCCGGCCCCAGCGGTCGCTCATGGGTCCGACGACGAGCTGGCCGAGCGCCATGCCCAGGAGGCAGGCCGTCAGGGTGAGCTGGACGGTCGCGGCCGGGGCGTGCAGCGCGTCGGTGACCTCCGGGAGTGCCGGGAGGTACATGTCCATGGAGAGGGGCGGCAGTGCGGTGAGCCCGCCCAGCACGAGGGTGACCAGGAGGCCTGCCCGTCGTGCGGTGGTCGTGGAGGTGGCCGGGCTGCCCGGCAGGGTGGGGAGGGGGGCGGCCGGGGCACCCACTGCGGTGGGGGTGGCGATGGCCGTGGCGTCCTGTGCGGCGCCCTTGCTGCTTGTCGGTATGTGTTCTTGTCCTTGCTGGGCCCGGCTCGCGCCGCTGTCCGGCATCCTCGTCTCCGCTTCGTTGAATCCGCATCTATGCTCTCAGGTCAGTCGTAGTGGTCGATACCTTTTTCGGGTGAGGGCGGGCGGGCATGAGCGGGACTGTGCGTTGGGGTGTACTGGCGACGGGTGGCATAGCCGCGACCTTCACGGGGGATCTGCTGGCGATGAAGGATTCCGGGGCCGAGGTCGTGGCGGTCGCGTCCCGCTCCGAGGCCTCCGCGAAGGTCTTCGCCGAACGGTTCGGGATCGAGCGGGCGTACGGCAGCTGGGCCGAGCTCGTCGCCGACGACTCCGTCGATGTCGTCTACGTCGCCACCCCGCACTCCGCGCACCGGGAGGCGGCCGGGCTCGCGCTGGAGGCCGGCAAGCACGTGTTGTGCGAGAAGGCGTTCACGCTCAACGAGCGTGAGGCGCGGGAGCTGGTGGATCTGGCCCGGGAGCGCGGGCTGTTCCTGATGGAAGCCATGTGGACGTACTGCAATCCGCTCATCCGCCGGATGACGGAGCTGGTGCGGGACGGCGCGATCGGCGAGATCCGCACGGTGCAGGCCGACTTCGGCTTCGCGGGAACGTTCGGGGCCGAGCACCGGCTGCGCGACCGGGCACTGGGGGGTGGCGCACTGCTGGACCTCGGGGTCTATCCGGTGTCGTTCGCCCAGCTCCTGCTGGGTGAGCCGGACCGGGTGCAGGCCGACGCGCTGCTGTCCCCGGAGGGTGTCGACCTGAACACCGGGATGCTGCTGGGCTGGGACTCGGGTGCCACCGCGCTGCTGAGCTGCTCGATCGTCGGGGACCTGCCGACCGTCGCGTCGGTCACCGGCACGGCGGGGCGGATCGACTTCCCGCAGGGTTTCTTCCACCCGGAGCACTTCCTCCTGCACCGGCCGGGCCGGGAACCCGAGAAGGTCGTCACGGGCCCGGGGCCGCAGGGCCTTTCAGGCATGCAGTACGAGGCGGCCGAGGTGACGCGCGCGCTCCTGGCGGGTGAGAAGGAGTCCCCGCTGGTGCCGCTGGAGGGTTCGCTCGCCGTCATGCGGACGCTCGACACGGTGCGCGACCGTATCGGCGTCCGCTATCCGGCGGACGACCTCGGCTGACCTCGCGCGGGCCGGGGCCGGGTCACGCGGGGGTGAGCCCCGGGTTCCCGGCCTCGGTCACGAATGAGGCGGCCGTACTGACCGGCGCGCCGGGGGTGGTGACCGCCGGCACCGTGCGGAAGTCGGCGCGCGCCTGCTCCGTACCGAGGGTGACGAGCGCGTAACCGCGGCGGCCGTCGTAGAACTTCATGTGCGGGTTGGCCCGGGTCAGGTTGTTCCAGTTGGCCGGCTTCTCGGAGCCGTCCTTGCCGCTGCTGATCGAGGTGGCCACGACCTCCGTGCCGACGGTCCGCGACGCCGGGTCGTCGAAGTCCTTCTTGAGGTCGAAGCCGTAGCCGACGTGCACGTCGCCGGTCAGGACCATCAGGTTCTCGATCCCGGCGGCCTCCGCGCCGTCCATGACGCGCTGCCGGGAGGCGGGGTAGCCGTCCCACGAGTCCATGGACAGCTTGTAGGCGCCGTCCGGCACGTCGCGCCGCCGGGCGAAGGTGACCTGCTGCGGTACGACGTTCCACCGGGCGTCCGAGGTCTTCCAGCCGTCGAGCAGCCAGCGCTCCTGGGCGGCGCCCGTCATGGTGCGCGAGGGGTCCTCGGACTCCGGTCCGGGGACCTTCCAGCCGTCGCCGTACGCCTGGTTGCTGCGGTACTGGCGGGTGTCGAGGATGTCGAACTGGGCGAGCCGGCCGAAGCGCAGCCGGCGGTAGAGCCGCATGTCGGGGCCGGTGGGGCGCTGGGGGGTGCGCAGTGGCTGGTTCTCCCAGTACGCGCGGTAGGCGGCTGCCCTGCGCAGGAGGAACTCCTCCGGGGGGACGCTGTTCTCCGGAGTGCCGCCCGCGTAGTTGTTCTCGGTCTCGTGGTCGTCCCAGGTGACGACGAAGGGGTGCGCGGCGTGGGCGGCGCGCAGGTCGGGGTCGGACTTGTAGAGGCCGTACCGCATGCGGTAGTCCTCCAGCGTGAGCGTCTCCCGGGCGTAGTGGTCCGGCAGGACGCGGTCGGTGTAGTTGCGGGCGCCGCCGACGGCGCTGACCGCGTACTCGTAGAGGTAGTCGCCGAGGTGGAAGACCACGTCGACGTCCTCGTCCGCGAGGTGCTGGTAGGCGGTGAAGTAGCCGTCGTGGTACGCCTGGCAGGATACGGCGGCCAGGGCCAGGGAGCTGTTGCGGGCATGGCGGGCGGGCGCGGTGCGGGTGCGGCCGGCGGGGCTGGTCCAGTTGCCGGCGCGGAAGCGGTAGTAGAAGTTCCGGTCGGAGTCGAGGCCGTTCACGTCCACATGGACGCTGTGCCCGAATTCCGGGTGGGCGGTGGCGGACCCGCGCCGGACGACCCGCCGGAAGCGCTCGTCGCGGGCGATCTCCCAGCGGACCCCGACGCGCTCGGCGGGCAGCCCGCCGTCGGCCTCGTACGGGCGGGGCGCGAGTCTCGTCCACAGCAGGACGGAATCCGGCAGCGGGTCCCCGGACGCCACGCCGAGGGTGAAGGGGTCCTCGGTGATCCTGCGGGCGTCCAGCTCGGCGGCGGCCGCCGTACCCGCACCCGGCAGGTCGACGGCGAAGGCCAGGGCGGCGGCGGCACCGGTGACGGTGAGGAAACGGCGGCGGCCCACCCCGGAGCCGAACCTCTGCGCGGCGCTGCGCAGCTCGGCGGAATGGCCGTGCCGGCCGGACGGCCTGCTGTTCTGTGCGGGTGTCATGTGCCCCTCCCCTGCCGGATGTTGTCAGAGGCATTGGAGTGCGGGGCGACGACTTACCGTTGGCGGGTACACAACATCCTTATGGCGGTGCGATGAGCACCGGGTGCCGGCCGCCGCGAAACCTCCCGCTACGCTGCCGGGCCATGAACGCTGAGCAGAAGACCGCTGTCGTCACAGGTGCGGGATCGGGGATCGGCAGGGCGGTCGCCCTCACCCTTTCGGGTGCCGGCTGGACCGTGGCCCTGGCGGGGCGGCGGGCCGCTGCCCTGGAGGAGACGGCCGCAGCCGCCGGGCCCGGCCCCACGACGTGCCTGCCCACCGACGTGAGCGTCCCGGAGGAGGTGGCCGCGCTCTTCACCTCCGTACGGGAGCGTTTCGGCCGGCTGGACCTGCTCTTCAACAACGCGGGGACCTTCGGGCCGGGTTCGGTACCGGTCGAGGACCTCGCGTACGAGGACTGGCGGACGGTGGTGGACGTCAACCTGACGGGGACCTTCCTGTGCGCGCAGGCGGCGTACCGCGTGATGAAGGAGCAGGATCCGCAGGGTGGCCGGATCATCAACAACGGCTCCGTCTCCGCCCACGTGCCGCGGCCGCGGTCCATCGCCTACACGGCGACGAAGCACGCGGTGACCGGTCTGACCAAGTCGCTGTCGCTGGACGGCCGGCCGTACCGGATCGCCTGCGGACAGATCGACGTCGGCAACGCGGCGACCGACATGACGGAGCGGATGAGCACGGGCGTCCTCCAGGCCGGCGGGCAGGTGGCGGCCGAGCCGGTCATGGCGGCGGACGACGTGGCCCGGACGGTCCTGCACATGGCGGAGCTGCCGCTGGAGGCCAATGTCCAGTTCGCGACGGTGCTGGCCACAGCCATGCCGTACGTGGGCCGGGGTTGATCCGTCGCGGTCCGCGCACGCCCGGAAGCCGGCCCCGATCGACGGAGATCGCGAGTTTCCCGATAAGGCCCCGGGCAGGTGCGGGCCGCCCGTATGCTGCTGGCCTTCACCGGATGCACACAGAAGGACCACACAGTATGCGCATATCCACCGCCGCGCCCCTCGCCCTGGCCGCCGCCACCGCACTGGCCGGCTCGCTCCTCGCCACGGCCCCGGCCTCGGCGGCCTCCCACCAGGGCGGTCCGCACCTCGGCAAGATCCAGTACGACAGCCCGGGCAAGGGCACCCGGACGAACACGTCCCTCAACGCCGAGTACGTGGACCTCCACAACAACGGCAAGTCCGGACTGCAGCTCAAGGGCTACAGGCTGAAGGACGACACCGGCTACACGTACACCTTCCCCGCCTTCACCGTCGCCGCAGGGAAGACGGTCCGGATCCACACCGGCAAGGGCAGGAACGCCGGGGCACACGTGTACTGGAACCGCGGCTCGTACGTCTGGAACAACACCGGCGACAGGGCCCGGCTGTTCAAGCCGTCCGGTGCGCTCCTGGACTCCTGCTCCTGGGGGAAGGGCAGCGGCGTGAAGGTCTGCCACTGACCGCATGTGAACGGGCCGCCGCGGCCGGGGCGCGGGAGCGGCCGGGCGGGGTGGTCCGGGGGGGCAGGGCCCCGGGCCGCCCCGCGAGAACCCGGGGGACCCCGCGCGCAGTCACCGCGAGTCCCCCTGAGGCGCGGTGGAGAAGACGCCGGGAAGCGGGGAGGCCCCCGGAGAGCTCCGAAGGCGCCACCGGGAATGCCCGCCGCCACTCCTCGGTTGACCTGCGGCATGAGTTCACGTCCCGGCGTCGAAGTCCTCCGCTACACCGCGTTCTCCGCCGACCCCGCCGGGGGCAACCCCGCGGGGGTCGTCCTGGACGCCTCCACGCTCGACGACGCGGCGATGCTCGCCGTGGCCGCGGAGCTGGGTTACAGCGAGTCGGCGTTCCTCACCGCGCCGGACGGCCGGGGCGGTCACACCGTCCGCTACTTCAGCCCGAAGGCCGAGGTCCCCTTCTGCGGCCATGCCACGGTGGCCGCCGCCATCGCGCTCGCCGAGCGGGACGGTCCGGGCGATCTGGTGTTCTCCACTCCCGCCGGCACGGTCCCCGTCACCGTCGCCCGCGAGGGCGACGAGCTCCGCGCGACCCTCACCAGCGTCGAACCGCACATCACGGACATCGCGCCCGAGGACCTGACGGAGACCCTGGCCGCCCTGGACTGGCCGGCCACCGAGCTGGACCCCGCGCTGCCGCCCCGCATCGCCTACGCGGGCGCCCGCCACCTGGTGCTGGCCGCCGCGACCCGGGAACGGCTGGCGGACCTGTCGTACGACTTCGCCCGTCTGGAAACCCTCATGCACCGCCTCGGCCTGACGACCGTCCAGCTGGTGTGGCGGGAGTCCGGCACGGTCTTCCACGTCCGTGACCCGTTCCCGGTCGGCGGCGTCGTCGAGGACCCGGCGACGGGCGCGGCGGCGGCCGCCTTCGGTGCGTACGCGCGCGAGCTCGGCCTCGCCCCGCACGACGCGGTCCTCACGCTGCACCAGGGTGCCGACATGGGCCGTCCCGGCACCCTCACCGTCGAGCTGAGGCCGGGCGACACGCGGATCAGGGTGACCGGGACGGGGACCCGCATCGGCTGATCCGCCGGAGGCCCGCCCCGTCCCGCTCATGCCAGCAGGGCGGCCACCTCATCGAGCTGCCCGGGCCGCAGCGGTCCGTGGATCAGGGCAGCCGCGTTCTCCTCGGCCTGGGCGACCGTCCGGAAGCCGGGGATCGGGACCGCCCGCCCGCTGCGCGCCCACAGCCAGCCGAGGGCGCCCTGGGCGAGGGTGCGGCCGTCGGCGGTCAGCACCTCACGGACGGCCTCGACCCGCGCCGCCCGGTGCTCCGCCGGAACCCCGCCCGCCTCGAACCAGCTCAGCCAGGCGGGCGGGGTGGACCGGATGCCCCCTGCGGCCGGCCGCCGGCCCGGATCACGGGTGCCGGCGAGGAGCCCCCTCGCCAACGGGCTCCGGATGACACCGATCAGGCCCCGTTCCTCGCTGAGGCTCAGCATCCCGGGAGCGTCCTCCAGCACGTTGCAGGCGTGCTGGACGGCCGCACAGTGCTCACCTTCGGCGAAGAACGCGGCGCGCTCCGGGTCGTCGGTGCTCCAGGCATAGGCCCGGATCAGCCCCTCCGCCACGAACTCCTCGCACGCGTCGCGCAGTTCCGCCGCCTCGTCGAGCGGGGTGTCGCCGAGGTGCAGCTGGCAGAGGTCGACCCGGTCGGTCCCCAGCCTGCGCAGCGAGGCGACGAGCGCCTCACGGGCGTACCCGGGAGAGCTGTCGGCGCCGTTCATCGTGCGGGTCCGCTCGTCGAACAGGTTGCCCCACTCGGTGGCGACGACGGCTTCGTCGCGCCTCCCCGCGAGCGCCCTGCCCAGCACGCGTTCGCTGTGCCCGGCCCCGTACACGTCCGCGGTGTCGAAGAAGGTCACCCCGAGGTCGAGCGCCCGCCGGATCGCGGCCGCCGACTCGTCGTCGTCGACCTCGCCCCAGCCGAGCGGGCTGCCGTCGGGCGTCGACCACTCCCCGCCGATCGCCCAGCACCCGAAGCCGAGCGCACCGGCCTCGACACCGCTACGGCCCAGCGTCCTCTTCCGCCCGTTCGTTTCTGTCCGCATGACGGCAGAAGCTACGAGCTGGAGTGCACACGAAGCCAGACACCGGTCACCGGGACCTGGCCGGCTCACCCGCGCGGGACCCGCGTCAGCTCACGTACACGCCCGCCCTCGCCGCCACCGCCGCCGCCTCGGCCGCGCGGTCGGCGACCGCCTCGTCCAGAGGGTCGCCGCTGGCCAGCAGCCGGTAGTAGAGGGGTGCCGACACCGCCCGGATCACCTCGCGGGCGTCGGTGCCCGGGGGCAGCTCCCCCCTCCGGACCGCCGCTTCGACACAGCCCGCCCACTCCCCGATGCGTACCGCGTAGAAGCGGTGCAGGGCCTCGGCCGTCCGGGCGTCGCACGTGGCCGCCGCGGCGACGGCGGCGAAGAGGGGGCCTTGGCGCGCGTCGGTCAGCGTCCGCACCACGAGTCGCGCGTTGGCCCGGAGGTCCTCGTCCAGGGACCCGGTGTCCGTGCGCGGCACGGACTGCTCGGCCATGTCCGTCAGCAGGTCGGCGACCAGCCCTGCCGTGGTGGACCAGCGCCGGTAGACCGTCGTCTTGCCGACCTCGGCACGGCGGGCGACATCGGCGAGATCGAGCCGGTCGAAACCCTGCTCGACCAGCGCGTCGCCGGCCGCGCGCAGCACGGACTCCCGCACCCGGGCCGTACGCCCGCCGGGCCGGACCGTACCCGGTTCCACATCTTCCGCATTCATAACGGGTCTCCAGTTCCTTTAGCGGGCCATTCCCTGCTACGGTGAACCCATCTTAACGGAACCAAGGAACCGTTAAGCCTTCAGGTCTCCAGGAAAGGGCACCCATGTCCACCACCAGCACGGCACCCGCCACCGCACCTCCCCAGGCCCCCGCCCCGCGCATGACCGGCCGGCAGAAGCTCGTCCTCACCCTCCTCCTCGGCGCGCAGTTCATGATCGCCGTGGATTTCTCGATCCTGAACGTGGCCCTGCCCGCCGTCGGTGAGGGCCTCGGATTCTCCCTCTCCCAGCTCCAGTGGATCGCCACCTCCTTCGCCCTCGCCGCTGCGGGCTTCACCCTGCTGTTCGGACGTGTCGCCGACCTCATCGGCCGTAAGCGCCTGTTCACCGGCGGCATGGCCGTCCTCGGCCTGTCCTCCGCACTCGGCGGGTTCGCCACCTCGCCCGAGGTCCTGCTCACCGCGCGCGTCCTGCAGGGCCTGGCCACCGCGGCCGTCACCCCGGCCGGACTCGCACTGCTCACCACGGCGTTCAAGGAGGGCCCGCTGCGTGAGCGCGCCCTCGGCCTCAACGGTGCCCTGATGTCCGCCGGCTTCACGGCGGGGGCGATCCTCGGCGGGGTCCTGACCGATCTGCTCTCCTGGCGCTGGGCCTTCTTCGTCAACGTCCCGGTCGCCGCGCTCGTCGTCGCCCTCGCGCCGTCCGTGATCACCGACTCGCGGCCGGCCGGGCGGCCGAAGCTCGACCTGCCGGGTGCGGCGACCGTCACCGGCGGCCTGCTGCTGCTCGTCTACGGACTGACGCAGGCGGGCGAGTCCGGCTGGAGCACGCCTTCCACGCTCACCGCACTGCTCGCGGGCGCCGCGCTCCTCGTGGGGTTCTGGTTCGTCGAGAAGCGGGCGGCGGAACCTCTGGTGCCTGTGCACGTCCTCAGGCGGCGCAGCGTCATCTGGGGCAACGCCACGGGGTTGCTCGCCTTCGTCACCGAGACCTCCCTGGTCTTCCTGCTGACGCTCTACCTCCAGGAGGTCCTCGGCTACTCCCCGCTCGCCACCGGTCTCGCCTTCGGCGTCCTGGGCATCGGCACCGTGATCGGCGGCATGCTCGGCGGCCGTGCGGTCGGCAGGTTCGGCAGCCGGCGCACGATCGTCCTCGGCGGCGCCGTCCAGGCCGCCGCCACCCTCTCCCTCGTGGCGCTCGGCACCTCCGGCGGCTGGATCGCACTCCTGCTGGCCGCGACCTTCGTCGGCGGTGTCGGCAACATGCTGATGATCGTGGGCTTCATGGTCACCGCCACGTCCGGGCTGCCCGACGAGGAGCAGGGAGCGGCCACCGGGCTGGCCACGATGACGCAGCAGGTCGGCATCACCATGGGCATCCCGGTCATGAGCGCGATCGTCACCGCCCGGACGGGCACGGGCACCGGCCCCGGCGTGATGCTGTCCGGGATCTCGGCGGCGGTCCTCGTCAACTCCGTCCTCGTCCTCGCCGGAGCCCTCCTCGCCGGAGCGTTCCTCGGCCGGCCCGGCAGCCGGACGCCCGCCGGGTGAGTCGGGCCGGCGCCGGGGCACGGACGCGGCAGGATGACGGCCATGGCACAACCGCTGACCGTCCCCAGCATGACCGCCGGAGCCGATTTCGTCCTGCGCCCCTGGGAGATGAGCGACCTCTCCCTCATCCGCGAGGCGGCGAAGGACGACTACATCCCGCTGATCAGCACGGTCCCCTCCCCGTACTCCGACGAGGCGGCCGAGGCCTACGTCAGACGCCAGTGGGACCGGGCGGCCACCGGGGCCGGGTGTCCGTTCGCCATCGCGCGCACCCGGGACCGCCGGCCGGTCGGTTCCATCGGGCTCCAGCTCGCGGAGGCCGCCGAAGGCAGGGCGTCGCTCGGCTACTGGATGACGGCCCCGGGCCGTGGCCAGGGGGTCGCGGGAGCGGCGTTGCGCGCGGTCACCACCTGGGCCCTGCACGAGCTGCGCATCCCCCGGGTCCAGCTCCTCATCGAGCCGTGGAACACGGCGTCGGTACGGACGGCCGAGAGCGCCCACTACCGGCGCGAGGGTCTGCTGCGCGGCTGGCAGGAGATCGGGGGGCGGCGCCGGGACATGCTGATGTACGCCCGGCTGAACGGCGACCCGCCCCCTGATGACCGGGCACCGTCCGGAGGCTGAACACGAGACGTTACGATCGCGGGCACCGCGGCGGGCCAGTGGGTCCGCGGCCACCGGAACCTTCAGGAGAACCGAGCCTTGTCCGAACCACGCATCGGCGTATCCATCGTGACCATGGGAGACCGACCGCAGCAGGTCGAGGCACTGCTGGCGTCGGTGGCCGTGCAGGACGTGCGGCCCTCCCGCGTGGTCGTCGTGGGCAACGGCTCACCGCTTCCCGACTACGCCTCCTTCCCCGGCCTGACGGGCCTCGCCGGCGGTGTGAGCGTGCTCGAACTGGACGAGAACCTCGGCTGCCCCGGCGGCCGCAACGCGGCCCTGGACGCGCTCGCCGGCTTCGGTGACGTGGACGTGGTGATCGAGCTGGACGACGACGGCCTCCTGGTGGACAAGGACGTCTTCCGCACGGTCCGGGATCTGTACGCCGCCGATCCCCGCCTCGGCATCGTCGGTTTCCGCATCGCCGACGAACACGGCGAGACCCAGCGCCGGCACGTCCCCCGTCTGCGCGCCAAGGACCCGATGCGCCGCGGACCGGTCACCGCTTTCCTCGGCGGCGGCCACGCGCTCTCGATGAGGATGCTCGCCGAAACCGGCCCCTGGCCCGCCGAGTTCTTCTTCACGCACGAGGAGACGGACCTGTCCTGGCGGGCCCTCGACGCCGGCTGGAAGATCCTCTACGAGCCCGGCCTGCTGCTCCAGCACCCCAGGACGTCCCCTGCCCGGCACGCCGTCTACTACCGCATGACGGCCCGGAACCGCGTCTGGCTGGCCCGCCGTAACCTGCCCGCCCTCCTGGTCCCCGTCTATCTCGGCACCTGGATCCTGCTCACCGCCGTCCGTACCCGCTCGGCCTCCGGTCTGCGCGCCTGGGCGGCCGGCTTCGCCGAGGGGGTGCGCACCGGGTGCGGCGAACGGCACCCGATGCGCTGGCGCACGGTGTGGCGGATGACCCGCCTGGGCCGCCCGCCGGTCATCTGACCGGACAGGACGCCGGAGAGGGTCCGCGCGACGGGACTGCGCCGGGCAGTTCCGGCAGGGGTGGCGTGTCCCGCTGCCGTGCCGGGGCGGGCGTTGCACAATGCCGCTCCGAGGAACCACCGAGCGCACACCCGAGGAGTCCAGTGATGGCGTTGACCCGTGCAGAGCGTGAGCACTTCCTGGCCGAACCGCATGTCGCCGCATTGGCCGTGGACGCGGCGGAGGAGGGCCGGGCACCCCTCACCGTGCCCATCTGGTACCAGTACCAGCCCGGTGGCGACCTGTGGATCATGACCGGGCGGGACTCCCGCAAGGCCACCGCCATCGCCGCTGCCGGCCGCTTCAGCATCCTGGCCGACCGCGTCACACCGACCATCCGCTACGTCTCCGTCGAGGGCCCGGTCGTCGCCACGCTCCCCGCCACCCGCGAACAGCTGGCCGAGATCTCGTCCCGCTACCTTCCCGCGGAGAAGGCCGACGACTACGTCGACTTCGCCTGGAGGGAACACGGCGAGCAGGTCGTCGTCCACATGCGCCCCCAACGCTGGCTCAGCTCCGACATCGGCGACGCGTGAGCCCGGGGAGCGGGACCACGGAGGCGCCCGGCCGGGGACGAAGGAGCGCCCACGGCGACGATGCCGACGGCCGCGGCGCCGGGTAACCGCAGGCGCCCTCCGATACGTGACATGGATCTCTTCCGGTCGCGCCGGCCGGCTGCGGCGGCGCGCCCTCGCCTGTTGCTGCTTCCGGGCACCGAAGTCCGTCCGGGAGCGGCTCATGCCGATTGACGTGGGCATCGGGAAGGAAGGAATCCGTGAATCGCCGGGCCGGCGTGACCCGCTCGGCGCCGGCCCGGCGATCGGGACGGCCGTGGGCGGGCCGTCACGTTCCTGGCCCTCGGGGTCACGACGGACGTGCCTCACGGGAATGCGCCCAGGCGCCTGAGGCGGCGGCCTCCCTGACGTAGGTGGCGAACGTCTTCGGATGCCGGCCGGTGACCCGGCGGACCGTGTCCGACGGCCGGGCGTCCCCCAGGGCGGCCAGGGACGTGTACGCGCCGATCTCGTGCTCCACGGCGTCGGCCGGCCTGCCCTCCGCCAGTTGGCGGGTTCGGTAGGTGTCTTCGTCGCCGTGGAAGGCCTGGGGCAGGCCGGTGGCGCGCCCGATGACGGCCAGAGCATCCGCGAAGGACAGGGCCTCGGGTCCTGTCACCTCGTACGTGCCGCCGGCGTGTCCTTCCTCGGTCAGAGCGGCGACGGCCACGGCGGCGATGTCGTCCGTGTCGACGAACGTCTGACGGCACTCCCCCAGCGGGATCGCGAGCGTGCCGTCGAGCACCGCTCGGCGGAAGACGCCCTCGTCGAAGTTCTGGTTGAACCAGTCCGCCCGCACGACGGTCCATTCCGCCTCCGAGTCGCGCACCATCCGCTCGGCCTCCAGCAGGCGGTCATCTCCCATCTCCTCGACGGCACGGCTGGAAAGCAGGACCAGCCGCCGTACGCCCGCCGCGAGCGCGCGAGGCACGAAGTCCGGCCTGAGCGGCAGTTCGTGCGGGAGCATCAGGTAGACGCGCTCGGTCCCGGCCAGCGCCGGCTCCCAGGTGGTGTCGTCGTTCCAGTCGAACGGGATGTCGGTACCGCGGGAGGCCGGCCGCACCGGTCGGCCGGCGTCCCGAAGGCGGGTGAGGACCTGGCGGCCGGTGGAACCGTGCGCGCCGAGGACGAGGACGGGTGCGTTGCTCATGCCCGGCGCAACGAAGGACCCGCCGGGCGGCAACGGCCCGCCGGGCGGAAGTCACCGTACGGGTTCCGCCTCCATGGCCGCGGCCACCTTCTCGCAGAGCTCCGCGAACAGGGCGCCCTCGCCCTCGGTCAGGACGGAGGCGGCGAGCTGCCCGATGTCCTGGCGGCCCCGGGCGATCCGGGAGAGGAAAGCCTCCCCCTCACGGGTGAGCGAGGTGCTCAGCTCCCGCCGGTCCTCGCCCGACGCCCGCTGGGTCACCAGGTTCAGGTCCTTCAGCACCCGTAGTGCCTTCGACGTGGACTGCCGGGAGACGTCGAGCGCGGCGCTCAGTTCGGAGGGTCTCATGGAGCCCCGCACCCGCAGCAGTTCCAGGACGTCGTACTGGTGCCAGTTGACGCCCTCGGGATTGGCGCGGGACCGCCGTGCCACCAGAAGGCACTGCAGGTGGACCAGGGCTGCCTCCAGACCGCCGGGTTCCGAGGACCAGGGGGAGGTGGAGCCGTCTCGTGGAGTCATGGGTGCTTTCCGGTATGGAGGGTTACCGGTGGGTGGGGCTTTCCACGATATCAAGGGGCCACGCCGATGACACGGCCGAGCGCTCCCGGCCCCGTGCCGGGCAGCGCTCCCGTGCCGCCGGACGGTCCGCCGGCCGGTCCGCCGGCCGGACGCGGTGCCGCAGCCGTGGTCACGGTCGGCGGCGGGCCCGAAAAAATGGTTGCCCCGAGGACACCATCAGGGGGCGTGACCCTCCCGGCCCGGGGTACCGGAGTCCAAGGACCGGTCGGGGAACAACCGACCGCGACGCTTCGAGGCACCGTCCGCAGCGACTTTCGCACGGGAGTCGTCGCACCGAGCAATCGCACCGACCAGCCGCACCGACCAGGGCAGGAAAGCCTCTCCTGCCTCGATTCCCCTCCGTCAAGAACCACGGACGGCGTAATCGTCGGAGCAACCCGGCCCGAACCGGAGGAGTTTGACTTCGATACCATTCTGTGATTAGCATCGGTTTCCCTGCGGAAATCATTTTTCCGCGCCGCACGCTGAAAAAGCTCACTGCCCCGGCTCCCGTTCTCCCGGAACGCACCGACGAGAGCGCTGAAGCCATTCCCTTCGGACAGCACGCCGAGGAGAACAGCGATGACGGAAAACAATTCGCATTTACCATCGGGTTCACCACCGGGCGCCCCTCTCGTCCTCACCGCTCTGTTCGAAGAAGCGGTGCGTGACTACGGCGGGGCCGTAGCTCTGGCGCAAGGCGCGCAACGCGTCACGTACGACCAGCTCAACCGTCGGGCCAACCGCATGGCACGTCATCTCGTCGGCCGGGGGGTGGCCAAGGGCGACCGCATCGGTGTGCACATGCGCCGTTCTCCGGACCTCTACACCGTCCTGCTCGCGGTCCTCAAGGCCGGGGGGTGCGTGGTGCCGCTCGACCCCGCGCACCCCCCGGAGTTCGTCGGCCGCATCCTGCACGAAGCCGGCACCGCGACTGTGGTCTGCGACGACCCGGCCGGCCTTCCCCGCAGTGCCCACGAGGGCGCGCTCGCACTGCACGACCTGGTACGCGGGAGCGAGAGCCTGGACGACCGCGACGCGGACCTCGGCATCGGGCCGGAGGACACCGCGTTCCTCATGTACACCTCCGGATCCACGGGGAAACCCAAGGGTGTCCGGATCGCGCACCGGGGGCTGGCGCGGCTGGGCCCCCACAGCGGGGCCCTCGACATCACCCCGCAGGACGGGCTGACCCAGTCGGCCGCCTTCTCCTTCGCCGCCTCGACCATCGAGATCTGGCTCGCCCTGCTGCACGGCGCCACGCTGCTGCCGATGCCGCCCGGACTGCCGTCACTGCCCGTGCTGCGCGAGGCCGTGGAGGAGCGGGGCGCGACCGTGCTCAGTCTTCCGTGCGGCCTGTTCAACGCACTGGTCGACCACGAGCCGGAGTGCCTGAGAAACGTCCGGATCGTGCTGCTGAGCGGCGACTTCCCCTCCCCCGCCCATCTGCGCAAAGCCCTGGCCCACACGGACGCGACCATCTACAACGGCTACGGCTGCACCGAGAACTCCTCGATCACCGCCCTGTACCCGCTGAGGTCCGGTGACGAGCCGGACGGCGAGGGCGTGGTGCCGGTCGGCAGGCCGCTCCCGACGGTGACGCTGGAGGTGTACGACCCGGCGATGCGTCCGTGCGGGACCGACGAGGTGGGAGAACTGTGCGTGGGCGGGACCGGTGTGGCCCAGGGGTACGCCGGCCAACCGGAGCTGACCGCCCAGAAGTTCACCCGGGTCCCCGACGGCGGGCTGCTCTACCACACGGGCGACCTGGCACGGCGGAACGCGGACGGCGACATCGTGCTGCTCGGACGGTCCGACAGCATGGTGAAGATCCGCGGTTTCCGGGTGGAGACCAGTGCCGTGACCCTCGCGGTGCGCTCCCTCGACGGGATCGGGGACGCGGCGGTGAAGGCGTTCGAGGACGACACCCACGAAAAGCGTCTCGTCGCCTTCTACACCACCCGTGACGGCACGCCCGCCGACCCCTCGGACCTGGTCAGCCGGCTCTCCGAGCGGCTGCCCTCCTACATGGTCCCCTCCTCCTTCCACCATCTCGAGAAGATGCCGACGAACGTGAACGGAAAGATCGACCGCACCGCGCTCACCCTTCCCGGGCGGTCCGGTTCCCCGAAGCAGAAGTCCACGGAAGAGAAAGGCCGAACAGCTATGCAGAACCCGCTCGAAGCAGTCGTCCTGCAGTCCTGGATCGAGATCTCCGGAATGGAAGAATTCTCGACCACCGATTCGTTCCTCGGCCATGGCGGGAACTCCCTCCACTTCGTCCAGCTGGCGTCCCGCCTGCAGAAGATATTCGGAATCGAAATCACCACCGAGTCGGTTTTCCGGCACGGCACGGTGGAGCAACTGGCCCGGTTCATCGAGGAGAGCCGTGATCAGGAGCGGACCATCTCGACGTCCAACGGCTGACGGAGTTCCCGAAAACGGCCGGCACCCGCGCCGGCCCGGTCGTGTCATATCTCCGGAGGCTACGGAACCGTGAACAGTCCCTTGACCTCAGCAGTACTGGAATTGGCACGGAGAACGCTCCGGGCGCCCGGCCTGGGGCCGGACCAGCAGTTCTCCGAGTGCTGTGACGATCCCCAGCGGCTGGACGAACTGAGCGCGGTGCTGCGGGCCGTGTTCGCGGTCGACCTGCCGGCATCCGAACTCCGCCGTGAGGGCTCTGCGGCTGCGGTGGCCGAGCGCACCGCGCGGGGGCGCCCCCGCACCCGTGGCAACGAACTGGAAGCCGGCTCGGCGCCCAGGACCGGCGACGCGACGGAGGCTTCGTTCGGCCAGAGCGGCATCTGGCTCATCGACCAGTACCTCCCCACACCGGAGGCCTACAACGGCCCGTTCCTCGTCCGCCTGCCCTTCCGGCTCGACGGGGAGCGGCTGCGACGCTCCGTCTCGGGAGTGCTGCGCCGGCAGGAAGTCCTGCGCACCACCTACGCGTTACGGGACGCACGGCTCCTCCAGATCGTCTCGGACGACGACACGGCCTTCCACTACCGCGTCGAGCACTACGGCAGCGAGAAGGAACTGGACGCCATCGCCCAGCGGGTCGCGAACATCCGCTTCGACCTGGAGCACGGGCCGGTGACCTCGGTGACCTGCGCGCTCGGACCGGGCGAGGAGAGCGCGATCGTCTGCAACATCCACCACATCGCCTCGGACGCCGCCTCGGCCGGTGTCTTCCTCCGGGAACTCCTCGACGCCTACGACCGGATCGGGCGGGGCCTGGCGGTGGAGGCGGTGCCCGGGCGCCCGGACTACGCGGACTTCGCGCACTGGCACCGCGAGTACCTGACACCGCGCAGGACCGCGGAACTGCTCGACGAGTGGGCCGACCGGCTGGCCGGGGAACTTCCCGTGCTGGGTCTGCCCACGGACCGCCCCCGGCCCGCGGCGCAGGAACACCGGGGAGCCACCGTCCCCCTGCGTGTCCCGGCCGAGGTGACCGAGCGGCTGGAGCGGCTGGCGGAACGCGAGGGCGTGACGCTGTTCATGGTGCTGCTCGCGGTGTACGGCGTCTTCCTCGCCAAGCTGACACGTCAGGAGCGCGTGCTCGTCGGCTCCCCGGTCTCGCTGCGCGACGACCCGCAGACCCGGGATCTCGTCGGCTACTTCGTCAACATGGTCGTCCTGCGCCAGGACGTCACGGGTTCGATGAGCGTGCGCGAGGTCCTGCGGCGGTCACGCGAGGAGGTCACCGACGCGCTGCGGCTGAAATGGGCTCCCTTCGACAAGGTCGTCGAGCGCCTGAGGCCCGAGCGCAACAGCGGCCATACCCCCGTCGTGCAGACGATGCTCGTGCTGACCGATCCGGGTTCCGCCCAGTGCGCCCCCGACGGCACCCCGCTGCCCGTCCGGCGCGGCATGGCGCACGGCGCGAAGTACGACCTGTCCGTGGTGTTCGCCCGTGAGGATGACGGGCTGCACGGCACGCTCGAGTACGACTCGCACCTCTTCGACGAGGCCACGGCGAGGACGATGAGCGAGCGTCTGGGCCGACTGGCTGGCCGGTTCGCGGCGGCCGGACCGGACACCCCCGTCCGCGATCTCGGGCTGCTGTCCGCCGACGAGGAGCGGGAGCTCCTGGCCCGTAGCGACCTGGTGGACAGGGGCGCGCGCCCCGTGCCGGTGGGTGAGCTTTTCGAGCGACAGGCAGCGGCCACACCGGACGCCGTCGCGGTGACGGACGGCGGCCGCTCGTGGACGTACCGGGAACTGGACGAACGGGCCAACCGGCTCGCCGCCGTCCTGCGCGAGGAGGGGGCGGGGGCGGGCCGGCGGGTGGGCATCAGCCTGCCCCGCTCGTTCGACATGGTCGTCGGGCTGCTCGGCGTCGTGAAGTCGGGAGCCTCCTACGTCCCGGTGGACCCGTCCTACCCGCCGGAGCGGGTGGCGTACATGCTCGACGACGCCGGTGTCCTCCTCGTGCTCACCGACAGCAAGGTCGGCGCGGAACTCCCGCCCGGCCAGCGGTTGTTCGAGATGGACCGGGAAGCGGAGCGGACGGCCGCGGCCGATTCCGCCGGGCCGGGCCGGACCAGGGAACCCGAGGACGAGATCTACGTGGTCTACACCTCCGGGTCGACCGGCGCCCCGAAGGGCGTGGTCGTCCGGGACCGCACGGTGGGCAATCTGGTCCATGCCCAGCACGGGATCTCCCCGTGCGGGGCCGAGGGCACCACGCTTCAGTACATGACGCTCTCCTTCGACGTCTCCGTCATGGAGATCCTGGGGACTCTGTGTGCCGGCGGGACCCTCGCGCTGATATCCGAGGAGCTCCGGAAGGATCTGCACCGGCTGGCGGCGTTCGTCGCCGAGCACGAGGTCACCCGCCTCTACCTGCCCTACATCGCGCTCCAGCGGTTCGCCGCGATAGCGGTCGCGGAGGGGCTGCGGTGCGAGGGACTGCGTGAGGTCACCTCCGTGGGCGAGGCGCTGGTCGTCTCCCCGCAGATCCGGGAGTTCTTCGCCGGGCACCCGCGGGCCCGGCTGCTGAACATGTACGGCCCCTCCGAGACCCATCTGGCCACCTGGCACGAGTTGTCCGGCGATCCCCACGAGTGGCCCGAGGCGCCGGCCATCGGCCGTCCTGTCGAGGGCATGCGGCTGCTCGTCCTGGGCCCCGACCGCGAGCTCGTCCCTCCCGGAGTCACGGGCGAGCTGTACATCGGCGGCCCGCACCTCTCGCCCGGCTACCACGCCAGGCCCGAGGAGACGGCGCTTCGCTTCGTCGCCGATCCGTACGGCGGGGCCGGCGACCTCCTCTACCGCACGGGTGACCTCGTGCGGTGGAACGAGCGCGGCGACCTGGAGTACCTGGGCCGCGCCGACGACCAGATCAAGATCCGTGGTTACCGCATCGAGCCCACCGAGGTGGAGGCCGCCCTCGACGCCCTCGACGGGGTGAGGAGTTCGGCGGTGGTGGCCGTCGAACTCTCGGCGGGCGACCGCCGGCTGGCCGCCGCCGTCACGGGGGAGGGCACCGGTGACGACGGACGGTTACGGGCCGCTCTGGCCGCACGGCTCCCGGACCACATGGTGCCCGCCCACATCATCCCCTTCGACCGGCTCCCCACCACCCCGAGCGGGAAGATCGACCGTGGTGGACTGGCGGACAGACTGGCCGGCGAACTGCGGGACCGGCGCGCGGACCACCGCACCGGGGCGGCCGAACAGCCGAGGGCCGGCACCGAGCGCGAGATCGCCGACCAGTGGTCGGACGTGCTGGGAGCCGGGTCCATGGGGCGGGACGACGACTTCTTCACGCTGGGCGGCAACAGCATCATCGCCACCGAACTGGTCTACCGTCTGCGGCGGCTGTTCGACATCGACATACCGCTGCGGACCCTGTTCGACAACCCCACCGTCGCCGGGATGGCCGCGCGGATCGAGGAGCGGCGCGCCGGCGACCCCACGGCGTTCACGGCGCCTTCGGCCGACCTGCGCGCGGATGTGACCCTGCCGGACACGGTACGGGCCGGCGACCGCGAAACGGTCCCGGTGGGTGACGCGACCGAGATCCTGCTGACCGGCGCGACCGGCTTCCTCGGCAGCTACCTCCTGCGGGACCTGGCAGCCGTCCCCGGCAGCACGGTCAACTGCCTGGTACGCGCGGCCGATGCGCAGGCCGCCCTGGAACGGCTGCGCGCCACGGCGACCGCGTACGGCATCGCGGGCGACATCGTCTGGCAGCGGGTGCGTGCCGTGCCCGGAGACCTCACCCGTGCGCACCTGGGGCTGTCCGAGACAGACCGGGTGGAACTGACCGATTCGGTCCAGGTGGTCTACCACGCGGCCGCACACATCAACTTCGTCCTCCCGTACGCCTCGGTGAAGCCGACCAATGTCGACGGCATGCGGTCCGTGCTGGAGTTCGCCGCCACGGGGCGCCTCAAGCCGGTGCACTACATGTCGACCATCGCGGTGTTCGCCCCCGGCCAGGGAGCCGGGCCGATCACCGAGGAGGCGGTCCCCGGGACGAGTGAGGGGCTCGGTATCGGTTACACCCGGAGCAAGTGGGTGGCCGAGGGGATCGCGCGCCTGGCGCGTGAAACCGGCATGCCGGTGACCGTCTACCGCATCGGCCGCATCTCCGGGGACAGCGTCAGCGGCGCCTGCCAGGCCGACGACTTCCTGTGGCGCCAGATCAAGAGTTTCATCGAGCTCGGTTCGGCCCCGCCGGCCGAGGAGCTGACGACGGACCTGTTGCCGGTGGACTTCGTCAGCCGGGCCGTCGTCGCCCTCTCCCGCGAACCCTCCGCCGACGGCGGGACGTTCCACCTCTTCCACCCGCGTGGTTCCGACTTCACCCCGGTACACGCCGCCGTCCGCGAGTGCGGCTACGCACTGGAGACGGTGCCGGCCGACGAATGGCTGACGCGACTGGAGGAATCGGCCCGCCTTCCCGGGGGCAACGCCCTCGCGGCGGCCGTCCCGCTGTTCCGGGAAGGCGCGCTGGAGCTCGGCGAGAACACGTACGGCAACGAGAAGACGTCCCGGCTCCTCGAACGTCTGGGGCTGCACTACCCCGACATCGACCGCCGGTCCCTCTCCCGCATGATCCGCTACTTCGGCTCGACCGGGCAGCTGACCGGCCCGCACCACGCGCGGCAGATCGCGTAGGAGCAGCCGTTCAGCGGCTCTTCCGTCCAGACATCCGCAGGCGTCCACCCACGGACCGCCTCTGAGCGAAGGCCGACAGCATGTCTCAGAACCCCTTGCCGGGCACCGAGCACGACCCGTTGATCGCCTCGATGGTGGCCGGACTTCCCGCTTGTCAACAACCCCAGTGGCCCGACCGCTCTCTCCTCCCCCCGCTGCACGAACGCCTGGCCGGCGAGCCGCCCCTGGTCTCCTACGACAGCGTCAAGGCCCTCGGCGGGCTGCTCGCCCGAGCCGCCGAAGGCGAGTTCTGCCTGCTCCAGGCAGGCGACTGCGTGGAGTTGACCACCGAGTGCGAACCGCGTGACATCGCCCGCAAGGTGGAGATGCTCGACGTGCTCGGGGACATCATGTGCACGAGTTCCGGGCTGCCCGTCCTGCGCGTCGGACGCATAGCCGGCCAGTTCTCGAAGCCCCGCTCCCAGGACTGGGAAACAGTCCACGAGGACCGGCTGCCGGTGTACCGGGGCCCGGTCGTCAACGCACCGGATCCGCACCTGGCGGCCCGCACCCCCGACCCTTCCCGCATCATCGCGGGGATGCAGGCCGCCCGTTGCGCCGTCACCGCCATCGACCGGCTCGGGCGGGGCGAAGGCGCTCCACCGGAGGACCGGGTGTGGACCAGCCACGAGGCACTCCTGCTGGACTACGAACTGCCCCAGGTCCGGCGGCACGGGGAGGGCGGCAGCTATCTGGCCTCCACGCACTGGCCCTGGATCGGTGAACGCACCCGCCAGGCGGACAACGCGCACGTGCGGCTGATGGCCGAGCTGGACAACCCGGTGGCGTGCAAGATCGGCCCGGAGGCGACTCCGGACGAGGTGCTGGCCGTGTGCGGGGTGCTCGACCCGCACCGCACGCCCGGCAGGCTCACCCTCGTCACCCGGTTCGGTGCGGGACAGGTCGCCCGGGTGGGACCGCTGGTACGGGCCGTGAAGCAGGCCGGGCACCCCGTGCTGTGGATGTGCGACCCCATGCACGGGAACACCGTCAAGACGCCCGACGGGCTGAAGACGCGCAAGCTCGACGCGATCATGGCCGAGATCCGGCAGTGCATCGATGTCGTGTCGGAGAACTCCGGGCGGTGCGCCGGGCTCCATCTGGAGGCCTCCCCCGACGACATCTCCGAGTGCGACGGGGCGGGCCTGTCCCCGGTGCGGGGCCCTGGCTACCGGAGCCTGTGCGACCCCCGGCTCAGCCTCGTCCAGGCCGTGGCCGCCGCCGCTCACTGGCGACTTCCCGTGGGAGCGGCGGCATGAGCGCGGCCCACGGGCCCGTCGGCCGGCCCTGGGACCCCGATGCCCTGTTGCCGCCGCCCGGCCGGCCGTTCGCGGTGCTGCACCGGCCCGGGGCCGACCGCTCGGCGCCCGTCGAGATCCTGAGCGGTCCGGTCCGCCGCGCGGCCGGCCTCGATGCCCTGGATCTGGACGGCCCCGGCCCGGCGGCCCGGAGGGCGGACGGGGCGGGCACCCTGGTGCTGGCCCCCTACCGGCAGATCCGTGAGCGCGGCTTCGCCTGCCCCGACGACCGCGAGCCTCTGCTGGCGATGGAGGTGCGGGAACAACGACGGGTACCGCTGGAGCGGCTGCTGGACCGTCTGCCGGACCGGGCGCCGCAGGTGGCGGACCCCCGCTTCGACGTCGACGACGACGCGTACGCGGCCGCGGTGGACAGCATCGTCCACCGCGAGATCCATCGCGGCGAAGGCTCCAACTTCGTGCTGGCCCGCAGTCTGCACGGCCGGATCCGCGACTTCGACCGGGACGCCGCACTCGCGGTGCTGCGGGGGCTGATGACGGCGGAGACGGGCGCGTACTGGACGTTCCTGGTGTTCACCGGGGACCGGTACCTGATCGGCAGCACCCCGGAACAGCAGGTGCGTGTCCGCGGGGACCGGGTGGAGATGAACCCCATCAGCGGGACCTACCGGTACCCGCGTACGGGCGCGGACCTGCCGGGGCTGCTGCGTTTCCTGCGGGACCCCAAGGAGACCGACGAGCTCTACATGGTGGTGGACGAAGAGCTCAAGATGATGACGTCCCTGTGCGGCCGGGACGTGCGGGTCACCGGTCCGTCCCTGAAGTGGATGTCCCGGATCGCGCACACCGAGTACTACCTGTCGGGCCGCTCGGATCGCCCGCTCGGTGAGATCGTGCGGACCACCATGCCGGCGCCGACCGTGACGGGCAGCCCGGTGGAGAACGCCTGCCGGGTGATCGAACGGTACGAACCGCAGGGACGCGGCTACTACAGCGGGCTCATCGCGCTGCTCGGCCACGAGGGCGGGCAGCGCCGGCTCGACGCCGCCATCATGCTGCGCACGGCGGATCTCGGTGCGGACGGCGCGGTCCGGCTGACGGCGGGATCCACCGTGGTGCGGGAATCGGTGCCCGCCGACGAGACGGCGGAGACCACCGCCAAGCTGTCCGGCCTGCTCGCGGCGATGTCCGGCCGACGGACGGCGAAGGCTCCTGTGCCGGGCCCCGCCGCCGGGCTGGGTGCCGCGCCCGCGGTGCGCGGCGCGCTGGCCGCGCGCAACGACGGACTGGCGGCCTTCTGGTTCGAGGGCACCGGTCCGGCGCGCGCCGAGGGCCCCGAGGTCACGATCGTCGACGCCGAGGACGGCTTCACCTCCATGCTCGCCTACCAGCTGCGGTCGCTGGGGTGTGCGGTGCGCCTGGTGCCCTGGTACCGCGCGGAGGAGCCGGCCGGGGGCGGCGGCGTCTCCGGCGCCCGGGGCGTCGTCCTGCTCGGCCCGGGGCCCGGCGATCCGCGGGACTCCGCGAACGCGCGGGTGCTCGCCCTGCGGGCGGTGGCCGCCGAACGGCTCGCGGGCGGCCTGCCGCTCGCCGCGGTCTGCCTCGGGCACCAGATCGTCTGCACCCTGCTGGGACTCCGCGTCGCCAGGCTGCCCGATCCGGCGCAGGGCAGGCGACTGCGGGTCCCGCTGTGGGGCAGGACGCGGACCGCCGGCTTCTACAACAGCTTCGCGGCACGCGCGGACGACGACTGGCTACGGCCGGCCCTGTCCGGTTCGGCCGTCCAGGTGCAGCGACTCGGCGACGAGGTCATCGCCCTGCGCGGACCCGCCCTGTCCACCGTCCAGTTCCACGCGGAGTCGTTCCTGACCGAGGACGGCCCCGGCATCCTGACCGATCTGCTGACAGGCGCACTGGCACCGGCCGGGACGAACCGAGCGACCGTCCACGGGAGCAGGGGGACCCATGAACACGCCTGACGGAGGCATGCGCACCGCGCCCCGCCCGATCGACCCGCGCGCACTGCGCAGTTGTATGGGCCAGTTCGCCACCGGGGTCACCGTCATCACCTGCCGGCGGGGCGACACGGTGCACGGCACGACGGTCAACGCGTTCACCTCCGTATCACTGGACCCGCCCCTGGCACTGGTGGCCCTGGACCGGCGCAGCCGTGCGGGCGCGTTGCTGCTGGAGGACGGCGGGTACGTCGTCAACATCCTCGACGAGACACAACGCGACCTCGCCATGCACTTCGCCGGCCGCCCCATGCCGGGCCCGGTGCCGTGGGTGGACGAGAGCGGACCCTGTCCCCGGCTGGCCGGCACCGTGGCGCATCTTGTCTGCCGGCGCTGGCAGGTGCACGACGGAGGCGACCACACGCTGCACATCGGCAGGGTCGAGGAGTTCGAGAGCCGTCCGGGACGGCCGCTGCTGTTCCACCGCGGCGCCTTCCCGAAGCTTGCGCCGGACGAGTCCGGTGCCGCCTGGTCGCTGTGCCTGGACGGCATGGACCCGGTGGAGCACTTCCACTCCCGCGACGAGACATACGAGACAAGGGGATGATGCAACATGACGGAGAAGGACGATGTGACCGGCACGGCGGCGGACTCCGGCGGCCGGACCGGCGAGGCACCGCGCCGCGTGACCCGGCCGATGACCGGTGACGAGTATCTGGAGAGCCTCCGGGACGGCCGGGAGATCTGGGCGTACGGGGAGCGGGTCGACGACGTCACCAAGCACCCGGCGTTCCGCAACACGGCGCGGATGACCGCCCGCCTGTACGACGCCCTGCACGACCCCGAGCACCACGACACGCTGACCGCGCCCACCGACACGGGCAGCGACGGCTTCACGCACAAGTTCTACCGGGTGCCGCGCAGTGTGGAGGACGTGGTCGGGGACCGGGACGCGATCGCCCGCTGGGCCCGGCTCACCTACGGCTGGATGGGGCGGAGCCCGGACTACAAGGCCAGCTTCCTGGTGACACTGGGCGCGAACCCGGAGTACTACGGGGAGTTCGCGGACAACGCCCGGCGCTGGTACGCCGAGGCGCAGGAGCGGGTGCTGTTCTGGAACCACGCGGTGATCAACCCTCCGGTGGACCGCCACCGGGGGCCGGACGAGGTCGACGACGTGTTCGTGCACGTCGAGAAGGAGTGCGACGACGGCCTCGTGGTCAGCGGGGCGAAGGTGGTGGCCACGGGATCGGCGCTGACCCACTTCAACTTCGTCGCGCACTACGGCCTGCCGGTGAAGAAGAAGGAGTTCGCCCTGGTGGCCACCCTGCCGATGGAGGCACCGGGGGTGAAACTGATCTGCCGTCAGTCGTACGAACTGGCCGCCAGCCGCATGGGCAGCCCCTTCGACTATCCGCTGTCGAGCCGGCTGGACGAGAACGACACCGTCTTCATCCTGGACAAGGTGAAGATCCCCTGGGAGAACGTCTTCATCTACGGGGACACGGCGAAGGCCGGCACCTTCCTGAACACCTCCGGGTTCACGCACCGGCTCACGTTCCACGGTGTCACCCGGCTCGCGGTCAAGCTCGATTTCCTGGCCGGTCTGCTGCTCAAGGGGCTGGACGTGACCGGGACCAAGGATTTCCGGGGTGTGCAGACACGGGTCGGTGAAGTACTCGCGTGGCGCAACATGTTCTGGGGCCTGAGTGACGCCATGGCGCGCAACCCGAACGCGTGGCACGACGGCGGGCTGCTGCCGAATCTGGATTACGGCATGGCGTACCGCTGGTTCATGACCATCGGGTATCCGCGCGTACGCGAGATCATTCTGCAGGACCTCAGCAGCGGTCTCATCTATCTCAATTCGCACGCCAAGGATTTCCAGAATCCCGAACTCCGGCCGCATCTGGACCGGTACATGCGGGGTTCGAACGGATACGACTCGGTGGAGCGGGTCAAGCTGATGAAGCTGATCTGGGATTCGGTGGGCACGGAGTTCGCGGGACGGCACGAACTCTACGAGCGCAACTACTCGGGCAACCACGAGAACGTGCGCATCGAGCTCCTGATGGCCCAGACGGCCTCCGGCCTCGTCGACGGTTACCGGGGTTTCGCGGAGGAGTGCATGGCGGAGTACGACCTGGACGGCTGGACCGCTCCCGACCTGATCGGCCCCGACCAGGCATGAGCACCGGGGCGGACCTCCTTGGGGGGCGGCTCGCGGCCGGTGTCCGGTCCGCCGCCGCCCCCGAAGGCCCTGCGGCGCGTCAGGGCAGGATCAGCGCCAGGGTGAACCCGTCGTACCCCTTCCTCCCCACCGTCTGGATCGAGGTGGCGCTGACCCGGGGTTCGGCGGCCAGCATCTCGTGGAACCGCCGCATTCCCCGGATGCCTCCGTCCGGGTTGCCGGCTTCACCGACCGCTCCGCCGAGCACGACGTTGTCGACGACGATCACTCCGCCGGGGCGGGAGAGCTCGAGGGCCCAGGTGAAGTACTCCGGGGTGTCGGGTTTGTTGGCGTCGATGAATACCAGGTCGAACGGCGGGTCGCCGGCCTTCGCGAGGGCGGGGAGGATGTCGAGCGCCCTGCCCACGTGCTGTTCGACGACGTCGGCGACGCCGGCCCGTTCCAGGTGGCCGGCGGCGGCCTCGGCGAACGTGCGCTCCCACTCGATGGTGACCAGCCGCCCGCCGGGGGGCAGCGCGCGGGCGAGCCAGATGGTGCTGTACCCGCCGAAGGTGCCTATCTCGAGAATGCGCCCGGCACCCTGGATGCGGGCCAGCAGGTGCAGCAGTTTCCCCTGGGGGCGGGACACCCCGATATCGGGGAGGTCGAATGCGATGTGCGCCTGGGCGGCGGCCGCCAGTGCGGGGTCCTCGTCACCGAGAACCGCGTCGAAGTAGTCGTCCACCGCGCTCCACTGATTCTGTGTCATGACATCACTGTTCCCCGAGAAGGAAGGCATCCGACAGGAATCCGGAGATTTTTTACAAGAATTGGTGACGCTTCGCGAATGCCGACCTGCTGATTTATGCTGCCCGGAAAAACCCGACCGCCACCCTCTCGCCCACCACGCCCGGAAACTCGGGAATCTTTTTCGTTACTTGACCTGATTTCCGGGAAATCGCTAACCTGAATGAGGAAAAGAAGAATATTCGATCTCTCCAGACCGAGAGGAGCGCAGTACCTTGCCTCGACCCCGGACAGCCACCGAGCGACCGACGGGCCTCGACCTCTTACCGGAGCTTCACCACGTGGGAGTACAGACGGGCGACATCGACAACTGTGCCGCCTGGTACCAGGAGTTCTTCGGCTGCCGGCCGAACTGGACCCTGGACACCTTTTCCGACCTCACCCTGAGCCGTCTGCCCGGCATCACCCGGCTGACCGAGCTGGCGGTGGCCGGGCTGCGCTTCCACCTCTTCGAACGCGCCGGCCACGACGACGTCGTCCCCGGCGGCAACACCCGCCAGTTCCAGCACATCTGCCTGTCCACCGGTTCGGCCGAGGAGCTCCGGGCCTGGCGTGAGCGCTGGCTCCGCCTGTACGAGTCCGGCCGCTACACCTTCGCCGGTGAGGAACAGCCCACCGACATCGTCACCGACGCGGACGGCGTGCAGAGCTGTTACGTCCTGGACGTCAACGGGCTGGAGTTCGAGTTCACCTACGTCCCACCAGGAGGAGAACGATGAACACGCGCGTCCACCGCACCGTGACCGAACTGCCCGTACCCGACGACTGGGACTTCGGGGACTTCCCGTACGGCCTGGAGCCGCTCACCCTGCCCGAGCCGCCTACGCCCGAGGCCGGACACGACATACCCGACGTGCTGCCGGCCGACGAATCCCTCGTGGACCGGAGCGCGGCCTGCCCGCGGACGGGTGCGGCCCTGGCCACCCCCGACTTCGCCCACCAGCTCTTCTGGTTCCGCTGGATCACCGGGCACCAGGCCACGTTCGTCGTATGGCAACTGACCGCGCACGCTCTGCACCAGGCCCGGACCCGGAGCGATCCCACCCCGTCCCTGCGCGCGATGACGGACCTCACCGACGCCTACACCTCGATGCTGCTCTACACCAGCTCGTGCCCGGCCGACGTCTACGGCACGGTCATCCGGCCCAGCATGTACCTCCAGCACCGCAGCTTCAGCGGCACCTGGGCCCCGGACTTCGTGCCCGTGCAGGGGCTGCTGCGGGGCAAGAAGACGGAGTGGGACAGCACACCCGAGGGCGAGAAGCTCAAGCGCGCCGTCCGGACCTACCACACGGTGCACGCGGGGGTGGCGGCCAAGCTGGTGCCCGGCGGCAGGTCGCTGCTCCAGGAGTCCGCCAGGGAGACCGCGCCTGCGCACCCCGAGACGCAGGCGCTGCTCTACGACCACTACTTCCTGACCCTGCGGGCCCCGGTCGACACGGTGGAGCTGGTCGACCAGTTACGGAGCCGGCTGCGCGCGATCTCGCTCGACGTCGCCACCAACGGTCTGTACCCGGGCCTCACCCCGGAGGAGGACGCGGCCTTCCCGGACGAGCTGGGGAGCCCCGAGGTGCGGCGCTACGAGGAGGACTTCCGCACCGCCCTCAGCCGGATCGACGTCACCGCCCGACAGCTCAAGCCGAAGGTGCTGCACAGCACCGCACACTGACCGGCCGTCGCCGCGAGGAGACGCCCGACACGAAAGGGAGTGAGGAACGAGTGCGTCACGGAGTGGTGATCCTGCCCGAACGGCGCTGGGCACAGGCTCGCGACCAGTGGGTCCTGGCCGAGCGTCTCGGCTTCGACCACGCCTGGACCTACGACCAGTTGATGTGGCGCTGGCTGCGCGACGAACCCTGGTTCGCCTGTGTGCCCACCCTGGCCGCCGCTGCCGCCGTCACCTCGCGGATCACGCTGGGCACGATGGTCGCCACCCCCACCTACCGCCATCCGGTGACGCTGGCGAAGGAGCTGATGTCCCTGGAGGACATCGCGGGGGGCCGGTTCGTCTGCGGCCTGGGTGCCGGGGCGGGTGGCCTGGACGACCGGGTGGTGGACCCCGCCGAACGTACCCCGCGACAACGCGCCGACCGCTTCACCGAGTTCGTCGAGGCGCTGGACCTGCTGCTCACCGACCGGGTCTCCTCCTACGCGGGCGCCCACTACGACTTCCACGACGTCCCCGTGAACCCGGGGTGCCTGACTCTCCCCAGGGCGCCCTTCGCCGTCGCCGCGACCGGGCCACGCGGCATGCGGCTGGCTGCCCGGCAGGCTGACACCTGGGTCACCGCGGGACCACCGGGCCGCTTCGACGCCCTGCCCTACGAGAAGGCGCTGCCCGACATCGCACGCCAACTGGACCGCCTGGACGACGCCTGCGCCGCGACCGGACGCGACCCGGCCACGCTGAACCGGCTCCTGCTGACCGGTGCCCTGGTCGGCGGGGTGCTCGACTCCGTCGAGTCCTACCGGGACGCGGTGGGCCGGTTCGGTGAACTGGGCATCACCGACCTGGTCGTGCACTGGCCGCGCGCGTCCTTCCCGTACCAGGGCGATCCGCGTGTGCTGGAGGCCGTCGCGGAGGAGGTGCTCCTCCCCCGCCCGCAGACCGCGGACACCACCCCGGGACGGGACGCCGCAGGGCAGAGCACCGCGGGAGGCGGACGATGATCGGTTACGAGATCGTCGACATGTTCACCGACATCCCGTACAACGGCTGCGCCCTCGGTGTCGTGCCCGACGCCCGGGGGCTCTCGGAGCCGGACATGCTCGCCGTCGCCCGGGAGGTCGCCCTGACCGAAACGGCGTTCGTGCTGCCGCCCGGCCTGCCGGGCTCCGCCTACCGGGTCCGGGTGATGACGCCGGCCGGGGAGTCACCGTTCGGAGGCCACAGCGCGGTGGGGACGGCCAGCGTGCTGGTCCGCACCGGACGGCTCGCGCCCGGCGAGGCGGTGCAGGAGTGCGGCGGCCGGCAGCTCACCGTGACGGCCGGGCCCGACGGCTCCGCCCTGACCGTCGCGGGTACGCCACTGCTGCGGCCCGAGTGGGATCCCCGTCCGCTCCTGGCGGCGTGCGGCCTGTCCGGCTCCGACCTCGCCGCGACACCGCACCTGACCGGCTTCGGGCCCGCCTTACACTTCCTGCCGGTACATGAGGAGGCACTGGCCGGGGCGTCGGCCGATCTGGCCGACCCGGTCTGGGAGGACTGCCCCGACGCCGTGCTCGTCGCGTACGACCACGGGAGCCGGACCGCACGCATCCGGGTGTTCGCGCCCGGATACGGCATGCCCGAGGACCCCGCCTGCGCCTCCGCCGCCCTGGGCCTCGGCGCCTGGCTGGCCCGGGAGAAGGCGCTGCCCGGCACGGACGGCCGGCACACCTACCGGATTCTCCAGGGCGAGGGGACGGGCCGGCCGGCCACCCTCTCCTGCACCGTGGACCTGCGGGAGGGCCGGGCCACGGCCGCCTCGGTCCACGGCCGCGTCACCGCCACCGCGTCCGGCCGGCTGGTTCCACCGGGCCGCCCCTGACCGTGGGGCGCGCGCCGAGACCTCGTACGAAGAGAAAGGGACTACCCACGTGCTCTTCCGACCGGAACTGCGCGGCACCCGTGGTGCCGTGGCGTCCACCCACTGGCTGGCCTCCAGCACCGGAATGTCCATGCTCGACCGCGGCGGCAACGCCTTCGACGCCGCGGTCGCCGCCGCCTTCGTCATCCAGGTGGTGGAACCGCACCTCAACGGGCCGGGCGGAGACGTGCCCATCCTCGCCCACCGCTCCGGGTCCGGCCGGGTCGACGTCATCTGCGGGCAGGGACCGATGCCCGCGGGGGCGACCGTGGACGCCTTCACCGAGCGGGGCCTGGCCGTGGTCCCCGGTTCCGGACTGCTGCCGGCCGTCGTCCCGGGCGCCTTCGGCGCCTGGCTCCGGCTGCTGAAGGAGTACGGCACGCTGCCCCTGGAGGTCGTGCTCGAACCCGCCATCGGGTACGCGGAACGGGGCTACCCCCTGCTGCCCAAGGCGGCGGCCATGATCGGCGCGCTGTCGGACCTCTTCCGCGACACCTGGACGGAGTCGGGCCGGACCTACCTGAGGCGGGGCGTCGCCCCGCGGGCCGGGGAACGGGTCACCAATCCCGCGCTGGCCCGCACCTTCCGGCGCATCGTCAGCGAGGCGAAGGCGCCGGGGCGGGACCGCGAGGGCCGGATCGACGCGGCCACGGAGGCGTACTACACCGGCTTCGTGGCGGAGGCGATCGACACCTATCTGGCCGGGGCCGAGGAGATGGACTCCACCGGACGGCGCAACAGCGGGCTGCTGACCGGGGCGGACATGGCCGCGTGGAGGCCGGGGCTGGAGGAGTCGCTGAGCCTGGAGTACCGGGGCCGTACGGTGCACAAACCGGGCCCGTGGTCGCAGGGCCCGGTCTTCCTCCAGCAGCTGGCCCTGCTGGAGGGCTTCGACCTGACGGCGATGGGGCCGGGCAGTGCCGCGTACGTACACACGGTGGTCGAGGCCGCCAAGCTCGCGTTCGCCGACCGTGAGGCGTGGTTCGGTGACCCGGTCCACGCCGACGTACCGATGCGGGCCCTGCTGGACCCCGCGTACACCGCCGAACGGCGCGCGCTCATCGGCTCCGAGGCGTCCGGCGAGCTGCGGCCCGGCCGGCCCGGAGGGCGCGAGCCCCTGCTCCCGCCGCTGCACGACGAGAGCGTCACACCGGCGAACCCTGCCTGGCTGGGCGAGCTGGAGCAGGGCATCCCGGCCGTCATGAAGCTGACCGCCGCCACCGGCGACACCTGCTGTGTCACCGCGACCGACGCCGCGGGCAACATGGTGGTGGCGACGCCCAGCGGAGGCTGGCTCAAGAGCTCTCCGGTGGTTCCGGGGCTGGGCTTCCCCCTCGGCACCCGTGGCCAGATGGCGACCCTGATGCCGGGCCATGCCAACACCCTGGCGCCGGGCAAGCGCCCGCGCACCACGCTCAGCCCGACCATGGTCCTGATGGACGGGCAGCCGCAGCTGGCGTTCGGCACGCCGGGCGGCGACCAGCAGGACCAGTGGACCCTGGGCTTCTTCCTCAATCACGTGGAACACGGCATGGGCCCGCAGGCGGCCGTCGAGGCCCGGACCTTCCACACCGACCACGTGCCCACGTCGTTCGCCCCGCGCCGGTTCCGCCCCGGAACCGTGGTGCTGGAGAGCGGCTGGTCCGCGGAGGAACTGGAACTGCTGCGGCGGCGAGGCCACGAGGTGGAGCTGGCGCCCGACTACTCACTGAGCAAGGTGTGCGTCACCGGTCCGGCGGGCGACGGCCTGGTGCTCGGAGCGGCGAGCCCACGCGGCGCGCAGGCCTACGCGGTCGCCGGGTAGGAGGAGAACACGTGAAATGGTTTCCTCATGGCAACCACCTGTCGAGCTGAGGAAGGGGCTGACATGGCGGCTCACCGGAAGACCGACCCCGAGGACTTCATCGTTCTGGGCGAGGCCCGGCAGAACAATCTCAAGGGCGTCGACCTGCGTATCCCGAAGAGGAAGCTGACCGTCTTCACCGGGGTCTCCGGGTCGGGGAAGTCCTCGGTGGTGTTCGACACCATCGCGGTGGAGTCCCAGCGGCAGCTCAACGAGACCCTGCCGGCCTTCGTCCGCAACCGGATGCCCAAGTACGAACGACCGGACGCCGAGGTGATGGAGAACCTCTCCACGGCGATCGTCATCGACCAGCGGCAGGTCGGCGGCAACGCCCGATCGACGGTCGGCACGATGACCGAGATCCTTCCCATGCTGCGGGTGCTCTTCTCCCGCGCGGGCAGCCCCGGCGTAGGCCCTTCGCACATGTTCTCCTACAACGATCCGCGCGGCATGTGCGAGGCCTGCCAGGGGCTCGGCACGACGGTGCGGCTGGAACTCGACCGGCTGCTCGACGAGAGCAAGAGCCTCAACGAGGGGGCCATCGGCTTCCCGTCGTTCGCGGTCGGCACCTTCCAGTGGCAGCTCTACGGCGAGTCCGGGCTCTTCGACCCGGACCTGCCGTTACGCGACTTCTCCCCGAAGGACCGTGAACTGCTGCTGTACGGGAAGGGGTTCACCGTCGACCGGGCCGGCCGCAACGGTGTGTACAAGAACGAGTACGAGGGGATCGTCGAGCGCTTCACCCGCCGGTACGTCAAACCCGGCCTGGACCACGCGAAAGGCAGGGAACGCGAGGCGATCGAACGGGTGGTGACGCAGGGCCCCTGCGCCGTGTGCCACGGTGGCCGGCTCAACGAGGCGGCCCTCGCCTCGCGCATCGACGGGGACAGCATCGCGGACTTCACCGCGATGGAGATCACCGAGCTGATCGAGCGGCTCGCCCGCGTGGAGATCCCGGCGGTCAAGCCGGTGGTGGCGGGCGCGCGGGCCGCGCTGGAGCGCATCAGGTCCGTCGGGCTCGGCTATCTGTCCCTGGGGCGGCAGACCGCGAGCCTCTCCGGTGGTGAGGCCCAGCGGCTCAAGATGGTGCGGCACCTGAGCAGCAGCCTGACCGGTCTCACGTACATCTTCGACGAGCCCAGCGTCGGCCTCCATCCACGCGACGTGCGGCGCATGAACGAGATCCTGCTGGCGCTGCGCGACAGGGGGAACACCGTACTGGTGGTGGAGCACGACCGGGACGTCGTCGCCATCGCCGACCACGTCATCGACATGGGCCCCGGGGCCGGCCGCGCCGGCGGCGAGGTGACGTTCGAGGGCACCCCGGCTGGTCTGCGCAGGTCCCGCACCGTGACCGGCGAGCAGCTGAGGAGCATTCGCGGGCTCAAGAAGCGCTACCGCTCCCCCACCGGCGCCCTGACCGTACGCGATGCCGACCTGCACAACCTGCGCGATGTCACGGTCGACATCCCCACCGGGGTCCTGACCGCCGTGACCGGTGTGGCCGGTTCCGGCAAGAGCACCCTCGTCTCCAAGGTGTTCACCGCGCAGTACCCCGAAGCCATCGTGATCGACCAGTCGTCGATCGGCATCTCCCTGCGGTCCAACCCCGCCACGTACACCGACATCATGGACACCCTGCGGCGGCGGTTCGCCCAGGCGTCGGGCGAGAAGCCCGGCCTGTTCAGCTTCAACTCGGAAGGCGCCTGCCCGGAGTGCAAGGGCAAGGGTGTCATCGAGACGGACCTGGCCTTCATGGACCCGGTCACCACCGTGTGCGAGCGCTGCGACGGACGGCGGTACAACGACGAGGCCCTGCGCCACACCGTGGACGGCAGGACCGTCGTCGACGTCCTGGACATGACGGCCGAGGAGGCGGCGGGATTCTTCGACGACGCGTCCGCCCTGCGGAAGCTGGCCCTCCTCACCGAGGTCGGCCTCGGCTACCTGACCCTGGGCCAGCCGCTGTCGACGCTCTCCGGCGGTGAGCGGCAGCGCCTGAAGCTGGCGCACCGTCTCAAGGAGACGGGCAGCGTCTACGTCTTCGACGAGCCGACCACCGGCCTGCACATGAGCGACGTCGGCCGGCTGCTGGAGCTCTTCGACCGGCTCGTGGACAGCGACAACACCGTGGTCGTGATCGAGCACGACCTCGACGTGGTCAAGCACGCCGACTGGGTCGTCGATCTCGGTCCGGAGGCGGGCGCCCACGGGGGGCGTGTGGTGTTCGAGGGCACGCCCGCCGAGCTGGCCCGGGCGGAGGACTCGCACACGGGCCGCAGTCTCGCCGCGGACCTGCGCGACCGGAAGAACGCGTCGTCCTGAAGCACGTCCCACCCACGACAGGTCCCACCCGCAGCGGGGGTCCGCCCCACCCTGGGCACCCCGCCGGAAGGAGTTCGCGATGCCCCTCATCCACGTCACTCTGCTGGACGGACGGTCGCCGCAGGAGGTGGCGTCCCTCGGGAAGGCGCTCACCGCCGCGGTGCACGAGACCCTCGGCACCCCGGTGGACGCCGTGCGGGTGATCGTGGAGGAGACGTCGCCGACGCGCTGGTTCGTCGGCGGTACGTCGGTGGCCGAGCAGCGCTCCGGCCCCTCGTGACCGGGTACCGGGGAACACGGACGGCGGGCCCCTCGGCCACTTCCGCCGAGGGGCCCGCCGCGGTGGTGCCCGGGTCAGCGCGCGGCGCCGCCGAGCAGGCTGTCGGCACGGGCGAAGCGGTCACGGACCAGCTCGACGCGGTCCGGGGACCAGGACGGGAGGTCGTCCTGGCCGAGCCGTCCGCTGCGGGTGACCAGATGGGCGTTGAACGCCTCCAGGCCGAGGTCCGTGTACCGGTCCAGCTCCTCGAACCACTCCTGGCTGATCCGCGCGGTGCGCTGCATGGATTCCACGTCCGGCCTGCGCTCGGCCTCGTAGGCGGCGAGGGCCTCGGGCACCGCTCCGTGTCCGTCCACCGCCAGGGCGAGGGCCAGGGCGTCCTCCATGGCCAGCCTGGTCCCCGAGCCGATGGAGAAGTGCGTGGTGTGCGCGCTGTCCCCCAGGAGGGCGACGTTGCCGTGGCTCCACCGCCGGTTGCGGACGACGGCGAAGCGGTCCCACCGCGATCTGTTCGTCCGCAGCCCGTGGCCCTCCAGTACGTCGGCGAAGAATCCGGCGATCCGGCCGGCGGCGGCCCGGCCGCAGTCCCGCGTGCCGGGCGCCCCCTCGGTGAACCCGGCGGCCTCCCAGACGTGGTCGTCGACCTCCGCGATGAAGGTGCTGAGTCCGGGGGCGTAGGGGTAGGCGTGGGCGTGCATCGAGCCGAACTCCGTCTCGGCGACGGCGAAGGTCAGGGCGGTGAAGGGCCGGTCGGTGCCGAGCCACAGGTACCGCGATCCGCGCCGGCCCCCTTCGGTGCCGAACTCCTCACGGTGGGCCTCGCGCGTCGAGGAGTTGACGCCGTCGGCCGCCACCACCAGGTCGTACGTCCGGGCCAGCAGGGCCGCTTCGGGTGCGCGCGTGCCGTAGCGGATGGTCACGCCCAGCTCCGTGCAGCGCGTGCGCAGCAGGCTCAGCAGGACACGCCGGCCGATCGCCGAGAAGCGGTAGCCCCCGTTGCGCATCACCTGGCCTCGGTGGTGGACGTCGATCCTGGACCACTGCGCGCATTCGGTGGCGAGGCGGGCGAACAGCCGGGGGTCGGCCGCCTCTATGCCGCCGAGGGCCCCCTCGGAGAAGACCACGCCGAAGCCGAAGGTCTCGTCGGGGGCGTTGGCCTCCCAGACGTCGATCTCGCATCCGGGCCGCAGCCGCTTGACGAGTGCGGCCGTGTAGAGGCCGCCGGGTCCGGCTCCGATGATCGCGATACGCATGACACCTCACTGGGACTCGGTCGAGTGACTCGGTGGCGCACGGGGCAGCCAAGACGTCCGGCCTGCGGGAACAACTCCGCCGGAGCACGTAGCCGTCGTGGTGGGCCGTATGAAGCCCTCCAGCCCATGACTCCTGTCCGCTGCGGCGCCGGTTGAACCGGACGGACCAGCCCACCACCGTCCTGCTGAGCGAGAAGAAGGGAACCGGCCGATGGGAACGACGGACTCCGACGTCACCGGAGTGAGCGGCGTTCGCGTACTGGAGCGTCTGTACGGGGCTGCCCCGCCGCCCTTCGCCCTGCTGCGCAGGCACCGTGCCGACGGGCACGGGCCGGGCCCGGTGGAGGTGTTGTTCGGAGAGATGGAGACCGTCCGCTCGCTGGACGAGGCCGGGCCGGCCCGCACCGCGCGGGGCCCCGGCGCACTGGTCCTGCTGCCCTTCCGACAGGTGGCCGAGCACGGTCTGCGATGCCACGACGACGGCACCCCCCTGCGCGTCCTGCGGGTCTCCGAGCACCACGTGCTGCCGGAGGGCGCGCTGACCGGCCGCGGCTGCGTGCCGGTGCGGTGGCAGGAGGCGGGGTTCACGACGGACGACGCCCACTACGAAGGGCTGGTACGCGAGTTCGCCGCCTCGGAGGCGGCCCGGGGAGGACTGAACGTCCTGCTCCGGCGCGACTACGGCGCCCGGCTGCCCGGATTCCGCCCGTCGGTCGCGGTGGAGCTGTTCCGGCGCTTGCTGGCCGCGGA
The DNA here is from genome assembly GCF_043088245.1 of Streptomyces sp. NPDC014623. Lineage (NCBI taxonomy): Bacteria > Bacillati > Actinomycetota > Actinomycetes > Kitasatosporales > Streptomycetaceae > Streptomyces > Streptomyces sp. NPDC014623. Next base: position 14,504 of record NZ_JBIBZU010000003.1, on the reverse strand, counting down.
GGCGGAGGCGTACTGGACGTTCCTCGTACACACCGGGGGCAGGCGGCCCACCACTCTGGTGGGGGCGACTCCGCAGGGCCACGTGTCCGTGAAGGACCACCGGGTGGTCATGAACCCGCTGTGCGGCACCTACCGCTATCCGCCTCACGGGCCGCGCACCGGAGAACTGCTCGCCTTCCTCGCCGACCGCAAGGAGTCCGAGGAGCTGGCGACCACGACGGACGCGGAGCTGGCGGTTCTGTGCGCGCTGGCCGGTCCGGGGATACGGGTGGAAGGGCCGTTCCTGCGGAGGATGGCCCATCTGCTGCACACCCAGTGCCGGATCAGCGGTCCGGCGGTGACGAGTGCCCGCGAGACCCTTTCGCGGGCGATGTTCGCCTCCACGGCGGTGGGGAGCCCGTATGCCGAGGCGTGCCGTGCCATCCACCGCCACGAGACGACCGGCCGGGGTTACTACGGCGGGCTCCTCGCGCTGCTCGGCCGTGACGACCGGGGCAACGAGGAGCTGGACTCCGCAGCGGTGCTCCGCACCCTGGACATCGACCATCTGGGCCGTGCCCGGCTGTCGGTGGGGGCGACCATCGGCAGCCGGTCGTCACCGGAGTCGGAGACGGCCGAGACGCGGGCCAAGGCCCGGGCCCTGCTGACGGCTCTCACGGCGCCTCCGCCCGAGGCGTCCTCCCCCCGGCGCCACGGGCCCGACGACACCGCCCCCGGTGCCGCCGGCCCGGACGGCGACGACCGGGTCCGGGAGTCCCTGGCCCGGCGGCACGCGTCGTTCTCCTCGTTCTGGACGAGCGGCGGGAGCGCGCCGCCGGCGCGTGCCGGCCGGGTGCTCGTGCTGGACACGGGCGGGGAGGACCTGAGCACCCTGGTGCACATGGTGACCTCGGTGCACGGGCCCGCCGAGGTGCTCCGGTACGAGGACCCCGAAGCCGGCAGCACCCTGTCCCGGCACCGGGGGCCCGTGCTGCTGGCCTCCGGACCGGGCCGGCCCGACGACCCGGACAGCCCCCGGATGGCGGTGCTCCGCCAGATGAGCGGGGCTCTCCTGCGCGGGCGCCCGCCGGGCCGCGCCCCGGTGGCCGGGGTGGGGCTCGGCTTCCAGTTGCTCGCCCTCGCCGTCCTGCCGGACGCGCGGGTCACCGCCAGGACCGGCACCGGACTCGCCAGGGACGTCGAGGTCTTCGGCAGGCTGGTCACGGCCGCCTTCCGCAACACCTACGCGATCACGTCCGGTCCTGCCGCCGCCGCGCCCGCGCGCCACGATCTGCCCGTCCTGTGTCCGGGCCCGGACCGGCGGGAGCTGATCGCGATGCACGGCGCGGCCGTCCGGGGCGTGCAGTTCCGCCCGGAGTCGGTCATGACCTCCCAGGGCGCGGAAGTGCTGCGCTCACTCCTGAGCTGAATGCGGCCGGGCCGTGCCGGACCCCCTCAGGGGGCAGCGGTCCGGCCGAGCTCCAGGACGGTGCGGGCCGCGGACTCCAGGGCGAAGGTCATCGAGCCGCCGTTCGGCTCGAAACCGGCGTGGTCCCCGGCGAAGTGGACGCGCCCCTCCGGCCTGCGGATCACCGGCAGCAGGGCGCTGTGCCCACGTTCGGGAAGGATGTACGCCCCTTCCGCGTAGGGCCGTTCGTCCCAGCAGACGGACGCACCGGTCTCGAAGTGGTCGCGGGCACCCGGAAGCATCCGGTCGAGCTCGGTGAGCACGAAGTTCTGGCGCTCCTCCTCCGTCATGACGGAGACCGCCCTGGCACGCCACCCCGTCATCAGGCACTCCATGATCTTCCTGGGTCCCGGCAGCTGGGGCGTCGCGTCGCGTATCCAGCGTATGGGCAGGTCGGTGGAGAAGCTCGCGTTCCGCTGCGGCCAGAACTGGCGGCGCATCTGCAGGTACACCCGGACCACGGACGAGTACTTCACCCGGCGCATCGCGTCGTGCTTCGCGTCGGAGAGACACGCGTCGGTGAAGTCGATGTGCCGGATCGCGCTGAACGGGACGGTGACGACGACCCGTTCGGCTTCCATGGTCCGCAGGCTGCCGTGGTCCAGGAAGGTGACCCGGGCCCGCTCCTCGTCCTGTTCGACGCGGACCACGGGACGGCGGTAGTGGATGTTGCCCTTGAGCCGTTCCGCGAAGGCCTGCGGGAACCGGTCGGTGCCGCCCTTCACCTTGGCCCACCGGGGGTCGGCGTTGCTGAGCGAGTGCGGGCTCGCCTCGTGGCGCAGCCAGGACAGCGCGGACGCCGTCTTCAGGTCGCCCCCGCGCATCTCCAGGAACATGGGCTCCATGAGATCGATGGCCGCCTGGGAAGCGCCACGGTCCGTGAGGACCTGGTGCACGGACAGCCGGTCGTAGGGGGCGAGCAGTTCGGTGGCCTCCCAGTCGGGCGCGCTGAGGTCCGGCTGGAGGCTGTCGCCGACGGCGGTCACGTACCGCTCGATCATGCCCTGGACGCCGAGTTCCGCCTCGTGCGGGTGGAGCGCCAGTCCTGCCGCCGCCACGGCCTGTGGGTCTGGGGTGAAGAACCGCCCCTTGGCGAAGTAGGAGAAGGTGGTGTCGAAGAGGTCGGCCGTCTCCGTCTCCACGCCGAGTTCGCGCAGGTAGTGCATCGCGTAGTGACAGTGCGGCGTCAGCGTCATCGCACCCGCCTCCGCGTGCAGTCCGTCGGCGAACGGAGCCCGTAACGTGTAGGCGCGCCCGCCGGGCCGGGTGTCCGCTTCCAGGACGGTCACCTCGCAGTCCCGCGCGGCGAGTTCGTAGGCGACGGCCAGGCCGGCGAGGCCGGCGCCGATGACGATCACGGACCGCGGGGGCCGTAGACCCGGCATGCCACTGTCGAAGGCGCTGCGTACTTCTGTCTGCGTGGCTTCACGCATGGGCGTTCTCCGTTCCGATCAGCCGAACAACAGTGCTCCTCGTGCTCCTGCCCCGTGTTTCTCCTGACGATCGGCCGAATCCCACACAACACGCCATCCACAAAGGCTGGTTGGATACCTGTGGGATTCCGCTGTCGCCTTCGCACGCGGTACGGAACCGGACGAGCCCGCTCAGTGCCCGGGCGCGGGGGAAGCGGCCCGCGTGACCAGGCCGCTCACGGAAGCACAGGCACGCGGGACGGCCTGGTCAGGGCAGAGCGAGGACTACGGCGTGGCACGCGTCGGCCGGAGTGCCGGACGGGTCTTCGCCCTGGAGCACGGGGCCCCGTGGGACGCCACCGGTGGCGTGAGCCTTCCCAGGGCGGATGCGAGGCCGTCGTGATCTCCTCATCGGCTGAGCACCCGCCTGCCCGGTTCGGGTACGCCCGCGACGGGCGCCTCCTCTGCTCCTTCGGCATCGGCGAGGAGAGGACCAGGCGCGGTGAAGACCGTGACCTCCTGCTGCCCGCGTTCGTCAGTGAGGGCCTCCTCGGACATGACGGCACGGAGTACGCGGAGGAGAGCGAGGAAATACCGCACCACCGACGCCGGTGTCCGGCCGTCATCGGGACCCACTTCGGGCTCTCGCCACCCCAGGGGTGGCTCGACGTCACACCCATGCCTGCCCGCACCGCCAACGGAACCGCCGATACCTTCCCGTTCGATCGTCGCCCCGAGGGCGAGGAGCGACAGACGGTCCCCGACCGGTACCGCGAAGCTGTCGCCGAGTTCCGGACGGGCAACGTACCGCCCACGACGACCGGCCACCGGATCTCCCTCATCCACCGGGGAACCCTCGTGCGAGAGGAGGAGGAACGCGAGACGCGGGCCCCTCCACCCAAGGCGTACGAGGAGCCTCTGCCAGGGAGGTGCAGCCGGAGTCCGCAGCGTCCTCCATGAGGGGCCGCCATCACCCCCGATCGCCCCAGGGCACCCGGAGCAGCCGGGAGAAACGGACGAACAGCCTGAGCGGACTGGGGCCCACCGGGAGGACGAGATCCCTCCGACCCGCACACATGCGGGTCGGAGGGATCTGGTCCCTTCACATGAGGGGGCGGCAGACGAGTCGGGCTGTACGCCGGGTTCTGTCGCCCGGTCGCCTCGCGGCGGCCGGGGAGACGGCCATCCATCTAGGGCCGGCATTGCTGCCGGCCTCGTGCGGTCTACCCGCGAACTCGGGCGGGCAGCCCTCGGGCGTTCGCGCAGGAGCACCGGGGCGCTCCCTCTTGACCTTGCTCCGGGTGGGGTTTACCTAGCCGCCTGAGTCGCCTCAGGCGCTGGTGGTCTCTTACACCACCGTTTCACCCTTACCGGGGACCGAGGTCCCCGGCGGTCTGTTTTCTGTGGCACTGTCCCGCGGGTCACCCCGGGTGGCCGTTAGCCATCACCCTGCCCTGTGGAGCCCGGACGTTCCTCGGGAGGATCCGGGGATCCTCACGCGGCCGTCCGCCCGGCTCGTCTGCCGTGGTGACCATGCTACCCGGCGGGACCGGCGGTGAAGGCCGCGATGCCCGCCTCCCAGGCCGCGGAGAGATCCGCCCCCGGGGGGAAGCGGCCGTTGAGTTCCAGGACCACCATTCCGTGGGCGAAGGCCCAGGCCGCCCGGGCCCGGTCCTCGTCGCCCCCGGCGGCACGGAACAGCGGGGCTGCGGCAGCGTCCGCCGCCCCGGCGGCGGGGAGGGCCCGGTCCATGGTGAGGAGGTAGAGGTGCGGGTGGGCCAGGGCGTAGGTGCGGTACGCGGTGGCGAGCGCGGAGAAGGATTCCGGGGCCGCCGCCTCGGCGGCGGCCAGGACCCCGGCGGTCTCCCGGAGCATCTCGGCGGCCAGCGCCGCCACCACGGACGACTTGTCCGGGAAGTGCTTGTAGAGGGACGGCGCCTTGACCCCCACCCGGTCGGCCAGCCGTCGCATGGTGAGCGCTTCGGGGCCCTCCGCCTCCAGCAGGACACGTGCGGCGGCGATGATCTGCCGGGGCCTGCCGGCGGCCGGGGCGGTGGCGAGGTCACTCACGTAGGAGGCCTTCCCTGGGGACGGGGTCGGTACGCGGTCCGTAACCGAGTACGTGATCGTACGAGATGCGGACAAGCCGGCCGCCGGGGACCCGGGCGGCCCCGCAGGCACCCGGTGGGGCGGGGCTCCCGAGCGCGGGCCTGAGCGGTGGCGCCGGTCTCGCGGGCGGGCTCCGGACGGGCCGGCCCGTACCCTTGCCGGGGGCTCCCACCCGCGCGGAGTCCTTGTGCCCCGTATGAAGGAGACCTCCGTGCTCGTGCTGTTGCCGCCCTCCGAAGGTAAGGCCGCCTCGGGGCGCGGAGCACCGCTGAAGCCGGAGTCCCTGTCCCTGCCGGGCCTCGCCGGCTCCCGGGCCGCGGTCCTCGACGAACTGGTCGAGCTGTGCTTGTCGGACGAGGAGAAGGCCCGTGAGGTGCTCGGCCTGAGCGAAGGGCTGCGGGGTGAGATCGCCAAGAACGCGGAGCTGCGCACCGCCGGGGCCCGGCCCGCCGGGGAGATCTACACCGGGGTGCTGTACGACGCCCTCGGCCTGGCCTCCCTGGACGCTGCGGCCGAGCGGCGGGCCGGGGAGTCGCTGCTGGTCTTCTCCGGCCTGTGGGGTGCGGTGCGGGTGGGCGACCGGATTCCCTCGTACCGCTGTTCGATGGGGGTGAAGCTGCCGGGCCTGGGTGCGCTGAACGGGCACTGGCGCGCCCCGATGGCGTCGGTCATGCCGGAAGCGGCCGGGGACGGGCTGGTCCTGGACCTGCGCTCGTCCGCGTACGCCGGGGCGTGGAAGCCCGTGGGCGAGGTCGCGGAGCGCACGGCGCGTGTGCGGGTGCTCCAGTCGCGGGTGGTGGACGGGGTGGAGAAGCGGTCCGTGGTCAGCCACTTCAACAAGGCGACGAAGGGCCGGATGGTCCGGGACCTGCTGCTGGCCGGAGCCCTGCCGAAGGACCCGGCGGAGCTGGTGGAGGTGCTTCGCGATCTCGGTTACGCCGTGGAGGCGCAGGCTCCCGGCCGGGCCGGGCGGCCGTGGGCGCTCGACGTGGTGGTCACCGAGATCCACTGACCACGGGTGCGTTGCGCGCTGCGCAACGCACGTTGCGCAGCGTGCCGTCCTCCCGGCAGGATGAGTCCATGACCTCCTCCGCGCCCGCCGCCGTGTCCGCTTCCGTGCTCGACCTCGCCCCCGTCGTACCCGTCGTCGTGATCGACGACGCGGCCGACGCGGTGCCCCTGGCCCGTGCGCTCGTCGCGGGCGGGCTGCCCGCGATCGAGGTCACCCTGCGGACGGCCGCCGCCCTCGACGCGATCCGGGCGATCGCGTCGGAGGTCCCCGGGGCCGTGGTCGGCGCGGGCACGGTGCTCTCTCCGGCGCACGTGACGGAGACCGTCGCGGCCGGAGCGCGTTTCCTGGTCAGCCCGGGCTGGACGGACGCCCTGCTGGACGCGATGAAGGCATCGGGAGTGCCGTTCCTGCCCGGCGTCTCGACCACTTCCGAGGTGGTCGCGCTGCTGGAGCGCGGGATCACCGAGATGAAGTTCTTCCCCGCCGAGGCCGCGGGCGGCACCGCCTATCTGAAGGCTCTGGCCTCCCCCCTCCCCCAGGCGCGGTTCTGCCCGACGGGCGGCGTCTCGCTCGCCTCGGCGCCGTCGTACCTGGCCCTGCCCAACGTCGGTTGTGTGGGCGGCAGCTGGATGGTGCCCGGTGACGCGGTGGCGGCCGGGGACTGGGCGCGCGTGGAGCGGCTGGCGGCCGAGGCCGCGGCGCTCGGCCGCGGCTGAGCCAGGAGATCAGCGGCTCGGCGCACCCAGGCCGCCGAGCCGCACCGGCAGCGGGGACACCGCCTCGAAGACTCCTGCCGGGGCGGTGACCACCGGGATCAGCAGTCCGGCGACGCGACCCGGGAGACCTGTGGACCAGGTCACCGCGGCGCCGTCACCGCAGGTGCGAGGTGTCGTTGAGGAGCCTGAGCGACGGGTTTCCGTCCGCGTAGTACGCCACCGTCGAGACCGAGGCGGGCGAGAGCTCCATACGGAACAGCGACTCCGGCGGGGCGCCCAGCGCGAGCCGGACCAGGGTCTTGACCGGGGTGACGTGCGTGACCAGGAGCACCGTGCGGCCCGCGTAGCGGGCGACCAGCCGGTCGCGGGTGGCGGAGACACGCTCCGCCACCTCGGCGAAACTCTCCCCTCCGCCCGTGGGTGCCGCGTCGGGGGACGCCAGCCAGGCCGTGAGGTCGGCGGCGTGACGCTCCCTCACCTCGGCGAAGGTGAGGCCCTCCCAGGCGCCGAAGTCCGTCTCACGCAGGCCCTCGTCGATGCGGACCTCCAGGCCGAGCCGTGCGGCCACGGCGGACGCCGTCTCCCGGCAGCGGCGCAGCGGGGAGCTGACGATCTCCTGGACGGTGCCCCGGGCGGCGAACGCCTCCGCCGCGCGGGCGGCCTGGCGCCGGCCGGTCTCCGAGAGCTCGGGGTCGCTGCCGCCGCTCCCCGAGAACCGCTTCTCGGGGGTGAGGGCCGTCTCGCCGTGCCGGAGCAGGATGAAGGTGGCGGGCGCGCCCAGGTCAGGTGCGCTGCCCCAGCCCACCTGCGGGGCCGCCGCCGGGCCCGTTTGCGGAAATGCCGTCGGCTCCGTCTGCGGAGCGGCCGTCGCCGGACGGGCCGCGGCCATCGCGGCCCGGACCTTCGCCGCGCCCGCCACCGCGTCGCCGGGCGGGGGCGAGTCGGGGGCAGCCGGTGTGCGGGGCGTCTCCAGGCCGGCCGTCGAGGACGCCCGGCCCCACTGTCCGCCCCGCCCGCCCGCGTCCATCGCCTCGTTGGCGAGCCGGTCGGCGTGCTTGTTCCGCTCGCGCGGGATCCACTCGTACGTGACCGAGGAGGCGGGCAGGATGCTCGCGGCCTCCGCGGCGAGCGGCTTCATGTCGGGGTGCTTGATCTTCCAGCGCCCCGACATCTGCTCGACCACCAGCTTGGAGTCCATCCGGACACGCACCTCCACGGGTGTGTCCGGGAACAGCTCCTTCACCGCCCTCAGTCCGGCGATCAGGCCCTTGTACTCCGCGACGTTGTTCGTCGCCACGCCGATGTACTCGGCGGCCTCGGCGAGGGTCCCGGCATCGTGGGGGTCGAGGACGACCGCGCCGTAGCCGGCGGGCCCCGGGTTGCCCCGGGAGCCGCCGTCGGCCTCGACGACCAGCCGGCGTGGAGCGGTCATTACAGGCCCGACTCCGAGGTGCGCACCAGGATGCGGCGGCAGTTCTCGCAGCGGAGCACGGTGTCGGGGGACGCCGCCTTCACGTCGTTGACCTCGGTGATGTTCAGCTCCAGGCGGCAGCCCTCGCAGCGGCGCTGGTAGAGCCGCGCGGCGCCGACACCGCCCTGCTGGGCGCGGAGCTTGTCGTACAGCTTGAGCAGGTCGGCGGGGACCGCACCGGCGACGACCTCACGGTCCTTGGCCACGGTGGCGGCCTCGGCCTCGAGCTCCCGGGTCGCGGCGTCCCGGCGGGCGGTCGCGTCGTCGACCTTGGCCTGCACCGCGCTGACACGCTCGGTCAGCTCGGCGACGCGCTCCTGGGCGGACTCGCGGCGCTCCATGATCTCGAGGACCACGTCCTCCAGGTCGCCCTGGCGCTTGGCGAGCGAGGTGATCTCGCGCTGGAGGCTCTCCAGGTCCTTCGGCGAGGAGACCGCGCCGGAGTCGAGCCGCTGCTGGTCGCGGACGGCGCGCTGACGCACCTGGTCGACGTCCTGCTCCGCCTTGGTCTGCTCGCGGGTGGTGTCGCTCTCCTCGGTCTGCGAGGCGACGAGCAGGTCACGCAGCTGCGCGAGGTCGCTGTTGAGCGAGTCCAGCTCGGCGTGCTCGGGCAGCGAGGTGCGCTTGTGGTCGAGCTGCGACAGACGTACGTCGAGTGCCTGGACTTCGAGGAGTCGGATCTGGTCGGCGGGCGCGGCGTTCAGTTGGGGGCTCCAGAAGAGTGGTGGGTGGTCCAGGGATCGGTGACCTGCTTCGAGACGTGGACGCGCAGGTCCCATCCGTGGCGGTCGGAAATTGCGTCGAGCTGTGCGGCGGCCTGCTCGCACCAGGGCCATTCGGTGGCCCAGTGCGCGGCATCGACGAGGCCGAGCGGGGAGTGCTGGACGGTCTCGGAGGCCGGGTGATGGCGCAGGTCCGCGGTGAGGAAGGCGTCGACACCGGCGGCGCGTACGGCGTCGAAGAGGCTGTCGCCGGAGCCGCCGCTCACCGCGACCCGGCGCACGAGCGCGTCCGGGTCGCCGGCCAGCCGGATGCCCTGCGCGGTGGCCGGCAGCCGGGCGGCGGCGCGGGCGGCGAAGTCGCGGAGGGTCTCGGGGTGGTCCAGCTCGCAGATCCGGCCGAGCCCGCGGCGGCCGCCGGAGTCGGCGGGGTCCGGCACCAGGGGGCCGGTGACCCGCAGGTCCAGGGCACCGGCGAGGGCGTCGGAGACCCCGGGGTCGGCGGTGTCGGCGTTCGTGTGCGCCACGTGCAGGGCGATGTCGTGCTTGATGAGCCCGTGCACGACCCTGCCCTTGAAGGTGGAGGCCGCGACCGTCGTCGTACCGCGCAGGTACAGGGGGTGGTGGGTGACGATCAGCTGGGCGCCGAGGGTGCGGGCCTCGTCGGCGATCTGCTGGACGGGGTCGACGGCGAAGAGGACCCGGTCGATCTCCGCTCCGGGGTCGCCGCAGACCGTGCCGACCGCGTCCCATCCTTCGGCCCGCCCGGGAGGCCAGAGGGCGTCGAGCTCGGCGATGACTTCAGACAGACGGGGCACGGAGGAAAGGCTACCTGTCCGCCACCGCCCGCCGCCCCTGGCCGCCGGGGCTGCGCCGCGGGAACGGCGGCCGGTACGAATCGTTACTCACCCCGCTGCCGGCGGGAGCGCCCGGTGTGCCCAGGTCCGTTGCGCTGGGGCAGGCGCCCCTCACCGGGCGTACCGCCCCCGGGTGAACCGCGATCCGGGCCACGCAGCCGTTCCGTGGGGCGCCGGCGGCGACCCCGTGCCGGATGGCGGCGGGGCCGCGACACACACGTGAGCGATCACCACGGGGAGACTTCCCACGTGTCCGAAGTCCGAACGGCACGGCCCTGTCCCCCTCCTGCCCGGGGCGGACGCGGACGGGGCCGAAGCCGGCGGCTGCGGAAAGCACCGAGGGGGCGCGACCGCGCAGGGTGTGACCGCGCAGCCGCACGGCCGTCACCGCCGCCCCTCCGAAGGGGGCGGCGGCCTGGTGGCCCGAACCGCTCCGTACGGCACGAGGACCGCCGCGGCCGGGGCGGCCCTCGGCCGTGCGACAGCGGTGTCCGGCTCCGGCCCCCCGCCGCCCCGGGGAGACCGGAGGCCGCAGACGGGGGCCGGACCGGAGGGCTCACGCCTCCGGGGAGTTCAGCGCCGGCGCGGACTCGTTGCCGGGCCGTTCCGCCCGGCCTCCGGATCGCGCGCCCGGACGTCCGCGTGCATCCGCGTCTCCCCGGCCCGGCAGCCAGAACAGCATCATCAGCGCTCCGGCCACCAGCACCACGGCGGAGGTGCGGAAGGCCGACGCGTATCCGGCCGTGATCTCGGCCGCGCCCGTCGAGCCCCCGGTGCGGGCCGCCGCGACCGTGGACAGGACGGCGAGACCCAGCGCGCCGCCCATCGTCCGGGAGGTGTTGACCAGTCCGGAGACGAGCCCGGCGTCACCCGGGGCCGCTCCGGAGGTGGCGAGCGTGGCCAGCGGGGTGGAGGCCAGTCCGGCTCCGGCCATCATCAGGACGCCGGGGAGGCAGACCGCGGTGAGGTAGGAGCCGTGCACACCCATGGTGGACTGCCAGCCGAAGCCGGCGGCGGCGACCAGGGCGCCGGCCACGGCCAGGGGCTTGGCGCCGGTCCGCGCCATGATCGCGGGCGCCGCCTTCGCCCCGATGAAGACCGCGGCGGAGCTCGGTACGAGCGCGAATCCGGCCTCCAGCGGTGTGTAGCCCAGTACGTTCTGGGCGTAGACGGTCATGAAGTACCACATGCAGAAGGTCGCCGACCCCAGCAGCAGCATCGACACGTTCGCCGCTGAGACGGCACGCACTCCCAGCACCCGCAACGGCATCAGCGGCGCGGCCGCCCTGGACTCCACCAGGACGAACACGCCGAGCAGGGCCAGGCCGCCCAGCAGGGGCACCAGTGTCGCGGTGCCGGTCCAGCCCGCGGCCTCGGTCTGCACGATGCCGTACGCCGTCGCCGCCAGGCCGGCCGTGACGAGCACCGCGCCCAGCAGGTCCACGCGGCGCCGGTCGCCCGCCCGGCCCTCGGCCAGCCACACGGCCGCGCAGGCGAGGGCGAGGACGCCGATCGGCACGTTGACGAGCAGGACCCATCGCCAGGAGAGGACGTCGGTGAGCACCCCGCCGACCAGTCCGCCGGCCGCTCCGCCGCCCGCGCCGACCGCCATCCAGGTGCCGATCGCCCTGGACCGCGCGGGGCCTTCGGGGACGGCCGCGGTGAGGATGGTGAGCGTCGCCGGGGACAGCACCGCGGCGCCGAGCCCCTGCCCGGCACGGGCCGCGAGGAGCTGCCAGCCCTCCTGCGCGCACCCGCCGGCCAGCGAGGCCGCGGTGAAGAGGCCGAGTCCGGTCAGGAACATCCTCTTGCGGCCGTATATGTCCGCGGCCCGCCCGCCGAGCAGCATGAACCCGGCGAAGGCGATCGAGTAGGCGTTGACGACCCATTGCAGTCCGGGTGCGCTCAGGCCCAGGTCGGAGCGCATGGACGGCAGCGCCACATTGACGACGGACACATCGAGGACGACCAGGAACTGGCCGGTGCACGCGGCCGCGACCACGGCCCACGTACGGGTTCTCGATCGGGCGGGAGGCCGCGCGGGCCGGGGGACGTCAGACATGGATGTCATATTCGCAGGCCATTCGTGCCCCGTACACCGGTTTCGGCTCCCCCTTCGGTCCCGTCCGGCCTCCGTCCCCCGCCGTACGCCCTCACCGACTGCCCCTCTTCACTCCTCGTTCACCGGAATACCGCAGGCGTACGGAAGCGTTCAGCGTGCACACACGTGGCGGTGGGCGCTGCCCTCCCGCGCGCTCCCGCACGCTCCGCCAGCCCCATCTTCCGCACTTCCGCCTGCCCGGAGGCCACACGTATGCAACGGACGACGAACGGACAGCAAGCCGGGGAGCTCCCCGACCCGCGCGGGGGCGAGGGCCTCCCCGGCCTCCGCGAGGGCAAGGGCCGCGGCGTCGTTCCCGTGCTCGCGTTCGCGGGGATCACCGTCGCGGTGATGCAGACCCTGCTCGTCCCCGTCATCAAGGACCTGCCGTCCCTGCTGGGCACCGACCCGGCGAACGCCACCTGGGTGATGACGGCCACCCTGCTCGCCGGGGCCGTCGCGACCCCGATCATGGGGCGGCTCGGCGATCTGTACGGCAAGCGGCGGATGCTGCTCGTCAGCCTCGCCGTGATGGTGGCCGGTTCGCTGGTCTGCGCCTCCACCGGCGACCTGGTGATCATGATCGCCGGCCGGGCGCTCCAGGGATTCGCCATGGGCGCCATTCCGCTGGGGATCGGCATCATGCGCGACGTGCTGCCGCGCGAGAAGCTCGGCTCGGCGATGGCCCTGATGAGCTCCTCCATAGGCGTGGGCGGCGGCCTCGCGCTGCCCGCCGCCGCGTTCGTCGCCCAGCACGCCGACTGGCACGCGCTCTTCCTCGGTTCGGCGGCACTCGGGGTGCTGGCCATGACCCTGACGGTGTGTGTCGTGCCGGAGCCCCCGCTGCGGGCTCCGGGACGCTTCGACCTCGTCGGCGCGCTCGGGCTCTCCCTCGGCCTGGTCTGCCTGCTGCTGCCCGTCACCAAGGGCGGCGACTGGGGCTGGTCCTCTCCCCTGACGCTCGGTCTGATCGCCGCGTCCCTGGTGGTCCTGGTGCTGTGGGGCCTGTTCGAGCTGCGCTCCCCCGCGCCGCTGGTCGACCTGCGTACCAGCGCCCGCCGTGAGGTGCTGCTCACCAACCTCGTCTCGATCATGGTCGGGGTCGCGTTCTACGCCGTCTCGCTGGTCCTGCCGCAACTGCTCCAGCTGCCCGCCTCGACGGGTTACGGACTGGGGCAGTCCATGGTGGTGGCCGGGCTCTGCGTGGCTCCGCTGGGCCTGACGATGATGTTCGTCGCCCCGCTGTACGCCCGGATCTCCGCCCGCCGCGGCCCCAAGGCCTCCCTGATGCTGGGCATGCTGGTCATCGCGGTCGGTTACGGCGCGGGGCTCGGCCTGATGAGTGCCGCCTGGCAGACCGTGGTGATCGCGGTGGTGCTCGGTGCGGGGATCGGGCTCGCCTACTCCTCGCTGCCCGCCCTGATCACCGGGGCGGTCGACGCGTCCGAGACGGGTGCGGCCAACGGCCTGAACACACTGATGCGGTCGATCGGCACCTCGCTGTCGAGTGCGGTGATCGGGATGGTGCTGGCCGACACCTCGACGCGGACGGGGTCGGTGGACGTTCCCACCATGGAGGGTTTCCGGACCTCGTTCATGATCGCCACGGGGGCGGTACTGGTCGGTCTCGTGCTGGCCGCGTTCCTGCCGGCGCAGCGGCCTGCGCGCCCGGTACTCCTGGCCAGCAGTGCGGGCGACGCGCTCGCCGCGGCTGGACAGGCTCCGGCCGGCGCCGCGGCGCCCTTGCGGCGCTGACCCGGCCCGTCCCTCCGCCCCGCCGACCGGAACGGCGGGGGCGTACGGCACGATGGGACGCCGTCCGATCCACCGCCCCACCAGGAGGAATCCCGTGGCCGCCGAGTCCGCCGCCCGTCCCGAGCCGGAGGTTCTCGCCGCCTTCGAGGCCGCCAAGGGCTTCATGCCGGTCCACGAAGGGCTCGCCCTGTACGCCGCCGCCGTCGAGGCCGGCGCACTGGGTCTGCCGCTCCTGGAGGTCGGTACGTACTGCGGGCGGTCCACCGTCCTGCTGGCGGACGCCGCCCGGGCGGCCGGGGTGACCGCCCTGACCGTCGACCACCACCGGGGCAGCGAGGAGCAGCAGCCGGGCTGGGAGTACCACGACCCGTCCGTGGTGGACCCGGAGACCGGCCTGATGGACACGCTTCCGGCCTTCCGGCGCACCCTGCACCGGGCGGGCCTGGAGGAGCACGTGGTGGCGCTCGTCGGGCGGTCCCCGCAGATCTCGGCCGTCTGGAGCGGGGCGCTCGGCCTGGTCTTCATCGACGGCGGGCACACCGACGAGCACGCGAACGGCGACTACGAGGGCTGGGCCCCGAAGGTCGCCGAGGGCGGTCTGCTGGTCATCCACGATGTGTTCCCCGACCCGGCGGACGGCGGCCAGGCCCCCTACCGCGTCCACCGGCGCGCCCTGTCCTCGGGGGCGTTCACCGAGATCTCGGTGACGGATTCCCTGCGCGTTCTGCGGCGTACGGGAACGGGGATCTGAAGGCCACGGATAACATCGCGACGTGCGTCACGACGACCTCTCTCCCCCCGCGGCGGGGGGGGGGCCCCGGGGCGGGGGGCCCCGGCGCCCGCGGCGGGGGGGGGGGGGCCGGCGCGGGGGGGGAGGGGGCGGGGGGGGCCGCCGGGGGGGCGGC